>NZ_JBVKBI010000035.1:0-57007 GCF_055639035.1 Streptomyces sp. NPDC107654
TCGGTCTTGCGTTTCCGACTCTATCAGATCTTTTCTCGATCCGATTTCCTCGGTGCTTTCCAGGTTCCCGCTCTCGCGTTTCCCTTTCCGGCGGTTCCGACTTTATCAGAAGTTCTGAGTCGGTTTTCCCACCCGCTCCGGGCATCCGTGTCCAGCGCGTGAAGTGCTGGGGTTCCCGGTTGGGCGGAGCCGTAAACGTACTGGAGCGGGGTGCCCCGATGCAAATCGAGGCGCCCCGCTCCGGACGTACACCGACGGTGCGTCAGACCTCCACGACCACCGGGAGGATCATCGGCCTGCGGCGATAGGTGTCCGAGACCCACTTGCCGAGGGTCCGGCGGATCAGTTGCTGGAGCTGGTGGGCCTCCACGACGCCGTCCTGTGCGGACCGCTCCAGGACCTCGGTGATCTTCGGGATGACGTCGGTGAAGGCCGAGTCCTCGATGCCTGAGCCGCGCGCCTGGACGTGCGGGCCGCCGGTGATCTTGCCGGTGGAGGCGTCCATGACGACGAAGACCGAGATGATGCCCTCGTCGCCGAGGATCTTGCGGTCCTTCAGCGCCGGCTCGCCGACGTCGCCGACCGAGAGGCCGTCGACGTAGACGTAACCGGCCTGGACCTTGCCGGAGATCTTGGCCTTGCCCTCGACCAGGTCGACCGCCACGCCGTCCTCGGCGATGACGATCCGGTCGTGCGGGACGCCGGTCAGGGCGCCCAGCTCGGCGTTGGCCCGCAGGTGGCGCCATTCGCCGTGGACCGGCATGAGGTTCTTCGGGCGGCAGATGTTGTAGAAGTACAGCAGCTCGCCCGCCGACGCGTGGCCGGACACGTGCACCTTGGCGTTGCCCTTGTGGACGACGTTGGCGCCCCAGCGGGTCAGGCCGTTGATCACGCGGTAGACCGCGTTCTCGTTCCCGGGGATGAGGGAGGAGGCCAGGATGACCGTGTCGCCGTCGACGATGCGGATCTGGTGGTCCCGGTTGGCCATGCGGGACAGGGCCGCCATCGGTTCGCCCTGGGAGCCCGTGCAGACCAGGACCACCTCGTGGTCGGGCAGGTCGTCCAGCGTCTTGACGTCGACCACCAGGCCCGGCGGGACCTTCAGGTAACCGAGGTCGCGGGCGATGCCCATGTTGCGGACCATGGACCGGCCGACGAAGGCGACCCGGCGGCCGTACTCGTGGGCGGCGTCCAGAATCTGCTGGATGCGGTGGACGTGGCTGGCGAAGCTCGCCACGATGATCCGCTTGCGGGCGCCGGCGAAGACCTGTCGCAGCACGTTGGAGATGTCGCGCTCGGGTGGGACGAAGCCCGGGACCTCCGCGTTCGTCGAGTCGGCGAGGAGGAGGTCGATGCCCTCCTCGCTCAGCCGCGCGAACGCGTGCAGGTCGGTGAGGCGGTTGTCCAGCGGCAGCTGGTCCATCTTGAAGTCGCCGGTGTGCACCACCATGCCCGCGGGCGTACGGATGGCGACGGCCAGGGCGTCCGGGATGGAGTGGTTGACGGCGATGAACTCGCAGTCGAAGGGGCCGATGCGCTCGCGGTTCCCCTCCGCCACCTCCAGGGTGTAGGGCCGGATCCGGTGCTCCTGCAGCTTGGCCTCGATGAGGGCCAGCGTGAGCTTGGAGCCGATCAGCGGGATGTCCGGCTTCTCGCGGAGCAGGAAGGGGACACCGCCGATGTGGTCCTCGTGACCGTGGGTGAGGACGATGCCCTCGATGTCGTCCAGGCGGTCCCGGACGGACGAGAAGTCCGGCAGGATCAGGTCGATTCCGGGTTGCTCCTCCTCCGGGAAGAGCACGCCGCAGTCGACGATCAGCAGGCGGCCGCCGTACTCGAAGACGGTCATGTTCCGGCCGATCTCACCGAGGCCGCCGAGCGGGGTGACCCGCAGGCCGCCCTTGGGGAGCGGCGGCGGCGGGCCGAGTTCAGGATGCGGATGACTCAAAAGACTCTCCTCAGCACGCGCGCCACGTACCGGTACGGCACGTGGCGCGCATGACGTTTCGTGCGGAAGCAGTTGTCGTTGTGGGGTGCGGGCACCGGTGGCCCGCGTCTTCTGTTGTGTGTCCTGTTGTGTGTTCTGTTGTTCTTCAGGTGTGAAGCCCCTGTGGTGCCAAGTCTTTAATCAGAGTTGTACCCCGCCGGCAGCAAGATCGATCTTGAGCTGGGCGATCTCCTCGGGTGAACACTCGACCATGGGCGAGCGCAGCGGTCCGGCGGGCAGGCCCTGGAGCGCGAGGGCGGCCTTGGTGGTCATGACGCCCTGGGTGCGGAACATGCCCGTGTAGACCGGGAGCAGCTTCTGGTGGATCTCGGCGGCCTTGACGACGTCACCCGAGACGTACGCGTCGACCAGGGCGCGCAGGTCCGGGGTGACGAGGTGGCCTACGACCGAGACGAAGCCGACCGCGCCGACGGAGAGCAGCGGGAGGTTCAGCATGTCGTCGCCGGAGTACCAGGCGAGGCCGGACCGGGCGATGGCCCAGCTGGCGCGGCCGAGGTCGCCCTTGGCGTCCTTGTTGGCGACGATCCGGGGGTGCTCGGCGAGCCGGACGAGGGTCTCCGTGCTGATCGGGACGCCGCTGCGGCCGGGGATGTCGTAGAGCATGACGGGCAGGCCGGCGGCGTCGGCGACGGCCGTGAAGTGCCGGTACAGGCCCTCCTGCGGGGGCTTGTTGTAGTACGGCGTGACGACCAGGAGGCCGTGGGCGCCGTCGCGCTCGGCCTGGCGGGCCAGCTCGATGCTGTGGTGGGTGTCGTTGGTGCCGACGCCGGCGACGACGTGGGCGCGGTCGCCGACGGCCTCCAGGACGGCTCGTACGAGGTCCGATTTCTCCGCGTCGCTGGTGGTGGGGGACTCGCCGGTGGTGCCGTTGACGATCAGGCCGTCGTTGCCTGCGTCCACCAGGTGGGCGGCGAGCCGCTGCGCGCCGTCGAGGTCGAGTGCGCCGTCCGCCGTGAAGGGCGTGACCATGGCGGTGAGGACCCGCCCGAAGGGGGTCTGCGGAGTGGAGGTCGGAGCCATGGGTAACACGCTACTCGGTGCTCGATGCGGGGTGTGCCCTTGGGGTGCCGGGAAAGTCAGGACAAAGTGGAGCCCGGCACTGCCTGCTCGGGGGTTCAAGCAGTGCCGGGTCCGTTTGATCAGGCTAGATGAAGTTCTCTAAATGCCGCAATACGGACACTTCGCGAGGCTGACCCGTACATCCGTTCCGCCAGGGGAACAAGGCTTCGCTACGGGGCGACCCGCCCGTTCGCGTTGAAGGCGGCGTGCGTGAGCGGCATGAGCTTCGCCCACTCGGCCTCCATCTTCTCGCCCACCATCTCGATCTCCCGCTGCGGGAAGGACGGCACCTTGGCCAGCTCGTGCTGGGTGCGCAGGCCGAGGAAGTGCATCAGGGAGCGCGCGTTGCAGGTGGCGTACATCGAGGAGTAGAGGCCGACGGGCAGGGCGGCGCGGGCGACCTCGCGGGCGACGCCGTCGGCGAGCATCTTCTGGTAGGCCGTGTACGACTGCTCGTACGACTCGCGCAGGGCTCCGCTGACCGCCTCGTGCTGGGCGGGGGTGCCCTCGACGAAGACGTACTTGCCCGGGCGGCCCTCCTGGACGAGCCTGCGGTCGGCGCCGGGGACGTAGAAGACGGGCTCCAGCTCCCGGTAGCGGCCGGACTCCTCGTTGTAGGACCAGCCGACGCGGTGCCGCATGAACTCGCGGAAGACGAAGATCGGGGCGCTGATGAAGAACGTCATCGAGTTGTGCTCGAACGGGCTGCCGTGCCGGTCGCGCATCAGGAAGTTGATCAGGCCCTTGGAGCGCTCGGGGTCCTTCTTCAGCTCGTCCAGGGACTGCTCGCCGGCGGTGGAGACACGGGCGGCGAAGAGCACGTCGGCGTCGGAGGCGCTGGACTTCACCAGCTCGACGGTGACGTCACTGCGGAACGTGAGCGACTCGGGGGTGGTCACGGGGGTAGGGGTCCTTCCCATCACTTCTGTAGTTGCCGACCACCTTACGGGGCACCCGGCGCGGCCCGGGGCGCGGCTTCGGCCCCTCACCCCAAAAAACGCACCCGAGATTCTTTCGGACATGGGCACCTTTTGTGTCCCTCACGCGTCTGTATCGGTGAGGCATGCACGTTCGATCTTCGACCCCGAGAGGAGCGGCGACCACGATGTTCCGTCGGCGCGAGCCCGTACCCTTCGCCTTCCTGGCCGAGGCGGAAAGGTTCCGCAGCAATGTCACTCCCCCGCCCCGTCGGCGGGCCTCCACCGGCGAGATGGCCGGGCGCTGGCTGCTGGGCCTCACCCTTGTCGCCGGGCTCGTGGGAGCCCTGGTCCTCGGCATGCCGGCGCTCTCCACGCAGTCCGGTACACCGGCCCAGCAGTCCCAGGCGTCCCAGGGGCACTGAGGCGCAGGCCCTTCCGGGAGCCCTTACCCTTCCGGACGCTCACGGCTGGTGGGCGGGAACGGGGCCGGATAGCCTCACGGCACAGCTCCCGTGAGGACCGAGTGAGGACCAGCCGTGCCCCTGCCCTTCCTGACGGCCGACCGCACCTTTGATTCGGCGGCCGAGAGTGCGCTGCCGTACGACGATCCGGACCGCTGGCGCCGCCCCTACCGGCCAGGGCCCTGGCGGGTGGGTGCGGCGGCGCTGGTGCTGCTGCTCGCCTCGTTCATGCTGTTCGCCGCGGTTCTCACCGCGCTGACCGACTCCGCGCCCGCCGCCGCGGTGGTCCTCGGCGCGGGTCTGGCGATCGTCGCCGCCGCGCTGCGGCTGCTGCGCACGGGCGTCTGGGTGAGCGGGCGCGGGCTGCGCCACACCGGCTTCCTGGTGACGCGGACGGTGCCGTGGACGCGGGTCGTCTCCGTGCGGACGGTACAGCAGCCGGTGCGCTGGCTGGGGCTGCCGCGGACGGTGCAGGGGCAGGCGCTGGCGCTCGTACGCAAGGACCGGCCCGCCGAGGACACCCCGCCGCTGCTCACCACGCACAGCCTGGACTTCCTGGGCCGGCCGGCGGCCTTCGACCGGGCGGCGGACACGGTGGAGGCGTGGGCCGCGGAGAACCGCCGCGGCTGACCGGGCGGCGCCCCAACGCGGCTGACCAAGGCGCGCGCCCGGGTAAGGGACGCGCGCCCGTCCGGTCAGGTGCGGACAGGGCGGCCGTCGTGCAGGGCGATGGCGTGTTGCATCGCCTTGCGGGCGCGGGGGGTGTCCCGGGCGTCGTGGTAGGCGACGGCGAGGCGGAACCAGCAGCGCCAGTCGTCGGGGGACTCCTCCGTCTCGGCCTTGCGCTTGGCGAAGACCTCGTCGGCCGAGTCGCGGTCGACGCGGCCGCTGGGCAGGCGCTTCAGCTCGTCGACCGGGAGGCCGCCCTCGGCCTCCAGTTCCGCGGCGAGGGCGTTGGCACGGCGGACGAACTGGGTGTTCTTCCACAGGAACCACAGGCCGATGACCGGCAGGACCAGCACCGCCACCCCGAAGGTGACGGTGAGGAGCGTGCCGGACTGGATGAGCATCACGCCGCGGCTGCCGACCAGGACGAAGTAGAAGACCAGGACGGCGGCCGTGACGAGGTAGGTGATCTTCGCGCGCATGAGGTCGTGGGGCTCAGCTCAGGTCCAGGAAGTGTTCCAGGCCGAAGGTGAGGCCCGGAGTGGTCACGACGCGGCGCGCGCCGAGCAGGATGCCCGGCATGAAGCTGCTGTGGTGCAGCGAGTCGTGCCGGACGGTCAGGGTCTCGCCCTCGCCGCCGAGCAGGACCTCCTGGTGGGCCAGGAGACCGCGCAGGCGGACGGAGTGGACGGGGACACCGTCCACGCTCGCGCCGCGGGCGCCGTCCAGTGCGGTGGCGGTGGCGTCCGGCGCCGGGGCCGAGCCGGCCGTCCGGCGGGCCTCGGCGATGAGCTGGGCGGTGCGCGCGGCGGTGCCGGAGGGGGCGTCCACCTTGTTCGGGTGGTGCAGCTCGATCACCTCCACCGATTCGAAGTACGGCGCGGCGATCTGCGCGAACTTCATCGTCAGCACGGCCCCGATGGAGAAGTTCGGCGCGATGAGCACGCCGGTCTCCGGGGACTGGTCCAGCCAGCCCCTCAGCTGCGCGAGGCGGTCGTCGGTCCAGCCCGTCGTGCCGACCACGGCGTGGATGCCGTGGCGCACGCAGAAGTCGAGGTTGCCCATGACCGAGGCGGGGGTGGTCAGCTCCACGGCAACCTGGGCGCCGGTGTCCGCCAGCGTCTCCAGCTTGTCACCGCGGCCGAGGGCGGCGACCAGCTCCATGTCCTCCGCGGCCTCGACCGCCCTGACCGCCTCGGACCCGATCCGGCCCTTGGCACCGAGGACCGCCACGCGCAGCTTGCTCATGTTCCTGCTTCCTAACCGGTGGTGTTTCAGGCGACCGCGTCGTGCAGCCGGGCGGCCTGCTTGTCCTTGAGCGGGCCGATGACCGACAGCGACGGACGCCGTCCCAGGATGTCGCGGGCGACGGAGCGGACCTCGTCGGGGGTGACCGCGGCGATCTTGGCCAGCATGTCGTCCACGGACATCTGCTCACCCCAGCACAGCTCGCTCTTGCCGATACGGTTCATCAGCGCGCCGGTGTCCTCCAGTCCCAGGACCGTGGAGCCCCTCAGCTGGCCGATGGCACGGGCGATCTCGTCGTCGCTCAGGCCGTTCTGCGCGACGTGGTCGAGTTCGTCGCGGCAGATCCGCAGCACGTCGTGGACCTGGCTGGGCCGGCAGCCGGCGTAGACGCCGAACAGACCGCAGTCGGCGAACGCGGAGGTGTACGAATACACGCTGTAGGCCAGGCCGCGCTTCTCCCGGACCTCCTGGAAGAGGCGGGAGGACATGCCTCCGCCGAGGGCGGTGTTGAGCACGCCCATGGCCCAGCGGCGGTCGTCGGTGCGGGCGAGGCCGGGCATGCCGAGGACGACGTGCGCCTGCTCGGTCTTGCGGCCCAGCAGCTCGACCTTGCCGGAGGTGCGGATCGTACGGCTGCCGTCGCGCGGGGCGATGGGCCGGGCGTCCTGGTCGGTGAGGGCGCCCGCCTTCTCGAAGGCCGCGCGGACCTGTCGTACGACCTTGTTGTGGTCGATGTTGCCGGCGCAGGCGACCACCAGGTGGGTGGGGTCGTAGTGCTTCTTGTAGAAGCGGCGGATGCGGTCGGCCGTGAGGGCGTTGACCGTGTCGACCGTGCCGAGGACCGGGCGGCCGAGGGCGTTGTCGCCGAACATGGTGTGCGCGAACAGGTCGTGCACGCAGTCGCCGGGGTCGTCCTCGGTCATGGCGATCTCTTCGAGGATCGCGCCCCGCTCGACGTCGACGTCCTCTTCGAGGATCAGCGAGCCGGTCAGCATGTCGCAGACGACGTCGATGGCGAGGGGCAGGTCGGCGTCGAGCACGCGCGCGTAGTAGCACGTGTACTCCTTGGCCGTGAACGCGTTCATCTCGCCGCCGACCGCGTCGAGCGCGGAGGAGATGTCCAGGGCGCTGCGCTTGCCGGTGCCCTTGAAGAGCAGGTGCTCCAGGTAGTGCGTGGCGCCGTTCAGGGCCCGGGTCTCGTCGCGGGAGCCGACGTGCGCCCAGATGCCGAAGGTCGCGGAGCGGACCGAGGGCAGGGTCTCGGTGACGATGCGCAGGCCGCCCGGGAGGGTGGTCTTGCGGACCGTGCCGATGCCGTTCCGGCCCTTGATGAGGGTTTGGGTACGGGCGACGGCCCGCGCCTCCGAGGAGGGGCGGGCCGTCACCTTCGAGCTACGGGACGTCACTGCTCGGCGTCGTCCTTGTTCTCGTCGGAGGAACCTTCCTCGCCCTCGATCACCGGAACGAGGGAGAGCTTGCCGCGGGAGTCGATCTCGGCGATCTCGACCTGAACCTTCTGGCCCACACCGAGGACGTCCTCGACGTTCTCCACGCGCTTGCCGCCGGCGAGCTTGCGGATCTGCGAGATGTGCAGCAGACCGTCCTTGCCGGGCAGCAGGGAGACGAACGCACCGAAGGTGGTCGTCTTGACGACCGTGCCCAGGTACCGCTCGCCGACCTCCGGCATCGTCGGGTTGGCGATGCCGTTGATCGTGGCGCGGGCGGCCTCCGCCGAGGGACCGTCGGCGGCACCGATGTAGATCGTGCCGTCGTCCTCGATGGTGATCTCGGCGCCCGTGTCCTCCTGGATCTGGTTGATCATCTTGCCCTTGGGGCCGATGACCTCACCGATCTTGTCGACCGGGATCTTGACGGTGATGATCCGCGGGGCGTTCGGGGACATCTCGTCGGGCCGGTCGATGGCCTCCATCATCACGTCGAGGATGTGGAGACGGGCGTCGCGGGCCTGCTTGAGGGCCGCGGCCAGGACGGAGGCCGGGATGCCGTCCAGCTTGGTGTCGAGCTGGAGGGCGGTCACGAACTCCTTGGTGCCGGCGACCTTGAAGTCCATGTCGCCGAACGCGTCCTCCGCACCGAGGATGTCGGTGAGGGTGACGTAGTGCGTCTCGCCGTCGATCTCCTGGGAGATCAGGCCCATGGCGATGCCGGCGACCGGGGCCTTCAGCGGCACACCGGCGTTCAGCAGCGACATGGTGGAGGCGCAGACCGAGCCCATGGACGTCGAGCCGTTGGAGCTCAGCGCCTCGGAGACCTGGCGGATCGCGTAGGGGAACTCCTCGCGCGCGGGCAGCACCGGCACGAGGGCGCGCTCGGCGAGGGCGCCGTGGCCGATCTCGCGGCGCTTCGGGGAGCCGACGCGGCCGGTCTCGCCGGTGGAGTACGGCGGGAAGTTGTAGTTGTGCATGTAGCGCTTGCGGGTCACCGGGGAGAGGGTGTCCAGCTGCTGCTCCATGCGGAGCATGTTGAGGGTGGTGACGCCCAGGATCTGGGTCTCGCCACGCTCGAACACCGCGGAGCCGTGCACGCGCGGGATGGCCTCGACCTCGGCGGCCAGGGTGCGGATGTCGGTGACACCGCGGCCGTCGATGCGCTTCTTCTCCTTGATCACGCGCTCGCGGACCAGCTGCTTGGTGAGCGAGCGGTACGCGGCGGAGATCTCCTTCTCGCGGCCCTCGAACTCCGGCAGGAGCTTCTCGGCGGCGAGCCCCTTGACGCGGTCCAGCTCGGCCTCGCGCTCCTGCTTGCCGGCGATGGTGAGCGCCTGGGCCAGCTCGGGGCGGACGGCGGCGGTCAGGGCCTCGAACACGTCGTCCTGGTAGTCCAGGAAGATCGGGAACTCGCCGGTCGGCTTGGCGGCCTTGGCGGCGAGGTCGGCCTGGGCGCGGCACAGGACCTTGATGAAGGGCTTCGCGGCCTCCAGACCGGCGGCGACGACCTCCTCGGTCGGCGCCTCGGCGCCACCCTCGACCAGCTTGATGGTCTTCTCGGTGGCCTCGGCCTCGACCATCATGATCGCGACGTCGCCGTCCTCCAGGACACGGCCGGCGACGACCATGTCGAAGACGGCGTCCTCCAGCTCGCTGTGGGTCGGGAAGGCGACCCACTGGCCGCGGATCAGCGCGACGCGGACGCCGCCGATCGGGCCGGAGAAGGGCAGGCCGGCCAGCTGCGTGGACGCGGACGCGGCGTTGATCGCCACGACGTCGTACAGGTGGTCGGGGTTGAGGGCCATGATCGTGGCGACGACCTGGATCTCGTTGCGCAGGCCCTTCTTGAAGGACGGGCGCAGCGGGCGGTCGATGAGGCGGCAGGTGAGGATGGCGTCCTCGGACGGCCGGCCCTCACGGCGGAAGAAGCTGCCGGGGATCTTGCCGGCGGCGTACATCCGCTCCTCGACGTCCACCGTGAGGGGGAAGAAGTCGAGCTGGTCCTTGGGGTTCTTGGAGGCGGTGGTGGCCGACAGCACCATGGTGTCGTCGTCCAGGTACGCCACGGCGGAGCCGGCGGCCTGCTTGGCCAGGCGGCCGGTCTCGAAGCGGATGGTGCGGGTGCCGAAGGGGCCGTTGTCGATGACGGCCTCGGCGTAGTGGGTCTCGTTCTCCACTAGCGTTTTCTCCGTTACTTATCGTCTTTCGTCCCTTGGCTGCCCGTGTGGCAGGGGGACGGTGGCGGAGAAGCGCTCCGTGCGGTGCGGGCCGGTCTTCGATCGAAGCACCCGGGGCTCGCTTCCCCCCGGGGGCCACTACCGAGGACCGGCGGCGGCTAGGTGCGCTCCTCCTCGTGGTGTCGTTCTGTCGTGCTCTTCGTGCTGTGCCGTACGTCGTCGTGCTGCGCCGTACGTCGTTCCGTGTCGTGCGTACTGCGTTGTGCTACCACACTACAAAGCGTGAGGGACACTCCGCACGTTCCGCACGTACGACGAAGGGAGCGGTCCCCGAGTGCTCCCGGGAACCGCTCCCCTCACCAGTCCTACTTGGCGCCCGCCGCACCGCGGCGGATGCCGAGGCGGTCGACCAGCGCACGGAAGCGCTGGATGTCCTTCTTCGCCAGGTACTGGAGAAGGCGGCGGCGCTGACCGACGAGGATCAGCAGGCCACGACGGGAGTGGTGGTCGTGCTTGTGGGTCTTGAGGTGCTCCGTCAGGTCGGAGATCCGACGGGAGAGCAGAGCGACCTGGACCTCGGGGGAGCCGGTGTCACCCTCCTTGGTACCGAACTCGGCGATGATCTGCTTCTTCGTAGCGGCGTCGAGCGACACGCGTACTCCTCATAGTCTGTTGAGTGCCACCGAGTGCCCCCGGTCTACGTCTCGGGGGAGCTTCCGTTACTCGGGAGGCGGGGATCCGCTGGGCGCGGCCTCCAGAACACGCGGTTCCGGGGGTGCGTACACAAACGGCCGTCACTCAGGGTACCAGGAGATGGCGGGGGGTCTTACGCCCGGTGGCCGAAGCCGCCTGGCGCGGCCGCACCGGCCACTAGGGTGAGCGCGGGACCGTACCTAGCTCGGGAAGGGGTTCGCTGCACGATGGCGGAGACGGAAGCGGAGATCAAGGCGCGCAAGGAGCGGGAGCGGGACGAGCTGTACGCGCTCGACATCTCGGGCGTGGAGTGGCACTGCGCGCCGGGCACGGAGGAGCACGAGGAGCGGGTCGAGATCGCGTACCTGCCCGGCGGGGCGGTCGCGATGCGTTCCTCCCTGGACCCCGGCACCGTGCTGCGCTACACCGAGGCGGAGTGGCGGGCGTTCGTGCTGGGGGCCCGGGACGGGGAGTTCGATCTGAGGCCGATGGCCCACAACGGGGGGCCGGACGTGCAGTGAGCCGCTCCGGCCCACGACGTCGGTGACGACGAACCGGGCCCCGGCTCCGTGTGGAGCCGGGGCCCGGGTGTCCTGCACGGGAGCCCCCTGGTCGTACCCGGGAGCTACTTGCTGGTCATCGCGCGCGCGGTGGCGTACACGTCGAAGACCGCCAGGGTCAGCGGGATCAGGGTGAGCAGGACGAAGCCCTCGCAGATCTCCAGGAAGCGGCCCCAGAAGGGGGTCAGCCCGCCGCGGGGCAGGATTAGGCCCAGGGCCGTCACCAGGGCGGCGGCCAGGGCGATCACCGCGATCAGCCAGATGGTGCGGATGTCGAGGTCGGTACGGTCACCGGCCAGCGCCGCGCGCATGATGTGCTGCGGCGGGTTGAGGGCGAGTCCGAGGCCCAGCAGGACCAGCGAGGCCAGGCCGGCGGCCAGCACGGAGGCGACCTGGGCGGTGTAGCGGAAGAGGCTCGCGCGCATGAGCATGGCGACGCCGGTGGCGAGCGCGAGCAGCTGCGCCCAGATGTCGTCGGAGAAGCCGAGCACGGCCGAGGCGCCGACGGCGACCAGGGCGCAGCCGCCGACCAGGCCGACGAGGAGTTCGTGGCCGCGCCGGGCCTGCGCCTCGATGCGCTCGGTGTCCACCGGTTCCTGTGCGGCGGTGTCGGCGCCGTAGGCGGGGCGGGGGGCGCCGCTGCTCGGGTTCTCGAAGCCGATCGGCAGCCGGGCGAAGCGCATGGACATGCTGGGCAGGAAGGCGAGGGCACCGACGGCGACGGGCGCGCACAGGCCGGCCGTCTCGGTGGGGGCCCAGTCGGTGAGGGTGGCGACGAAGACGACGACCAGGGCGACCGTCGAGGCGAACACGAAGGCGACGAAGGGGCCGTCGCCGTGTGGTGCGCACAGGGTGAGGATCAGGGCGGCGACGAGGACGGCCGCGCACGCCAGCAGGAACTGGAGTCTGCCGATGCCCTCTCCACCGCTCAGCGGGAGCAGCCCGCTGCCGGCGACACCGATGTTGGGCAGCGCGCCGAGGCCGAGGGCGACGGACGAGCCGCGGTCGTCGTAGACGCGGGCGCGGACCGCGGAGAGCACGACCAGGAGGACGCCGGTGACGGCGGCGAGGATGCCGGCCAGGCCGTGCATGTCGTGGCGTGGGTCGGAGGTCCAGGCGACGAACGCGAGCAGCGCGGGCAGGACGCCCCCGCCGACGAGGCCGGCGGCCCGGGTCAGGTCGCCGCTCCACAGCCGGTGCTGCTTGGTGACGGCGGAGGCGACCGCCTCGGCGACGTCGTCGAAGACCGCCGGCGGCAGGGACTCAGCGAACGGGCGCAGGGTGAGGAGTTCGCCGTCGAGGATGCGCTGGGCGGCGAAGGAGCGGGCGCTGTCCAGCACGGTGCCGTCGGTGCGGACGAGGTGGTAGCCGACCGGGGCGCCCGCCGCGGGGCTCTGCTGGGACAGCCGGAGGATCTCCGGGTAGAGGTCGGCGACCGGGACGTCGTCGGGCAGTGCCACGTCGATGCGGCTGTCCGGCGCGACGATGGTGACCCGGCAGAAGCCGAGTCCGGTGCCGGACCCGGAAGGGGCTCCCGTCCCGGGTCCGCCGGTGGCGGCGGCCGTCATGCTCACCTGCTGCTCCCCCTCAGTGGTGGTGGTGCGTCTATGTCGTGAAGGTCCGGTGCCCGTTTGCCCCCTGCGTGGCGGCAGGCGTGCCGTGCGCCGGGATTCCGGGGTGTTTCCGCCTCGGCATCGAGACGGTTGTCCCGTTTTGCCCGGGCTGCTCGGCGTGTGCGCACGCGAACATTCGGCACCCTACCGCTCACCCGTGTCGGGTGAACTCAGTAGGATCACGCGGCGGCCTGCGCTCGCCGGACACGGGGCGGCGGGCGGAACGCCTGGGTCGGGCAAGGGAATTGGTGAGCAGTGAGCCAGATTGTCGTGAAGCGCCCCCCTAGGGCGCTGCCGTCCGAAGTGCCCGCGGAAGAGGTCATTGTCCAACCGCCGCCCGAACTGCCGCGGGGGCATCAGGAGAGCGTTCTGATGCAGCTGCTGCCCACGCTGGGCATGGGCGGCTCGGTGGTCTTCTTCTTCACGAACGGCCAGCCGTTCATGAAGATCATGGGCATGATCATGATCGCCTCGACGGTGGCCATGTCCATCGCGATGGTGGTCCGCTTCCGCCGCGGCTCCCAGGGCCAGCTGGCCGACATGCGCCGCGACTACCTCAGTTACCTCTCCCAGGCGCGCAAGTCCGCGGTGACGGCGGCGAAGACGCAGCGGGACGCGCAGTACTACCTGCATCCCTCCCCCGAGCAGCTCTGGGCGCTGGTCGCCGAGGGCAGCCGCGTCTGGGAACGGCGGCCCGGCGACGAGGACTTCGCGCACGTACGCGTCGGTCTGGGCCCGCAGCCGCTGGCGACCCCGCTCGTCCCCCCGGAGACCGGCCCCGTCGAACAGCTGGAGCCGCTGACCGCGGGCGCGATGCAGCGCTTCCTCGCCGCCCACAGCACCGTCGGCGACCTGCCGATGGCGGTGTCGCTGCGCGCCTTCTACCACGTCACGGTCAGCGGCGAACCGCAGTCCGTGCGGGCCTCGGCCCGCGCGCTGGTCGGCTCGCTCGCCTCCCTGCACTCCCCCCAGGACCTGATCATCGCGGTGGCCGCGGGACGCGAGTCCCTGCCGCACTGGGAGTGGGCGAAGTGGCTGCCCCACGTGCAGGCGCCCGGTGCCGTGGACGGCGCGGGGTCGCGCCGGCTGATCGGCACCGACCCGCGCGAGCTGGAGGACCTGCTGGCCGCCCGGCTGACCGGCCGGCCGCGCTTCCACCCCGGTGCCGCGCCGCTGCTGGACGAGCCGCACATCGTGCTCGTCCTGGACGACCTGTCCCTGCTGCCGGACTCGGTGCTCGCCAACCCGGAGGGGCTGCAGGGCGTCACGGTGGTCGAGGTGGTGCCGGGCGACCTCACGACGGCGGGCGGCGACCTGTCCGTCGTCGTACAGCCCGGCCTGCTCCGCCTGGAGTCCGGACACGGCGAGGTGTACGAGGGCAGCCCGGACGCCCTCTCCTACGAGTCCGCCGAGGCGCTGTCCCGGCAACTGGCGCCGCTGCGCATGGCGTCGGGCGGGGACGACGACGAACCGCTCCTGGCCAACCTGGAGTTCACCGACCTGCTGGGCCTCGGCGACGCGGCGTCCGTCGACACCAAGCGGACCTGGCGCCCCCGCGCGCTCGCGGAACGGCTGCGGGTGCCGATCGGCCTCGGCGAGGACGGCCGGCCCGTGATGCTCGACCTCAAGGAGGCCGCGCAGGAGGGCATGGGCCCGCACGGCCTGTGTGTCGGCGCCACCGGTTCCGGCAAGTCGGAGCTGCTGCGCACCCTGGTCCTGGGCCTCGCGGTCACCCACTCCTCGGAGACCCTGAACTTCGTCCTCGCGGACTTCAAGGGCGGCGCGACCTTCGCCGGCATGGCGCAGATGCCGCACGTCGCGGCCGTCATCACCAACCTCGCGGACGACCTGACCCTGGTCGACCGCATGGGCGACTCGATCCGCGGCGAGCTGAACCGCCGCCAGGAACTGCTGCGCGACGCGGGCAACTACGCCAACATCCACGACTACGAGAAGGCGCGCGCGGCGGGTGCCCCGCTGCAGCCGATCCCCTCCCTCGTCCTGGTGATCGACGAGTTCAGCGAGCTGCTGACCGCCAAGCCGGACTTCATCGAGATGTTCGTGCAGATCGGCCGCATCGGCCGTTCGCTGGGCGTGCACCTGCTGCTGGCCTCGCAGCGCCTGGAGGAGGGCCGTCTGCGGGGCCTGGAGACGTACCTCTCCTACCGGATCGGTCTGCGCACCTTCTCCGCGGCCGAGTCCCGAGCCGCGCTCGGCGTGCCCGACGCCTACGAGCTGCCGAACGTCCCCGGTTCCGGCTTCCTGAAGTACGGCACGGACGAAATGGTCCGTTTCAAGGCGGCGTACGTCTCCGGCGTGTACCGCTCGGGGCCGCAGCGCTCCGCCCTGCCCGGCGGACAGCTGCCGGTGGACCGGCGGCCGGTGCTGTTCACGGCCACCGAGGTGCCGGTGCACTACACCGCCGTCCCGCAGCAGCGCACACGGTCCGAGCCGGAGGTGGACGAGGCGCTGGCCGACACCGTCCTGGACGTGATCGTGCGCCGGCTGGAGGCGCAGGGCCCGGCGGCGCACCAGGTGTGGCTGCCGCCGCTGGAGAGCCCGCCGTCGCTGGACGCCCTCCTGCCGGGCCTGGCGCCGGTGCAGGGCCGCGGTCTGACCCAGCCGAACTACGAGGAAGCGGGCCGCCTGGTCGTCCCGGTCGGCCTGGTCGACAAGCCGTACGAGCAGCGTCGCGACCGCCTGATGCTCGACTTCTCGGGCGCGGCGGGCCACATGCAGATCATCGGCGGCCCCCAGTCCGGCAAGTCCACGCTGCTGCGCTCCCTGATCTGCTCGTTCGCGCTCACCCACACGCCGTACGAGGTGCAGTTCTACGGCCTCGACTTCGGCGGTGGCGGTATGGCCGCGGTGGACGGCCTGCCGCATGTCGGCGGCATCGCCTCGCGCCTGGACCCGGAGCGGGTCCGCCGTACGGTCTCCGAGGTGTACGGCGTCCTGACCCGACGCGAGGAGTACTTCCGCACGGCCGGCATCGCGTCGATCGCCGACTTCCGGGCCCGGCGTGCCCGCGGCGAGATCTCGGTCACCGACCAGCCGTGGGGCGACGTCTTCCTGGTCGTCGACGGCTGGGGCAACTTCCGCACCGACTACGAGGGCCTGGAGTCGGCGGTCCTGGACATCGCCGCCCGCGGCCTCGGCTACGGCGTCCACCTCGTCATCACGGCGTCACGTTCGATGGAGGTCCGGGCGAACCTCAAGGACCACCTCATGAACCGCCTGGAGCTGCGCCTGGGCGACGTGATGGACTCGGAGGTCGACCGCAAGGTGGCGGCGAACGTCCCCGCGGGCGTCCCCGGCCGCGGTCTGTCCCCGCAGAAGCTGCACTTCATGGCGGCCGTTCCGCGTATCGACGGCCTGACCTCCGACACCGACCTGGCCGAGGCCACGGCCGCGCTGACCACCGACGTCGGCCGCCACTGGCAGGCGCCGGGCGCCCCCAAGGTGCGGCTGCTGCCCCGCCGGCTGGAGGCGGTCAAGCTGCCGGCGGGCGACCGCTTCCCGCAGCGGGGCATCGCCTTCGGCCTGGACGAGGAGAACCTGGAGCCGGTCTTCGTCGACTTCGACCAGGACCCGTTCTTCCTGGTCTTCGGCGAGAGCGAGTCCGGCAAGTCCAACCTGCTGCGGCTGCTGATCAAGCAGCTGTCGCTGCGGTACGGCGGCGACGAGGCGAAGTTCTTCGTGGTCGACAACCGCCGCGCGCTGCTGGACATCACGCCCTCGTCCCACCTGGCCGAGTACATCCCGATGTCCAGCCAGATGGACCACCACATGGCGGCCCTCGCCGACCTCATGCAGCGCCGCACCCCGACGGCCGACGTCACGCCGCAGCAGCTGCGGGAGCGGAGCTGGTGGCGCGGCCCGCAGGTCTTCGTCGTCATCGACGACTACGACCTCGTCTCCACCTCCAGCGGCAACCCGCTGAGCGGGCTGACGGAGATGCTGCCGTTCGCCCGCGACGTCGGCGTCCGCTTCATCATCGCCCGCTCCTCCGCGGGCGCGGGCCGCGCCTCCTACGAGCCGTTCATGCAGCGCATGAAGGAACTCGGCGCCCAGGGCGTCATCCTGGCCGGCGACCCGGCCGAGGGCGACATCCTCGCCGGGGTCCGGCCGCGGCCGATGCCCGCGGGCCGGGGCGTCTTCGTGTCGCGGAAGCGGGGGAAGCCGCTGGTCCAGACGGGGCTGGTGGACGTCGAGTACTGAGGGCGCCGGACGACCCGGCTCACCTGACGCGCACCCTTCGGATCCGGCGGTCGTGCGGCCGCCGGATCCGGTGTCTCCCGGGGCCGGACGTCCCACGCGGCGGGTCGCCGTGTCAGGCCGTGTCAGGCCGCGTCAGAAAACCGGCAGAGCGCGCAGGGAGCTGCCGCTCGCCATGAGGACGCGGTTGCCGGCGGCGGAGACGGCCGTGGAGTCGTCCACGGAGCCGTCCGTGGAGCCGTCCGTGGAGCCGAGTTCGTATGACCGGGTGTCCCGTGCGTCTTTCTCCGTGCCGGTGGCCGTGCCCGTGGCCGTGACCGTGGGAACGGGTTAGGGGTCCAGGAATAGGACGCCGTGGCCCTGGACCTTCGGGCCGCAGGCGGTGACGAGGACGTTGGAGGGCTTGGGGTCGCAGTGGACGGCGTCCGACGCCTGCAACCGCCCCGGCGCCCCGCACAGCGTCGCACCGAGCGCCCGTACGGAGGCCTCGGGCGGCAGCGGACGGCACGACTCCACGGCCTCGCCGAGGGGCGGCCCGAGCACGTACTCGGTGGCGAACCAGGGCGCCCCGGGGTCGTGGACCGGCGTCCACGACCCCGGCGCCGAGGCGCTCCCCGACGGGGATCTCCGCAGAGAGAACGGCCGCCGACCGGTGCGGGAGGGCGGCGATCACCCGTACCGGGAGCCAGCCGAGGGCGAGGAGGGTCGTGGAGCCCGACGGCTCCCCGCCAGCCAGCGCGTCGGCCAGCTCGGCGAGCGGGGGCGGGCACCGGGGTCGCGGTGAGGCACCGGGGTCGCGGGTGAGGCACCGGCCGATGACGGTACGGAACGCGGCCGGGAGTTCGTCCCGCTGCGGGGTCGTGTGGCCCGTGGCGGCGTACGCGAGTGTCACTCCGAGGGCGTACACGGCCCCCAGGGGGCGCGGGCGCCCGCCGGAGGCCTGCTCCGGCGGCAGACTGCCGGGCTCCAGGCAGGGCAGCCCGGACCGGGGCGTGCCGTCCGGGGCGGCGGCCCCTACGGTGCCCTGGCAGGAGAGGCGGGGGCCGTCGGCGGCGAGCAGGACGGCCGCGGGAGACGCACCGGCGAAGGCCAGGCCCCGTCCGTGCAGGACGGCCAGGGTCTCGGCGAGGGTCACGCCGAGCGCGCGTACCGTCCGCTCGGGCAGCGGACCGCCGTGCACGGCGAGGGCGGTGCGGGAGCAGGAGGACGGGCAGGGCGTATCAGACGGGGTCGCCGGGGACGGGCGAGGGCCGTTGCCGGTACCGCGGCCGGGCCCAGGAGGTAGCGGAAGCCTTCGGCCCCCGCGAGGAAACGCCCGGGATCACCACCGGAGCGCGGGAGGGAGAGCAGAACGGTGTGTCGGCCGTCGGCGCTGCGGGCGATGTACGGCGCTCGGGGAACGGGGACCCGGGTTCACCCGGGTTCCCGGTGTGACCGTTCAGCCGCGCTCGTCCGGCACGACAGCGGGTGGGCACCTCCCGTGCGTGCCCACCCGCTGTCGTGACGTGCCGGTCGTCCGGCCGCTTACATGAAGTAGCTGGCGGCCTTCCGGTCGCCGCCCTGGTAGTCACCGCCGGCCGCGTGCACGACCCGGCCGATGGCCTTGAGAGCCTCGTGGATGCCGTTGGCCTCACGGTCCCAGGCGGCCTGCTGCTCGGTGTACGTGTTGTGGGCCTCGCCCTCCCACATGCTGGCGACGCCGGCGACCTTCCGCTTGATGGCGTCCAGGCTCTCCTCGAGCCGCTGCGCGTGGTTGGCCAGCTGGGTGGCCGTGTCGTCGAGGCTGCCGTAAGTGACTTCCAGCTCACCGCTGTTGTTGACGCTCATGAATGCTCCGTTGCTGAAGAGGGTTTGGGCCGGGATGGATCAGTAGCTGGACAGCGCCGAGTGCGAGCCACCGAAGTCGACGTCGATGCTCTGGACCTGCGAGCGGATCTCGTCTTCCGTGCCGTCCTTGATCTTCCGAGTGCTGCTCATGGCCTCGATGAACTTGGTGAGGATGTTGCCGATCTTCACCATGCGCTCGTTGATCTCGGTCTGCTTGGCGTTGAACGCGCCGGCGCCGATGCCCTTCCAGTGCCCCTCAAGGCTGTCGATGATGGCCTGCAGCTCCTTGAGCTGGCCCTTGATGCCCTCGAAACGGTGCAGCAGCTCCTTTTCGAGGATGATGATGTCTTTGTCGCTTACCTTCTGGCGCTGCGTCGCCATTTTCGTGCCCTTCTTTTGTGAACTGACCTCGCCGGGCGCTGCAGCCAGGCTTCAGCGCGTCCGGCAAGCGGACTTCTGCTCACTCGGTGAGTGGGCAGGTAGGCGGGAGACCGCTCAGGCGTTACGGCGTGCGCGCAGCACGGCGAAAGCGGCGCCTCCGATGATGAGTACGGCTGCCACGGCGCCGATGATCACCCAGGTCTGGGTGCCGCTGCCGGAGTCGGTGTCCTTCGCGGCGGCGGGGGCGGGGGCGCCGGCGGAACCGGCCTTCTCGGTCGGCTTCACCGACGCTCCTTCGGAGGGCGTGGCCGAGGATCCCTTCTCGGCCGTGATGTCCTCGTCGGGATCCGCCCCGTTCTCGGCGGCCAGGGGGTCCCTGTCGGCCGGTCCCGGATCGATGTCCTTGTCGATCAGCACGCGGCGCGGACGGATGATGCCGTAGCCGAGGTATTTGCTGGGCTTGTTCTTGGCCCAGGTGCGGCCGGCGGTGTCGATGAAGGAACGGAGGACCTGGTTGGCCGTCCAGTCGGGGTGGGCGGACCAGACCAGGGCTGCGGAGGCTGAGGCTATGGCGGAGGCGGCACTCGTGCCGGACGCGGTGCAGTATTTCGCGAACGTGTTGTCGCACCAGCCCTGGACGTCGATGCCTGGCGCCGCGAGGTCGACCTGGTTCCCGTAGGAGGAGAAATTGCCCACGGTTCCGGTCTTGTCGATGGCACCGACACCGATGGCATACGGATCCATGGAAGGGTAGTTCCGCTTGTTGCCCTTGTCTCCGGTGTTACCCGTGGACGCGAAGAGCAGCTTTCCCCTGGAAGCGGCGTACTTGAGAGCATCCTCCTCCTCTTCCGTGTAGTACTCGCTTCCGTAGGACATGTTGATGATCTTGGCGTCACTGTCGGCGGCGGCCCTGATGGCCTCGGAGGAGGTGAGGGATCTAGCCCGCTCGTCCGCATCCTTCAGCTGGTCGAGACCCACCCGAATGGGGATGATCTTCGCTTCGGGAGCCAGACCCTTGACGCCACCACCGGCTCCAGTACCTGCGATGATTTCGGCGATCGAAGTCCCGTGGCCGTCATAGTCCTGCGTGACGTGGTACTTAGCAGCTTTGGGTACCTCGTCGACGAGCACCTGGCCCTTGAGCGAAGGCGTGTCCGGATTCACTCCGGTATCGATGACAGCGACCTTCACCCCCTTGCCGGTGCTGTACTTCCATATCTCCTTGGCACCCATCGCGTCGAGATACCACTGCTTGGACTGAACGCCGTCCGCGGCCACGGCCCCCGGGGCGAGCCCTGCCGATGCGATGGCCAGCGCGCCCAGTACCGAGCAGACAGCAGACAGCCGTCTCGTGTTGCGCCTCATCAGGAGGGCAGTCCTCGTACCGCGCCGGCCGGTCCCTGGCTTCATGCCTGTGTACGTCCTCGCTCGTTCAGTCGCTCTTCTCGGGCACGTCACGCCGCTGCTGCGACGGGCGCTGCTGGCGGCTCTCGGCAGTCCCACCGGCACGACCGCCCACCGTTCCGCGGCCGAGCTCCTTGGAGCCCGCCCCGGAGCCGTTGAGCGGGGAACCAGCCGTGTTGCGGGGCACGCCGATCACACCCTCCGGGTTGCCCGCCGAGCGCAGTACCGCCTGACCCGCACCGGGTTCCGGCTTCGCCGTCGGGGCACCGACGACTCCTCGCTGGCCGAGGGTGCCCTTGGTAGGCGTGGAGGAGGCCGGTTCCTCGGCGCCGACGACCGTACCGCGCGGCACACGCGGGTTGGCCGCCCCTCCGGAGCCACGGCCCGTGACGGGCTTTCCGCCCACTACACCGTTACGCGCCGGACCGTTGGGACCGGTCGCTCCCGTACGCCCGCCGGGCGTGTTGGTCGTCCTCGGCGTTCCGCCGGTGACGGGACGCCCCACCGGGGTGCGGCCGGACTGGACGGGCCCCCGCGCACCCGGCTGGCCGGCCGGAGTCGCACGGCCCGTGGCACGCGCGGGCTGACCCATCGGGCCCTGCGGCACCCGGCCACCGGTGACGGAACGGCCTGCCTGCCCGACCGGGCCCTGGGGCACGCGGCCACCGGCGACGGGGCGACCCGGCTGACCGGTTGAGCTCTGCGGCACTCGACCGCCGGCCGTACCTGACGGACCGGTGCGCCCCTGCGCGGAGACAGGCAGTCGGCCGCTCGGGCCGTAGCCGGGGGTACGACCGGTGGTCGGCACGACGGGAGGCGCCATCGGCCCGGTGGGCAGCGGGGGCGTGGGGCCGCCACCACTGGTGGTCGGCAGAGTCGGCGTCGGAGAGCTGGGAGGCGTGGCGGGCGTCTGGGGCGGCAGGGTGGTAGTGGTGTTGATCTCCGTGCCGACCTCGTGACCGGAAGGCGTGCTCGGCTCGTGAACTTCCCTCAGGGGCGGTACGTGGCCACGGCTACCGGTTCCACTTGAGGTCGCCGGCTCCACGTGGCTTCCCGTCACGCTCTCACGGCTTCTCGCCACGCCTCCGCTGAGGGAGGCATGGGTGGACGATCCCGAGTGGAACGGCCATTCACGCCCCGACGGCTGAGGCACCCCCAGATCCGGAATAGGCGTGTACGGCTTCGGGTCGGTCTCCATCGCCATGCCCAGCGCGGTCGCGGACACCGAGTAGAACGACGCCAACCGGTTCATCTGGTTGATCGCCTCTTGCCGGTTCTTCTCGACCTTCAGCGCGACGGCGTAGTCGGGGTCACCGTCGACCTGCTTGGACTTGGGCAGGTCCTCGGGGTGTTTCTGCTCGCTCGCGGGGCGGGGGTCTCGTTCCTTCGGCATGGAGCTGCGCACCGAGGCCAGCCCCGTGGCGGCGGCGGAGATCTCGGTGGCCGCCACGTCGGCGAAGGACGCCAGTCCCTTGGTCCAGTCGATCAGGCCCTTGGTCCAGGTGTGGAACTGGTCCGCGCCCTCGCCCTCCCAGTCGACGCCCTTGAGGTTGGTCTCCAGGTCCGTCGCCGCGTCGTGGATGGCCGTACGGGCGTCCCACAGGGCCTTGCTGGCCGTCTCCAGGTGCTCGGGGTTGGCGTGGTGGACCAGGTCGAGCATCGCGTTGAGCTTGTGGCCCTCGAAGTCGGTCCGTCCCGCGGACAGGGCCGCCCCCATCGGCGTGCCCCTGAAGCCGTTCTGCAGACGGCTGAGCGTGTTGACGAAGCCGACCTGCTGGTTGGCCTGCTCGACGTCGGCCTTGTACTCGGGCTTCTGCTGCCAGTTGTCAGTCAATGGAACCCGCCCCCGCGGACTTGTCGTCGCCGCCGTGCTCACCGGCCTTGGCAGGCTTGTCGCCGGCGTGCTCGCCCTTCGGCTGTGTCGCCTCACGATGCTGCTCGGCGAGGTGCGAGCGGATCTGATAGAACCGCCGGCGCACCTCGTCCTCCGTACCGTCGTACGTGACATCGGCGGCGTGCGCCGCGAGCCTCAGCGCCTCGATCTGCATGCCCAGGTTCTGCGACAGCGTGGTGAGGCGTTCGTGCACCTGCTCGTAGTTGCCGTGCAACTCGGTCGCCTCGTGGAACGGGATGTTCGAGCCGCTGAACGAACCGGCGTTGAGCTTGTGTTCCGCCAGCCTGGAGGGATTGCCGGGTGCCCCCTCGAAGGCCGTCAGCGCCTTGTCCACCTTCGTCTTGAACTTCGCCAGCGCATCGATACCGCGCCGCATGCCCGAGCCGCCACCGCCGCTCACCGCGACCCCTTCCCCGTTTCCCCGTTGGTAGAGCCAGAGGGACCGGGCAGCACAGGTCGTACCCCCGATCCATCCCTGACCACTGTAGTCACTGCACACATGGCGGCCAACTGAACTCTGCGACGGTTCAGTTGCAAAGGTGTCCCGAAGTGACCGACTCACGACCACCCAAGACCGGCAATGCGGTCAATAACGACAGAAGGAGGCAGGCACCTGCGCAGAAGATTCACACACGGGGGGAGCGGGGAGGCGCTTGAGGTGGCTCGGGGAAGGGCTTTGCAACCACAAAAGCTCACCCGCGAGGGTTGATTCGGGCTTGCCGAACAGTTCGGGCCAACACTCGGCAGGGGCACACCTCCGCTGAATTTTCACACCCGACACAACGCGCATAGCGGACATGGTGCAAATTTTCCCCAGCATCGGTTGTTAGCTTGACCGGGCATCGGGACAACCACGGGGGAAGGGGCCCTTCCATGGCATGGGACGAGTGGGAGCAGCTCAAGACGCAGGCTGCCGACGGGCAGCCGGCACACATGCGGCTCAACCATGTCGACGGGGGCGGCGGCACCTACGGGCCCTACGCCCTGCCCGGCAAGACCGGTGACCTCAAGGTGGGCCACGGCGACCTGGTGAAGATCGGCGGCGCCGCCCACCACTTGTACGACCAGCTCTGGGACAAGGCCCGCGTGGCGACCCCCAGCAGCGACAGCGCGGCCGGTGACCTCTCCCGGCAGGGCTTCGCGCTCGGCGCCGGGCTGCAGCATGTCTCCGACCGCTGGGAGGAGCAGCTGAAGTCCCTGATGGACGCCTGCGCCCAGATCTCCAACCACATGCAGGTCACCAAGACCGTCCACCAGAACGACGAGAACTACATCCAGCGGCAGATGAGCAGCATCGACGTGCTGGACGACGGGTTCGACGAAAGGGTGGGGGCGCCGGGCGAGAAGAACCACTACGGAAGCGACGGCAAGGCCAAGAAGAAGGAGTAGCGGCGCCGGGTTGTCGGCGAATCAGACGATCACACCATCCGGTACTGCTACCCCCGGGAACGGCCACCCATGGACTTCAACGCCCTCTACCACGCCAACTTCAAGCTGCTCGACGACGCCGTCACCGACTGGTCGACGCTCGTGAAGCACCTCGAAGACCTGAAGAAGGATGCGGAGGACGGCCTGCACAAGGCAGCCAACGCGGCCGACTGGGCGGGCGTGAACGCCCAGGTCTCCAAGGAGTTCATCGGGAAGACGGCCGGCGAGTTCGGCGACGCCCACACGCAGGCCACCTCGATCCGCAACATCCTGCGTGACACCCGGAACGAGCTGAAGACGTACCACCAGCAGTTGACGGACGCCGTCTCGCGCGGGCAGAAGAAGAACCTGACCGTCACGGACACCGGCAAGGGCGGCTTCGCGGTCATGGGTAACACCCGGCCGGACTGGGCCTCCGACCCCAGCGGCAAGACGAGCGCCACCAGCCAGAAGGACGTCGACGACCTCCGGGACGAGATCCAGGGCATCCTCAGCAAGGCCACCGAGAGCGACAACACGGCCAAGACCGTCCTCATGGCGCTCGTCGACCAGACCAAGGTGGGCTTCTCGGACGCCAGTTATGAGGACCGCGATGCTGCGGCGGCCGCCGTCAAGGAGGCCGACGAGCTGGCGAAGCTGGCGAAGAAGGACCCGGAAGACCTCACGGTCAAGGAGTTCGACCTCCTGAACGCCGGGCTGAAGAAGTACCACGACGACCCCTTGTTCGCCGAGCGCTTCACGACCAGGCTCGGAGCGAAGAAGACCCTGGAGTTCTGGGCCGGTGTCGCAGACCCACAGGTGTCACCCGACCTCACTCGTGAGCGGCGGGATCAGTTCGACGAGTTGCAGAAGAGTCTGGGGCTGACCCTCGCCACGGCGAGTCAGAGCGACACACCGGGCATGGACCAGTGGAAGCGCGACGTCATCGACTTGGGCGACCAGCGAGTCGGGCACCGACCGAACGTCATCGGCTTCCAAGTCATGAGCAGTCTCATGCGCACAGGCGACTATGACGACGCGTTCATGACTGACTACGGCAAGAAACTGATGGCGACAGAGCGGAGGCTGACGCATGACGGGAACTATGCCGCCTGGGGACGGATGGCTTCCAACCCCTATCTGAACCGGATGGGCGGTGACTCGGGGTGGGACCCGCTGAGCGGGTACCTGAAGGGGCTCTCCAACAACCCGGATGCCGCTACCGATTTCTTCAACGACGACTTCATCCCGAAGGACGGCGACCACAAGCACGCTGTCTCCAACTTCAAGTACCTGTTCGAAGACCGCCACTGGCCGCACGAGGTCAAGAGCGACATCAGCGGTGATGCGAGCAACGACGGACGCAACAACCTGGCGTCCGCCCTGGAGGCAGCCGCCACGGGGCACCGTGCGGGTGAACTGCCCACCGATGACACCCCCGCTCATAATCCGGGCCAGGCCAAGCTGTTCGAGAGCATCGTGTCTTCGATCTCCGACGACAATGGTCGACTGACGGATCACGGTTATATGTCTGACAGCATCGGCCAGATCGCCTCCGAATACCTTCCGGACATCGACCGAGCGACGACCGACGTCGACCCACATCCGGACAAGAACGACGCGGACGGTCAGGCGGCATGGGACCGTATCCAGAAGCTCTACCCCGTTCAGGGCACGGATGCCGAACTGGACCGTCGGGAAGTGACGCGTTTCCTCTTCGCCGTCGGGCAGGACCCGAAAGGCTATGCAGCCGTCGAAGTGGGACAGAAGAATTACATGGGCAAGCTGATGGAGTACCACCTGAATCCGGAGCTACCCGAGAGCCAACGCCCGAGCCACGACCTGGAACTCACAGTGCGGGACATCGCGCGACACTCGGGCCAGATTTCAGGCACCTTGGCCATGGGGCGGAACGAAGCAGTCGCGGGCCCCGCCGATGCCAAGGACAAGGATTTCGACCACTCGGTTGCCCAGTGGAAGAACCTGCTGTCCGGGGCTGTCGGCACCGGCATCGGTGTCGGCACCTCGTATATCGCGTCTCCTGCAGTCGGCGCCGGGGTGGGAGGTGCCGCTGGTACCGCCACCAGCATGATGCTGGAGGAACTCTTCAAGGACGCCGAGGGCAGCGCCAAGGACGATGCCGGCAGCGAGATGGGCAAGAACTGGCAGCTCGGCAATGAGAACAACATGAGGTACACCAGGAAAGCTGCATTCGACGCAGCCAGGGCCTACGACCTTTCGAACAGCGGTGACGTATCCACGTGGGCAGAGGACTCCTCCTCCCAGGGGTTCACGGAAGGCGGCAACTACATGCAGCAAGTCGGGCCCGAACTCGTCACGGACATCTGATGTCAGCATCGAGCCGACCGAAGGATTGTGGGTACGCGATGGCTCGGCCAGTAAAGGCAGCCGCAGTGGCCGCTGCGGTGTTCGGCCTGGTCTCCGGGTGTTCGGAGCCAACAGCGAAGAAAGAGTACGACGTGCCCAGAGCGCTGTGTGGGGTGCCGGTGGACAGTCGCCTTCTCTCTTCCTTCCTTCCGGCGGGTGAGAAGATCAGAGTCCTGGAGACGCGTCCCGTGCCTTCCAGGAAACTCTGCCGGGTGGACGTAGACGGCCGGTGGGCGCTGATGGCAAATCTCCAGTGGTGGGAGGAGGACGTGTCCATCGCCATGGTCTTGAGTGCCAACCCTGAAACGGACAAGTCCGCACAGTCGTCCGACGACGACTTCTTCTACACCGGCACGGGAGCCGTGAAACTGGTCAAGAACTGCAAGAACCCCGACCACGACCGGCATCTGCTGTACACCTCGTTGCAGGTGCAGAACTCGGACCTCGGCGATATCTCCGCCATGAAGAGGCTGGCGACCGCGTACACCAAGGCCGTGGAACGCTCTGATGAATGTACGTGACGCGGCCCGTAGACCTCTGCTCGCCGGTGGAGCGGCGCTCGTGCTGCTCTGCCTCGTCGCGGGTTTCCTCTACGCACTGGGGATTCCGCCCTTCGAGGAGAAGAAGGGCGAGATCAAGGCCTCCGAGGTGTGCCGGACGCTGGGCTCCCCCGCCGACAGCGCCGCCGCGCTCAAGCGCATCCTGCCGGACAAGTCCTCGTACTCGTTCGACGACGACATCACGGACAGGCGCTACGACGACACGGACTTCAGCTACGCGACGTCCTGTTTCGTCGACGGCGACGGCAAGCAGCTCGTCGCGGCCACCACTGAGATGGTGCGGTCCGACGCGCCGGCTGACTGGGTGAAGGACGTGGTCGAGAACCACGCACCGGCCTCCTCGCCGAAGCCGTTCCCTGCCGGCGACAAGGCGATCGCCTCCGACCGGGTCGCCGCCATCTACCTTCCGTGCACTGCCCGCGGCTTCGGCCGGCACCTGAGTGTCGTCGTACAGCTCAAGCAGCGCGGCGATGCCTCCGACGATCAGCAGCGGGAGGGGCTGATCTCCCTGGCCCGCAATGCCGCGCTCTTCGCCCACGAGGAAGCGAAGTGCGACGCGCCGTCCAAGGTGACGTCCCCATGAAGTACACGAGCAGGGCTGCCTTGGGCACGGGCCGGCCGGAGGAGGCCGGGTTCTCGATGGCTCGACGGGTTGTGGCCGCCACTGCGGCACTCACGGCGCTCGGCTTGGTCGTCGGCTGCTCGCAAGCCGACGGCAAGAGGGAATACGACGTGCCCAGGGCACTGTGCGGTGTCTCGGTGGACCCCGGCCTGGTCTCTCCGTTCCTCCCCGCGGGCAAGAAGATCAGGATGTCGGAGTCGCGTCCTGTGTCCTCCAGGAAGAACTGCCGGTTGGACGTGGACGGGAAGTGGGCGCTGATGGCCAATCTGGAGTGGTGGGGCGACGATACGTCCATCAGCACGGTCGCGACCGGGAATCCCCAGCTGGAGAAGGCCCAGCTGTCTTCTGACGGCAACGTCTACGGTGGGACAGGCGCCGTCGTACTGGTCAAGGGGTGCAAGAACCCCCAGCATGCCCGGGAGCTCCTGTTCACTTCCTTGCGGGTGCGCGACTCGGACCTCAGCGACGTCTCCGCCATGAGCAAGCTGGCGACCACGTACACCAAGGCCGTCGGGCGGTCCGACGAATGCCCGTAGGACCGCCTGGACTGTCGTCGCCTCCCTCGCGCTGCTGAGCGGATGCGGGGGCGGCGACTACAAAGAATGTAGGTCTCTCAGTGCCGCTCAAACGCGGGCGGTGCTGCCGGATGCCGCATCCGTGCCCGGGTGGAGAGCCACCCTCGAGCCGGCCGCCTATCCGCTGGAGAAGGCCGAGAGCCTGGGACTCGCTCGGTGCCACGAGGATACCCAGCTGGATTCGTGCGCGGGGCCCGCTTCGTGGGCAAGGCCGAGTCGGGTGCACTCGTCGACATGACGGATTCCTTCCTCACCCGGCGGGTCGAGGAGGCTCAGGCGGGCAAGGAGCCGTCGGCCGGGATCGGCACGGCCTCCCTGACCAGTGCTCTGCGCTGCCCGCACACCGGCGTACGAGGTGCACCGCGCTCACGGCACCCCCTCAGCACTCCCCCTCCCGCTCCGACACCCTCATCCGGTACCTCGGATACGTCAGCGTCCCCTCGCCGCCGGCGATGCCCGGTGGGGTGTAGTCGTCCTGCTTCGAGCGGGTTCGTTCGATGCGGGTGCAGAAGGCGTCGTCCGCGCCGTCCGCGGTGACCGTGAAGGACGCGGTGTCGTCCGTGTTGCCGTCGGCGGGTTCGACCGTCACCCCGTACCCCGGCGCGTCGCCGCCGCCGTGCTCGGTCACCTTGTCCTCGATCAGGGACGCGTAGTCGGTGAAGGAGAGGGGACCCGAGTCGTCGGCCTGGAAGGTGTAGCCGTCGAGGTCGTCGGTTGCCTGCCGGACCGCGCTGGTCAGCTCGTCGTCGCTCCAGGAGACGTCGTCGGAGACACCGAAGCCGTGGACGGCCGTGTAGACGCCGATGCCCGCGAGGGTGAGGAAGACGACGCGGGCGGCGACGAAGGCGGAGTCGGGGAGGTCCGGGGCCGAGGGGTTGACGCCGGTGCGCCAGGCGCGAACCCGGTCCGACTTCACACAGGCCATGGCCAGCATGACGGCGGACAGGGCCAGGCCCAGCACGTTCAGTCGGGTCAGGGCGTCCATCAGCTGGTTCCCACGTGGCCACGGCGTCTGCGGCGGGCGTCGCGCAGGGCCACCGCTCCACCGCCCAGGGCCGCCACCAGGACCGCCACGCCGATCGCGACGTAGGTCGCCATGCGGGCCGTGCGCTCCTGGGGGGTCTCGCCGAGGGTGAGCTTGGCGGGGGTGGGGGCCTCCGCGTGGGTGAGTCCCGCGTCCGGGTGGGGGGACTCGATCGGGTGGTCGTCCTCCGTGACGGCGCGGACCGGGTCGACCACGCCCCAGCCGACCCGGATGTCGTAGCCGGCGATGGAGCGTTCGGCGGTCTGCTCGATCTGGGCCACGATCTGGCGGGGCGTCCAGTCCTTGTGCTTGGCCTTGATGAGCGCGGCCACACCGGCGACGTAGGGGGCGGAGAAGCTCGTCCCGTTGTCCGGGCAGTGGCCGCCCTTCGGGACCGTGGAGATCATGTCGACTCCGGGAGCCGCCACGCCGACGAAGTCGCCGGACTGGGAGAAGGCCGCGCGTTCGTTGTTGCGGTCCGACGCCGCCACCGCGAGGACTCCCGGGTACGACGCCGGGTACGTCTTCTTCACGTTGCCGCCCAGGCCGTCGTTGCCCGCCGAGGCGACCACGACGATCTTCGCCGCCAGTGCCTCGTCGACCGCCCGGTGCAGGTCCTCGTCCGGCGGGATGGCGTTGGCGGTGTCCTGGGAGATGTTGATGACGTCGGCCTTGGTCCTGATCGCGTGCCGGATGGCTTTCGCGAGGGTGTCGGCCGTGCCGTGTCCCTCCGCGTCGTTCTGTTTGATCGGGATGATCGTGGCCTCGGGGGCGAGTCCGACGAAGCCGGTGCCCTTCATGGGGCGGGCGGCGATGATGCCCGCCACGCGCGTGCCGTGGCCGACCGTGTCCGTCGTGCCCTGGCGGTTGCCGCGGTCGATCTCCTGTCCCTTGTCGTCCTTGGAAGGGAGGAAGTTCGCGCCGTCGGCGGCGTCGACGGCGCGGGTGAGCTGCGGGTTGGCCGTGTCGACGCCCGTGTCGATGACGGCGACCCGGACGTTCCTGCCCTTCGACTCGCTCCACAGCTGATCGAGGTTGACGCGCTGCAGGGCCCAGGGCGTACCGGAGTACTTGTGGTTGGTCTTCGAGAACGTGCACTGGTCGGCGGCGGAGTCCGCGGCGGCCACCGGCGCGGCCAGCAGGGTGGCGGCCAGCAGGGTGGCGGCCGTGGTGAGGGTCGTCGCCGGGGCCGTGCGGGTCCGGAGGGCGGGCGTCATCGGCGTACCCCTCACGAGCCCTGCGGCTGGCGGGCCGCCGCGGTGGACAGACGGGGGCCGGTCGGCAGGAACTTCGACCAGGCGGCGGGGATGGGCGCGGGATTCACCTCGGCGTAGCCGAGGCGGGTCTGCGCCAGCTTCGCCTCCTGCTGGAGCTGCTTGCGCTGCTTGGCGGAGACCCCGAACCCCTTGTCCTCGCCGGCGCTGTCGTCGTTGGACTGCAGGGCGTACCGCAGACCGGTGTCGGTGACCAGGAAGAGCGGGCCGGCCTTGGTCTCGCTGCCCTGGAACTGACGGTAGAGCTGGCCGGAGCCCGCGGTGACGTAGGCACTGGAGGAGCCGGTGGGCAGGACGGCCGGGAAATCGGTGCCGGCCCAGGTGCTCAGCGTGGTGGCGCCGTTGTCGGGGTCGACGTGGTTCAGGACGGTGCAGACGGTGTTGCGGCCGCTGTCGCCCGGGGAGGGGTCGTTGACCGCGCGGGGCTTCTCCGTGGGCCACTCGTGGTCGGCGGCGAACGGCTCACCCCGTCTGATGGCACCCGCGCTGACCTCCTGCGGGTGTCCGGCCTGGCCGAGCTTCACCAGGGGCTCGGCGACGAGGAGGAGCTGGGCGACGAAGTCGGAGACGGGGGCGACCCGGCCGGGCAGGACGACGAAGTACTGTTCCTGCCCGTTGACCGGCGCCGTGAGCACCATGCCCACCCGGTTGGCCCGGGCGTCCAGCTGGCCGGGGGCACCCGCGGCGTCGCCCGGGACGCCGTCGATCCGCGGGAAGCTGATCGGGTCGCCCGGGTGCAGGGTCTCGATCCATTCCCTCGTCACCCGCTGCGGGGTGCGGTCGGGACCCACGATGGTCTCCAGCAGCAGGCGGTCGGAGGCGTCCACGGGGTACGCCCGGCCGTGCGCGTCGACCACGTACTGCTTCTTGTCCGGGGTGGTGACGTAGAGGAGGTCGCCGCCGTGCAGCTTCTCCTTGGTGGCGGCCAGCTTGTCCTGGTCGCGCTCGGCCAGCACGAAGGCGGCCTTCTGGATGGAGCTGCCGCTGCCGCTCGGGCGCTGGCAGACGGCCCATTCCTTGGCCGTGCCGGCCTCCTTGCCGGAGGGCAGCCGGTCGGGGGCGTAGGGGATGCCGATGGTGACGCCGTGCGGGATCTTGCCGTTGTCGAGGATCGACTCGTCGACGGTGACGACGTCGACGTCGCTCTGGGTGTCGAGGACGAGTTTGGCGGACGCCATGTTCAGCACCGGGTGGAGCTGGACCTTGCCCTCGGTCTTGAGGACCACGTACCGGGTGGTGGACTTGCTGGCGATGATCACCTTCTGTCCGGGGGCGTCCCAGCCCTGCGGGGCCGTGGGCTTGAACATGCCCCAGGCGCCGAACGCCGCGAGGACGACCACACCGACGACCGCGCTGGGCAGGACGGCGCGCAGCGGCCGGGGTGCCCCCTCGTCGGAGGCATCCGGTGACGACTGCACGAAGGACGCGAGCATGCGTCGCTTCGCGAAGGTGTAGGCGTTGAGTTGATCCCGCCGAGATGCCATCTGTGCCCGTTTCTCCCCGTGTCTCACGCGGAGCGCGCCCGGGGATCCCGCTCCCCCGCCCTCCGTTGTCGGACCCGGCCCCTACTATGCCTGGTACGGGGCGGGTCTCGTGGAGCGGGTAGGGTACCTGGGCCCTCAAGGGCCTTGTTCAGTGGCCTGATTCCAGCGAGTTGTGAGCAAAACGGGGGGATGGAGTGATGGCTTCCGGTACGCGGACGCGAGCGCGCGGCCGGTCGGCGGCACGAGGTCGCACGGCCGGGTCCGGGGCGCCGCCGCGCGAAGCGGCCGACCGGCGCGGCGCGGAGCGGCAGCAGGTCACGCTCGGCCTCCGACAACGGCCGGGCCAGGCCGGGTCGTTCCGTTTGCAACGGCTCATGCTGGTGGAACTGGCGGCGGCCGTACTGCTCGTCGGCTGGGCCGTCGGGATGGCGGCCCTGGTGCCGGCCGCGGTGGTCGCCCTGGCCCTGCTCCTGCTGGCCTTCGTACGGCGCCGGGGGCGCTCCCTGCCGGAGTGGCTGGGCACCGCCCGGGAGCTGCGGGCGCGGCAGAGGCAGGCCGGCAGCACCCCGATACCGCCGGGCACGGAGCCGGGCCTGGTGCCGGCGGTGGAGTGCGAGCCCGCCCTGCGGACGTACTCCTACCAGGCACGTGACCGGCGGCCGGTGGGGATCGTCGGCGACGGCACGTTCGTCACGGCCGTCCTCCAGGTGGAGGCCGACGCGACCGCGCTGCGGGCCGAGCGGACCCGGCAGCCGCTGCCGCTGGGGCTGGTGCGGGACGCGCTGGAGGTGGACGAGATCCGCCTGGAGTCGGCGCAGATCGTGCTGCACACCCAGCCGGCGCCCGCGCTGCACCTGCCCCAGCAGTCCGTGGCCGTGGCCAACTACCTTCCGCTCCAGGAGCAGACCGGTGCCCCGGCCGTGCGCATCACGTGGATCGCGCTGAAGCTGGACCCGGAGCTGTGCGCGGAGGCCGTGGCCGCCCGCGGCGGCGGCCTGACCGGCGCGCAGAAGTGCGTGGTGCGGGCGGCGGACCACCTGGCGAGCCGCCTGACCGGCGCCGGATTCCGGGCCCGGCTGCTGGACGAGGAGGAGCTGGTCGCCGCGCTCGCCACCTCGGCCTGCGCCAACCCGCTGGTCACGGCGGAGGCGGGACGCAGCGAGAGCCGGGAGCGGCGTACCGAGGAGTCGGGTCGCAGCTGGCGCTGCGACAACCGGCGGCACACGACGTACTGGATCCGGCGCTGGCCCCAACTGGGCGGCGAGCGGGCCGAGTCGCTGCCCCAGTTCATCGCCCGGGTCACCGCCGTCCCGGCCCTGGCCACCACCTTCAGCCTCACGCTCGCGCAGGGCGAGCGGCAGGAGGCGTCGTTGTGCGGGCACCTGCGGGTGACCGGACGCAGCGACGACGAACTCGTGGCGGCGCGACGGGCGCTGCAGGCCGCGGCCCGGCAGTCCGGGGCCGGGCTGGCCCGCCTCGACCGTGAGCAACTGCCCGGCATGCTGGCCACTCTCCCCCTCGGAGGTACGCGGTGACGACGAGTCCGACGACGGCCCCGGCACCGGGCACGGTCGCGCGGGGCACCCGGGAGCCGTCGGGGCCGCGGCGGATGGGCGAGCGACTGCGCAACGGGCTCGGCCTGATCGGCCCCCGGCACGGCCGGCACGGGCTGCCCGTGCAGCAGTTGGACGCGCTCGCGCTGCCCATCGGGGACGACGGGGTGGTGGCCGGTGTCGACGCCGAGGGGCAGCCCGCGGTCCTGGGCATCAACCGGCCCACGCCCTACGACGTCGTCCTGATCGGCGGCCTGTGGACGGCCCAGGTCCTCGCGCTGCGCTCCGCCGCCACCGGCGCCCGGGTCGCGGTGGAGACCGGGCGGCCGCAGGCGTGGATGCAGATGGTGCACGCCATGGGCGGCGGGCAGAACGGGCTGTCCGTGTACGACGTGGGCCGGGTGCCGCCGCAGGGTGCCTCCGCGGGGACGCCGGTGCTGGTGGTCCGGGACTGCGGTATGCGGCCCCCGCGCGGGCGGGTGGTGTCCGGGCCCTGGCAGTCGGTGCTGACGCTGCTGCCCTATCTCAGCCCGGTCGCGCCCCGGCTGCTGCGGCAGGCCCGGCTCGCCGGCATCCAGCGGGTCTCGCCGGACGAGGCGGCCGAACTGGGGCGCGCGATGGGGCTGTCGCGGACCGAGGTGGAGTCGCTGCCGGCGCTGCCCGACGGCGTCACCCTGTGGTGCACCGACCGTGACCGGCAGTATGTGCTGACCCAACCCACCGACGCCGAGATCGGATTGTTGGGCACTCCCCGTCGGATGGACTGAACTGCCCGCGCCTGTCCCTTTTGTTCGTCGTGTGGCAGTGGCCGCGAGGGGCGGGCGGGGCGTTTCCGGGACCGCCGTGACCTGGTGGGCGGGCGCGGAGGGGTGGGCGGGCCTGCCGAGGTGCGGCTCCTGGTGATTAGGCTGGGAGCGGGCGCGATGGCAGGACCCGTGGACCGGGCGTCGGTGTCCCGGGGGAGGGCCGGTGCATCGGACTGCCCCGAACGACTACGGACGACTCGTACGACACGACATGGTCGCCCCGGCACGGCATGAGGGTGCTCGACCACACCAGGAGGAACTGTGAGCAGCGATCGGGACGGGACGCGCGGGGGCTGGGACACACCCGGCGATGACCAGCCCGACGCGGAGGCCATCGAGACCACCGGCGAGTTCACCATCGACTACGCTCCCCCCGCCTGGTACACGCAGAACGCGTCCGGTACGGCGGGGGGCCAGGGCGGAGTGGGCGGAGCGGGCGGTTTCGCCGGGGCCGGCGGCTCCGGTTCCGGCGGTGACGCGGGCGCCCCGGCCGCCCCCGCGGTGCCGTTCCCCACGGGCACGCCGGTCCCGGGTCCGACGCCGCCCCCGCCGGCCGCCCAGCCGGCGGGCACGCCGCCCCAGGGGACTCCGTACGCTCCGGCGCCGGGCGCGCCGTTCACGCCCCCGCAGGGCACCCCGTACGCTCCCCCGGCTCCCCCCGCCGCGCAGCCCGCGCCGCCGGCCGGCGACCCCGTTCCCATGCCGCGGCTGCCCGAGGGGTTCGAGCCACAGCAGCAGGCCCAGCCCGCACCGCAGGAGACGCCGGCCGCCTCCCCCGCGGTGCGGCCGGAGACCGACAACGGTGACCTGGAGAGCGGGGCGACCATGCGGTTCTCCGCCGTCGCCCTGAAGCGCCAGATGGCCGAGATCTCCGAGCGCGCGGCAGCATCGGACGGAACGCCGGCCGGCTCCGGGAGCGAGGGCTCCGCGGAGGGCGCGGCGGGTACGGCGGTTACGGCGGCCACGGAGACCTCGTCCGGTGCCGAGGGCGCCGAGGACCGTGCCGACGAGTCCGGCGGCGAGGCTGCCGCGCGGGAGGGCGCGGTGGCGGAGGCCGACGCGTCCGACGGGTCCGCCGCGGAGGGCTCCGCTTCCGGTGGGGAGGAGGAGCGGGGCGAGAGCTCGGCCGCTCCGGGTGCCGCCGACTCGGCCGACGCCGAGAAGGCTCCGGCCGACGCCGACGCCGACGCTGAGGCTGAGGCTGCGGTGGAGGACGGTGGTGCCGGGCAGGGCACCGGCGAGGAAGGGGCCGCCGACGCTGCCGCGCAGTCCGACGCGGCGGAGGTCTCGGGGGCCGGCGCAGGAGACGCCGTCCCCGCGGAGGCCGATGTGGCGGACGCCGTCCCCGCAGGCGCCGAGGTCCAGGGCAGCGCCCCCCAGGAGGACACCCCGGAGGACAGCGCCCCGGGCGCCCCCGCGGGTAACGCCCCCTCGGACAACACCGCCCCGCAGCCGGCCCCGCCCACCGCGGACACCCCGCAGCCCGCCCCGGGGCAGCCCTACCCCGGCCGGCCCGGCGGCGACGGCTTCCCGCCCGGTACGAGCGCGCCGCAGCCCGGCGTACCGTCCGTCGGCCCGGTCCCCCCGGGGGCTCAGCCCGGCTGGACCCCGCCACCCCCGCCGCAGAACGGGCTGCCGCCGCTGCCGCCGTCGTACCAGCCCGCCGCGCCGGCTCCCGCGGCCCAGTGGCCCGCGCAGCCCGGGACGCCGCAGGGTGTCCCGCAGCAGCCCGGGCCGATGCCGGGTGAGCAGCCGCAGCAGCAGGCGGGCGGCCAGTACCCGGGCGGTGTGCCCGGTCAGCAGCCGCCGTTCCAGCCGCAGGCTCCGCAGCCCGCGCCCGCCGCGTGGAACCAGCCGAGCCAGCCCAACCAGCCGTACCAGGGCGGCCATCCGCACCTGCCCAACCAGCCGGGCGCGTCCGCCGTACCGGCATCGGCCCCGCAGCCGGCCCCGGGCGGTTACGGCTTCCCGCAGGCGCCGGGACCCCGGTCGGCCCCCAACGGCCCGACCCCGCCGAGCGGTTACGGCTTTCCCCAGCCGGGCGTGCCCGGCCCACAGGCCCAGCAGGGCGGTTACGGCTTCCCGCCGCCCGGCGCGCCCAACATCCCGGCACAGCCCGGTGGTTACGGCTTCCCCCAGACCCCGCAGACGCCGCAGGCACCGCAGGCACCGCAGTCCTCGCCGAGTCCGCAGACCCCGGCCTCCGCCCCCGGCGCCCCGCAGCCTCCGCACGCCCCGCACGCGCCCCAGGCCCCCCAGGCGCCGGTCGATCCCCGGGCCGGGGCCGCCTGGCCGCAGCCCCTCCAGCACGACCAGCGGCAGCCGACCAACCCCGGCGCCGCGCCGCTCGGTTACACCGCCGCCGTGGAGCTTTCCTCGGACCGGCTGCTCAACAACAAGCGGCAGAAGGCGAAGAGCGGGCGGCCCGCGGCGGCGGCCGGACGGTTCAAGCTCGGCGGCAAGAAGGAGGAGGCCGAGCGGCAGCGCAAGCTGGAGCTGATCCGTACGCCGGTGCTGTCCTGCTACCGGATCGCGGTCATCAGCCTCAAGGGCGGTGTCGGGAAGACCACGACCACCACCGCGCTCGGCTCCACCCTGGCCACCGAGCGGCAGGACAAGATCCTCGCCATCGACGCCAACCCGGACGCCGGTACGCTCGGGCGGCGGGTGCGCCGGGAGACCGGGGCCACCATCCGCGACCTCGTCCAGGCCATCCCGTTCCTGAACTCGTACATGGACATCCGGCGGTTCACCTCTCAGGCCCCCTCCGGTCTGGAGATCATCGCCAACGACGTGGACCCGGCCGTCTCGACCACGTTCAACGACGAGGACTACCGGCGCGCGATCGACGTGCTCGGCCGGCAGTACCCGGTCATCCTGACCGACTCCGGCACCGGCCTGCTGTACAGCGCCATGCGCGGCGTACTGGACCTCGCCGATCAGCTCATCATCATCTCCACGCCGTCCGTGGACGGCGCGAGCAGCGCCAGTACGACGCTGGACTGGCTGTCCGCGCACGGGTACGCCGACCTGGTGTCCCGGTCCCTCACCGTGATCTCCGGGGTCCGCGAGACCGGCAAGATGATCAAGGTCGAGGACATCGTGGCGCACTTCGAGACCCGCACCCGCGGGGTCGTCGTCGTGCCCTTCGACGAGCATCTGGCCGCCGGTGCCGAGGTCGACCTCGACATGATGCGGCCGAAGACGCGCGAGGCGTACTTCAACCTCGCCGCGTTGGTCGCCGAGGACTTCACCCGCCACCAGCAGGCGCACGGCCTGTGGACGAGCGACGGCAACCCGCCGCCGGTGGCCGCGCCGCCCATGCCGGGCCATTCGATGCCCGGACAGCCGATGCCCGGCCAGCCCATGCCCGGCCAGCCCATGCCGGGCCAGCCGATGCCCGGCGGGCCCCTGCCCGGCCAGGAGCTGTACGGGCAGCCGTACCCGCAGGCTCCCGGCCAGCCGTACGCCCCGGCGCAGCAGCCTTACGCGCCACAGGAGGGCCAGCCGCAGCCGTACCCGGCACCGCCCCAGCAGCCCGGCTATCCGCAGCCGCAGCAGCCCCAGCAGGCACCTCAGCCCCAGCAGGACCAGCAGGCTCCCCCGCCCCAGCAGCCGCAGCCACAGCCGCAGCCGCCCTACCAGCCCCCGCAGGCTCCGCCCCAGCAGTAAGGCCACGACAAAGGGCGGCCGGTGCTCCTCGCACCGGCCGCCCTCTCGTGTCGTGGAGCGACAGAACCGTCGGCGGACCGCTACCCGTCCGCCGCCACGATCTCCCGGCACCGCTGCACATCCGCGGCCATCTGCTCCAGCAGGGCCTCCAGCGAATCGAACTTCGCCTGGCCGCGCACGTAGGAGAGGAAGTCGACGGCGACGTGCAGGCCGTACAGGTCGAGGCCGACGCGGTCGATGGCGTACGCCTCCACCGTGCGCTCGGTGCCGTCGAACTGCGGGTTGGTGCCCACCGAGATCGCGGCCGGCATGATCTCGTCCTGGGCGTGCAGGTACCCGGCGTACACGCCGTCGGCGGGGATCGCGGTGTGCGGGAGGGTCTCGACGTTGGCCGTCGGAAAGCCCAGTTCCCGTCCGCGCTGGGCGCCGCGGACGACGACACCCTCCACGCGGTGCGGGCGGCCCAGGATCTCGTGGGCGCCCTCGACGTCGCCCTCGGCGACCAGGCGGCGGGTCAGCGTGGAGGAGAACGGCTCGCCGCCGCCCGCCTCACCGGTGACGTACAGGTCGACGATCTCGACCTCGAAGTCGTAGACCTTGCCCTGCTCGGCGAGGAACTCGACGTTCCCGGCCGCCTTGTGGCCGAAGCGGAAGTTCGGGCCCTCCACGACCGCCTTGGCGTGCAGCTTGTCCACCAGGACCTTCACCACGAACTCGGCGGGCGAGAGCTTGGAGAACTCGGTGGTGAAGGGGAGGATGAGGACGGCGTCGACGCCCAGCTCGCCCATGAGTTCGGCACGGCGGTGGTGCGGGGCGAGCAGCGGCGGGTGGCTGCCGGGGCGGACGACCTCGCTGGGGTGCGGGTCGAAGGTGACCACGACGGCGGGAACGCCCAGCTCGCGGGCGCGGTCGACGGCGTGCTTGATGATCAGCTGGTGGCCGCGGTGGACGCCGTCGTAGGAACCGATGGTGACGACGCTGCGCCCCCAGTCCTGGGGGATGTCCTCCAAGCCACGCCAGCGCTGCACTGTGACCGCTCCTCGAACCCGTGTCCGTGTCTATCGATGACCTCTTGTGCAGGTCTAAGGGTGCCATGCCGGGTGCCCGGCGCCGTCATCGGCATGGGGGCTGTGACGGGGCGCACGTTCCCGGCGCCGCTCAGGCCGGTGCGCGGACGCCCGCCAGGTCCCCGATCATGCGGCGGGTGCTGGGGCCGACCACGGCGGCCCAGTCGTCCGGGGCATCGGTCAGCCAGCGGGCCAGACGGGCGGCGAAGCCGGGCACGCGGCGGCCGAGGTCGACCAGGCCGCGGTCGAAGCGGGTGGCGCCCTCGGGCGTGCGGACGAGGAGCAGCCCGGTACGGTGCACCAGCCCCCGGAGCTCCGCCTCCCCGGCCTCCTCGCAGAACTCCACCCCCGTGTCCCCGGCCTCTTCCGCGGTTTCTTCCGCGGCCTCCTCCCCTGGGGTAGCCCGCTCCACCGCCGCGTGCAGGACGGCCTCCAGGACGGCCGGGTCCCGCTCCCCCGCGAGCAGCACCTCCAGCAGTTCGCGGCGGAGCGGGCGGGAGGCGGCCGTGCCGGGGGCGGCGAGGACGGTGGCGAGGGCCGCCCGCAGGGGCTCCGGGCCGCCGTCGAGCAGGCCGGTGACGAGGGGCAGCAGGACGGGGCGGGCGGTGGGGCCCTGGGCGAGGCGGCGGTCGATGTCGCCTGCGAGAGGTCCGGCGGTCTCCGGGCGCAGCCGCACCGCCTCCTGGACGAGGGCGGCGATCCGGCGGGCCAGGGCCGGGGTGGTGGTCTCGGCGAGGCCGCGCAGGACCGCGGCGGTGTCCGGCCCGCCGGCGTCCGGTGCGCGCAGCCGGTCCCGGACGGCCTGCAGGACCGGCTCCGGGTGCGTGCTCAGGGCCGGGAGCAGGGCGGTCGGCGGGAGCTGCGGGTCGCCGTCGGCGAAGTGGCGCAGGGCCGCGGGCAGGTGGCGGTCGCGGGTGTGCGGATCGCGGACGAGGAGGGCGAGGGCGCCGCCGTGCAGGGTGCGGTCGGCGGGGCGGGCGAGGAGGGTGAGGGCGGCGAGGCGCAGCAGCTCGCGGTCCGGGTCCGAGCGGACGTAGGGGGCGGCGCGCAGCCCGCAGGTCACCGCCGCCGCTCTGCGGGCGGGGCGCTCGTCGTGCGCCCAGCGGTCGACGGCCCGGCAGACGGCCGGCGGTTCCTCCTCGGCGAGGACGGCGAGCAGTTCGTCGGCACGGGGGTGCGCGCAGGCGGCCAGCGCCTCGACGAGGTCGTCCACGGCGGCGTGCCGGTGCGTGTGCAGCAGCGCCTGTGCGGCGGTGGCCACGGTGGCGTGCGGGGTCGCGGGGAGCGGCTGCTCGTCGGCGAACCAGTTGGTGAGCAGGGGCTGTACGACGGTGGGGGCGGCGGCGAGCAGCCCGGCCACGGCGTCCAGGTAGCGGTCGCCGGCCGTGGGCGGCGCCGGGTCGGCCAGCACGAGACGGCGCAGCAGCTCCAGGCGCTCGGCGTCGGAGACGGGCAGGGCGGTCCAGAACGCGGGGCGGAAGTCGGCCGGTACGGGCCGCCGGGCGCGGTGCCAGGCGACGACACGGTCGGCGAGGAGGCGCAGCACCTCGGTGTACGGCGTCGCGTCCGGGAGCTGGAGCAGGGTGCGGACGAGCAGCCGGGCGGCCCACCAGGAGCCGGTGTCGCGGTCCAGGGCCTCGACCAGTTCCCGCAGGCGCAGGGTCAGTTGGCGTGGGCCGTGCTGGCGGTCGAGGAGCAGCAGGGCCTGGACGACGGGGCCGACACGGTGGTGGGGCACGGGGACGGAACGGTGGGCCGCGTGCGGTTCGCCGGGGTGGTGCACCAGGGCTCGCAGGGCCTCGTCCAGGTCCAGGTGCATGCCCTGGATCCAGTCGGCCAGTTCCTCGTGGGCGAAGCGGTAGCCGCCGCCGGCCGGCACGAGGAGGCCCTCGGTGAGTACGGCGGAGGCCCAGCCGGTGCCGCCGCCGAGCCGGGCGGGGGCGGGTCCCCAGGGGAACAGCGTCTCGAACGACTCCCGGTCCAGTGTCCCCTGCCCCGGGCCGAGGCTGCGCCGGGCGGCCTCGTGCACCTGGCCGGCCACGCGCGCGGCCAACCGCCGTACGGCCGTGCCGCGCAGGCCGCCGGCGACGGCGAGGCGGACGGCGATGCGCAGGCACATCAGATCGAGGTACGCCGCGAACACGTCCTCCCGCCGGAGCGTCCCGGCCATCGGCGCGTCGGGGGCGGCCGCCCGCACCTCGCCCAGCAACCGCAGCGCGAGGGGATGCCGCGCATCCCGGTCGCCGAGCACCCCCGCCGGGATCCCGTACCGCTCCCGAGCCCGCCACGCCTCGTCGCCGGTGAAGTCACCGATCCGCAGGCAGGGGGGCAGGCAGTCGCCGGGGGTGCGGGGGGCCGGGGTCCGAGGGGCCGCGGGGTGGGGCACTGCGTCGGGGTGGCCGCCGCCGGGGGCGCCGGAGGCTGCGGCGGGACCGGCGGGATCGACGGCGACCGGGGTGCGCACAGGCCCGCGTCCCCGCACCGAGACGGAGGCGGGGACGGAGTCGGAGACGGCAGGGTCGGCAGGGTCGGCGGCCAGGCCGGCCCTGCGATCCGCGTTCACCCAGCCGACAAGGCCTCCCGGCGCCCGGTCCGGCTCACCGGCCGGCGTACGGATCGGCTCGTCACCGGCCGCCGGAGCAGCGAGGGCACCCTGGCCGCGGCCCGCGCACGCGTCGGCAGCCGGGATGCGAGGACCGTCCGGCGTGCGTCTCACCTCGATACCGCTGCCCGCCGAGGCGGCGGTCCCGGTCGAGCCACCGTAGGACGCCCGTTCCCCGACCGCTCCCGACGCCCCCACCGACTCGTACGGCAAGGCCCCCGCACCGGCCGCCGGAGCCGCAAGGGCGCCCGGGGCGTGGAGCAGGTGCTCGGGGAACGTCCTGCCGGCGCGCTCCCAGTGTTCCTCGCGGCAGGCCATCGCCAGGCGGGTGCCGGTCTCGCTCAGCCAGGTGGTCGTGGCCCGGGCCCAGGCGGGGAGGCGGTGGGCCAGGGCGGGGGGCATCTCCTCCGGGGCGTCGAGGAGGAGCAGGAGCGGACAGCCGGCCCGGGCGGCGAGGCGGGCCAGGTGTTCGGGGGTGATGTCGCCGAGGTCCTCGGGCTGGACGCGGCGGGACGCGGCGACGATCCGGGCGGCACGCTCCAGGGCACGGCGGGCGGCGTCCGCCAGCGAGTCGTCGGTGTCCTTGAGGTCGGCGCCGCGCAACCACAGGGTGGGGGCGGGGCGCTCGCTCCGGGCGCGGCGGGCGGCGAGGGCCGCGAGTTCCGTCGTACGGCCGCTGCCCGGGGCGCCGACGAGACCGAGCACCGGCCGGTCGCCGGTGGTGAAGGCGGCCAGCTCCCGGGTCACGCCGGCGCGTTCGAGCGGCTCCCGGACACCCGGGCCGTCCTGGCCCAGCGAGGTGGCGGTCAGCTGGAGGATGCCGGCGAGGTTGAGGTCGGCGCCGTAGGCGGGCACGGTGGCCGCGTTGCGGGCGAGCAGGGCGGCGAGGGCGCCGTCGGCAGGACGTAGGGGCACCGCGAAGGCCGCGTCGCGCTCGGCGGTGTGCAGGGCGGTGCCGAGGACGCCGAGGACCGCGCCGGTGCGGGCGTCGAGCACCGGTCCGCCGGCCGCTCCGCCGCCGAGCCGGAGCGCGTCCCGGCCGGCCGTGCCGATGGCCAGCTCCAGGACGTCGTCGAGCAGGTGGAAACCGTCCGTGGCCGTGTACGTCACCTCGGTGGCGGCCAGCACCCGCGCCTCGCGCAGGCAGCCGGCGGCGACCCGGACGTACGTACCGGCGGGGATCCGCTCCCGCACGGTCAGCGGCAGCGGGTCCACACCCAGGCCCTCGGTGCGCACCAGGGCGAGGCCGCGGGCGGGCAGCGGGGTGACCGCGTCGGCCGGGAGCACGTGGGTGCGGTCTTCGCGCGTACCGTCCCCGGGGGTGTGCAGCACCAGCCGGGACAGGCCGTCGACCGATTCGTGGCTGGTCAGCAGGGTGCCCTCGTGGTCGGCGAGGAAGCCGACCCCGCGCGGGCGCCCGGCCAGGTCCCGGATCCGTACGAGCGCGGCCTCGGCGCGACCGGCGTCGGTGCCGCCGGCACCCGGTCCGCCGTACACCCGGTCCCGCTCCCGGTGCCCGCCTCCGCTGCGCGGGCCCCGTCCCTCCATCGCCGTACCTCCCCGCCGTCCCCGTGCCCTGTCCTCGACGGTAGGCGCGGGATGATCGGCGGGACAGGACGCGTGCGGAACGCGCCCCCTTCCGCTCCCCCGGTTCACTCCGAGCGCCTGCCCGGTCGGGTGAATGGGCGGGGGTTGCTGGATAACCCTAGGGGTGGGGGAACCGAGGGGGGACCGTGGAGCGGCGGCAGGGGCACGACCCCGTGACCGGCCGCCGCTCCACGGCGGCCGGCCCGCTCCCGCTCAGGCCGAAGGCGGCCCCGCTCCGGCTCAGCCGAAGACGGCCAGGCTCTTCGCCTTGCCCCGGTGCTGCTCGACGAGCGCGAGGAAGCGACCGTCGGTCCCGATGACGGCCACGGGGCCCGCGCCCGCGTACTCGTCGGGCATGTCCAGCCGGACGCCGTTCAGCAGCAGCCGGGCGCGCCGGGTGTCGACCTGCCACTGCGGGAACGCGGCGGCGGCCGCCTCGGCGATCGGCATCACGGTCAGGTCCTGCTGGAGCTGGTCCAGCGTCCTGGCCGCGTCCAGCTTGTACGGCCCGACGCGCGTCCGGCGCAGCGCGGTGAGGTGGCCGCCGACGCCGAGGCCGGCGCCCAGGTCGCGGGCGAGGGCGCGGATGTAGGTGCCGGAGGAGCAGACCACCGACACCACCAGGTCGATCACGGGCGTGCCGTCCTCGGCGACCGCGTCCCGGACGTCGTACACCGCGAAGGACGTGATGGTCACGGGCCGGGCGGGGATCTCGAACTCCTCGCCCTCGCGGGCCCGCTTGTACGACCGCACCCCGTCGATCTTGATGGCGCTGACCTTGGACGGCACCTGCATGATGTCGCCGGTGAGCTTGGCGATGCCGGCGTCGATGGCGTCCCGGGTCACCTTGGAGGCGTCGGTGGACGAGGTGATCTCGCCCTCGGCGTCGTCGGTGAGGGTGTTCTGGCCCAGGCGGATGGTGCCCAGGTACTCCTTCTCGGTGAGCGCGAGGTGCCCGAGGAGCTTGGTGGCGCGCTCGATGCCGAGGACCAGGACGCCGGTCGCCATGGGGTCGAGGGTGCCGGCGTGGCCGACGCGGCGGGTCCTGGCGATCCCGCGCATCTTGGCGACCACGTCGTGCGAAGTGAAGCCCGACGGCTTGTCGACGATGACGAGGCCGTCGGGCGTGGTGTGCTTCTGGGTCATTCGGTGGCGTCGCCGTCCGTGTCGGTGTCGTCGGCCGGCTTCCTGTAGGGGTCGGCACCGGCGGCGTACGTGGCGCCCGTGGCCGCCTCGCGCACCTTCTCGTCGGACTGCCGGGCCTTGTCGAGGAGGTCCTCGATGGTCCGGGCGGTGTCCGGCAGGGCGTCCGCGACGAAGGTCAGGGTCGGGGTGAACTTCACCCCGGCCGCACGGCCCACCTCGGAGCGCAGGACGCCCTTGGCGCTCTCCAGGCCGGCGGCCGCGGCCTTCCGCTCCTCGTCGTCGCCGTAGACCGTGTAGAAGACGGTCGCCTCCCGCAGGTCACCCGTGACCCGGGTGTCCGTGATGGTGACGTGTGAGCCGAGCCGCGGGTCCTTGATCCCGCGCTGCAGCTTCTGGGCCACCACCTCTCGGATGAGGTCCGCCAGCCTTTTCGCCCGCGCGTTGTCGGCCACTGGTCCGTCTCCCGTTCTTTCTCTTGCTCGTGTCGTTCTGTGGTCTGGTCGTGGTCAGTCGTCTTCGCCGTGGAAGCGGCGTCGGACCGACAGCAGCTCCACCTCCGGGCGGGCGGCGACCAGTCGTTCACACCGGTCCAGTACGTCGGTGAGGTGCGCCGCGTCGCCGGAGACCATGGCGAGGCCGATGACCGTTCGCCGGTGGAGGTCCATGTGGTCCACCTCGGCCGCGCTCACCGCGTACTTGCGTTGGAGTTCGGCGACGATCGGGCGGACGACGGAGCGCTTCTCCTTCAGCGAGTGGACGTCGCCGAGGAGGAGGTCGAAGGACAGAGTCCCCACGTACATGTCGATGCCGGTTTACCCGCCGGTACGGGATCGATGGCCTGGAGCCACCGTACCGCTTGCCCGCCGGCGGCTCGACCGGGTTTCCCGGCACTCCGGCCGGGGGCGGAAAACGGCGCGCTGGCCGGCAGGACCGCAGTCCCGCCGGCCAGCACGAACCCCAGGCGTTACGCCCGCGGCTTCTCCCGCATCTCGTACGTCGCGATGACGTCGTCGACCTTGATGTCGTTGAAGTTTCCGAGGTTGATACCACCCTCGTAGCCTTCGCGGATCTCGGTGACGTCGTCCTTGAAGCGACGCAGACCCTCGATGTTGAGGTTCTCGGCGATGACCTTGCCGTCGCGGACGAGGCGCGCCTTGGTGTTGCGCTTGACCTCGCCGGAGCGGATGAGGACACCGGCGATGTTGCCCAGCTTGGACGACTTGAAGACCTCGCGGATCTCCGCCGTACCGAGCTCGACCTCCTCGTACTCCGGCTTGAGCATGCCCTTGAGGGCCGCCTCGATCTCCTCGATCGCCTGGTAGATGACCGAGTAGTACCGGACGTCCACACCCTCGCGCTCGGCCATCTGCGCCGCGCGGCCGGCCGCGCGGACGTTGAAGCCGATCACGATGGCGTCGGAGCCCATCGCCAGGTCGATGTCGGACTCCGTGACCGCACCGACACCGCGGTGCAGGACGCGGATGTCGACCTCTTCGCCGACGTCCAGCTGGAGCAGGGAGGACTCCAGGGCCTCGACGGAACCGGAAGCGTCACCCTTGATGATCAGGTTCAGCTGCTGGACCTCGCCGGCCTTGAGCACCTTGTCCAGGTCCTCCAGCGACACGCGGCGCGTGCGCTTGGCGAACGCGGCGTTCCGCTCGCGGGCGGCGCGCTTCTCGGCGATCTGACGGGCCGTACGGTCCTCGTCGACCACCAGGAAGTTGTCGCCCGCACCCGGGACGTTGGTCAGGCCCAGGACCTGGACCGGCGTCGACGGGCCGGCCTCGGCGACGTTGTTGCCGTTGTCGTCGAGCATGGCGCGGACTCGGCCGTACGCGTCGCCGACCACCATCGTGTCGCCGACCCGCAGCGTGCCTCGCTGGACGAGGACCGTCGCCACGGCACCGCGGCCGCGGTCGAGACGGGACTCGATCGAGATGCCCTGCGCGTCCTGGTTCGGGTTGGCCCGCAGGTCGAGCGAGGCGTCGGCCGTGAGGATCACGGCCTCCAGCAACGAGTCGATGTGCAGACCCTGCTTGGCGGAGATGTCGACGAACATGGTGTCGCCGCCGTACTCCTCGGCCACCAGGCCGTACTCGGTCAGCTGACCGCGCACCTTGGTCGGGTCGGCACCCTCGACGTCGATCTTGTTGACCGCGACGACGATCGGGACGTCGGCCGCCTTGGCGTGGTTGAGCGCCTCGACCGTCTGCGGCATGACGCCGTCGTTGGCCGCGACGACCAGGATCGCGATGTCGGTCGACTTCGCACCGCGGGCACGCATGGCGGTGAACGCCTCGTGACCCGGGGTGTCGATGAAGGTGATCTTGCGCTCTTCGTCGTTGACCTCGGTCGCGACCTGGTAGGCACCGATGTGCTGGGTGATGCCGCCGGCCTCGCCCGCGATGACGTTCGTCTTGCGGATCGCGTCGAGCAGTCGGGTCTTACCGTGGTCGACGTGACCCATGACGGTCACCACCGGCGGACGGACGACCAGGTCCTCCTCGGAGCCCTCGTCCTCGCCGAACTCGATGTCGAAGGACTCGAGCAGCTCGCGGTCCTCCTCCTCGGGGCTGACGATCTGAACCGTGTAGTTCATCTCGCCGGCGAGGAGCTGCAGGGTCTCGTCGGAGACGGACTGCGTGGCCGTGACCATCTCGCCGAGGTTCATCATGACCGCGACGAGGGACGCCGGGTTGGCGTTGATCTTCTCCGCGAAGTCGGTGAGCGACGCGCCGCGGGAGAGACGGATGGTCTCGCCGTTGCCGCGCGGCAGCATCACGCCGCCGACGCTCGGGGCCTGCATGGCCTCGTACTCCTGGCGCCTCTGCCGCTTCGACTTGCGGCCACGACGCGCGGGACCACCGGGACGGCCGAAGGCGCCCTGCGTGCCACCGCGGCCACCCGGACCACCGGGACGGCCACCGAAGCCGGGACGGCCACCGCCGCCACCGCCGGGACCACCCGGACGGCCGGCGAAACCGCCGCCACCGCCACCGGGACCGGCAGGACGGCCGGCGAAGCCGCCGCCACCGCCACCCGGACGGCCGGCGAAGCCGCCGCCACCCGGACGACCGCCGCCGCCACCGGGACGACCGCCGCCACCGGGGCCACGGCCGCCGGGGCCACCGCCCGGACGCGGGCCCGCGGCGGGACGCTGCGGCATCATGCCGGGGTTCGGACGCGGGCCGCCGGGGCCGCCGCCGGGACGGGGACCGCCCTGCGGACGCGGCATCGAGCCCGGCGTCGGACGGGGACCGCCCGCGGCCTGCGGACGCGGACCGCCGCCCTGGGCGCCGGGCGCCTGCGGACGGGGACCGGCGCCGGGGGCACCGCCGGGGCCGGGACGCGCCCCGCCGCCCTGCGGGCGCGGGGACTGCGGGCGGGCCATGCCGGCGTTGCCGCCGGAGGTGAAGGGGTTGTTGCCCGGACGCGGACCGGCCGGACGGGCACCCGGACGCGCGGCCTGGCCGCCGGGACGCTGACCGCCCTGACCCGGACGGGGCGCCTGGCCCTGGCCGGGAGCCGGACGGGAGCCGCCGGGCTTCGGGGCACCGGGACGGGCGCCGCCGGGACGCTGACCCTGGGCGGCCGGAGCCTGCGGGGCCTGCGCGGCCGGAGCGGCCGGCGGAGCGGTGAACTCCGGGGCGGCCGGGGCCGGGCGCGGCGCGGGCTTGGGACCCGGCACCGGACGCGGGCCGGGAGCGGCCGGCGCGGGCGCCGAGGGGGCCGACGGGGCGGCCGGCTCCTGGGCGGCGGGCGCCGTCGGAGGCTTGGGGGCAGCCGGCCGGGGGGCCGGGGCAGCCGGACGTGCCGCCTGCGCCGGAGAGGGCGCGGCGGGCTTGGGGGCGGCCTTGCGCGGGGCGGGCTTCGCGGACTTGCCGCTGCCACCGCCCTGGAAGGCGTCGGTCAGCTTGCGTACAACCGGCGCTTCGATGGTCGAAGACGCCGAACGGACGAATTCACCGAGTTCCTGGAGCTTGGCCATGACGACCTTGCTCTCGACACCGAACTCCTTGGCGAGTTCGTAGACCCGGACCTTAGCCACTTCGCTCCTTTGAGGTCCGGGTTGAAGCCGGACCGTCGCTAGTTCATGGGCGTACTCATCGCGTACTCATCGAGTGCTCATCGCAATCTCGACCTGCTTTCGACTCGCGAGGTACCAAGCCGCACGGGGTTCCGTACGGCATGTCTTACAGCGTTGCCTGCTCGGCAACTGTCGTCTGCTCGACGTATTGGCGCAACGCCTTTGTGTCGAGCGCTCCCGGGACGCGCAGTGCCCGCGGGAACGCCCGGCGGCGTACCGCCTGGTCGAGACAGACCTGGGCGGGGTGCACGTAGGCACCCCGGCCGGGCAGCGTACCGCGAGGATCGGGGACGCATGCGTCCCCGATCCTCACGATCCGCAGGAGATCGCTCTTGGCCGCCCGCTCCCGACACCCCACACAGGTGCGTTCAGGGCATACTCGGGTGTGCGTCCGGCCAGACACTACTAAGTCTACCTCCCCGTACCGACCTCACCCCTTTGGGGCAAAAATCGAACGGCTGTTGTCGTGATCTCAGCGCCGGGCGGCTTGGATCTATTCCCCGGCCCCCGGATCCGTGCCCGGTCTACTCCCCGGCCTGCTCGGTGTCGGGCCGGATGTCGATGCGCCAGCCGGTGAGCCGGGCGGCGAGGCGGGCGTTCTGGCCCTCCTTGCCGATCGCCAGCGACAGCTGGTAGTCGGGCACGGTCACCCGTGCGGAGCGGGAGGCCAGGTCCACGACCTCCACCTTGCTCACCCGGGCGGGTGACAGCGCGTTCGCCACCATCTCGGCCGGGTCGTCCGACCAGTCGACGATGTCGATCTTCTCGCCGTTCAGCTCGCCCATGACGTTGCGCACCCGGCCGCCCATGGGGCCGATGCAGGCGCCCTTGGCGTTCAGGCCCGAACGGGTGGACCGTACGGCGATCTTGGTGCGGTGACCTGCCTCACGGGCGATGGCCGCGATCTCGACCGAGCCGTCGGCGATCTCCGGCACCTCCAGGGCGAAGAGCTTCTTCACCAGGTTGGGGTGCGTACGGGAGAGCGTGACGGACGGCCCGCGCACGCCCTTGGCGACCCGGACGACGTACGACCTGAGGCGCATGCCGTGCGGGTACGTCTCACCGGGAACCTGCTCCTGCACCGGCAGGATGGCCTCCAGCTTGCCGATGTCCACCAGCACGTTCTTCGGGTCGCGGCCCTGCTGGACCACGCCGGTGACGATGTCTCCCTCGCGGCCGGCGTACTCGCCGAGCGTCGCGTCGTCCTCGGCGTCGCGCAGCCGCTGCAGGATCACCTGCTTGGCGGTGGTGGCGGCGATGCGGCCGAAGCCGGACGGGGTGTCGTCGAACTCGCGGGGCTCCTGGCCGTCCGCGAGGTCGTCGGGGTCCTCCTTCGCCCACACGGTCACATGTCCGGTCTCCCGGTTGAGCTCCACGCGCGCGTGCCGGCGGCTTCCCTCGGTGCGGTGGTAGGCGATGAGGAGGGCCGACTCGATCGCCTCGACCAGCAGGTCGAAGGAGATCTCCTTCTCCCGAACCAAACCCCGCAGGGCGCTCATGTCGATGTCCACGGCTACGCCTCCTCCGCTTCCTTCTTGTCCTTCGTGCCGGCCGTGCCGCCGGCGCTGTCCTTACGGTTGAACTCGACCTGCACGCGCGCCCTGGCGATCTCCGGGAAGCCCAGTCGGCGGGCGGTGGCCTTGCGGCCCTTCACCCCGGGCACCTCGACGTCGACGCCCTCGTCGTCGACCTCCAGGATCCGCGCGACCAGCTCGCCGCCCTCGGTGAGCTGGAACTTCACGAGCCGGTCGGTGGCGCGCACGAAGTGCCGGTGCTCGGTGAGGAGGCGCTCGGCGCCGGGGGTTCCGACCTCCAGGTCGTAGGCCGCGTCACCCATCGCGTTCGTCTCGTCCAGCTTCGCCGAGAGCGCGCGGCTCACATCGGCGATGGCATCCAGGTCGGCTCCGGTGTCGGAGTCCACGACCACGCGCAGCACCCGCTTGCGTCCGACGGAGTCCACGGCGATCTCTTCGAGATCCAGCCCCTGGGAGGTGACGAGCGGTTCGAGCAGCTCTCGCAGCCTCTCGCTCTGGGTGGTGCTCATCCGGGTGACTCCTCGGCCGCGTGTGCTGTTGTGGGATGGGTCGCGTGTCTGGTCAAAGGGTACTGCCTCCGGAGGGGGGCGGTTCGCAGGAGAGTCCGCGCACCCCTTGGGCGGGTCCACTGAGCCGGTGACACGAGGCGAGCGGATGCGCGGGTACCGTGATCGGCGGCGGGTGGCGTTCCCGCCTGTGTGTTCGTACGAGCCCCCGAGGACGTCAGCCGTGCCGTACCCCCCACCCCCGCGCTCGCCCTCGGGGCCGCGCAGAAGATCCCTGCTCGCCTCGGCCGCCGGTGTCGCCCTGCTGGCGGGCTGTTCGGACGGGGCGGGCTCCGGCGACGACGGCCCGTCGGCCACGACGCGGGCACGCGCGCGTGCGGCGCGGGACAGCCGGGGGCTGCTGGAGCGCTACGACGCCGTGCTCGCCGCGCATCCCGGGCTGGCGGGGCGGCTGCGCCCGCTGCGGGAGCAGGTCGCGGCGCACGCGGCGGCCTTCGAGGACGGCACGCCGACGCCGACGCCGGCGAGGTCCTCGTCCGCGCCGGCTCCCGTGCCGGCCGGTGAGAAGGACGCCGTGGCCGGGCTGGCCGCCGCCGAGCGCGCGCTGGCCGACCGGCGCGCCGGGGAACTGCTGCAGGTGCCGGGCGAGCTGGCGCGGCTGCTGGCGTCGGTCGCGGCTGCCGGGGCCGCGCACGCGTACCTGCTGACGGAGGGGGCCAGGTGAGCGAGGGCACGGAGCAGGCGGCGAAGGCCGAGCTGACCGCGCTGCAGGCGGCGCTGGCCGCGGAGCACGCGGCGGTGTACGGCTACGGCGTCGTGGGCGGCCGGATCGGCGAGCGGCGCCGGGCCGAGGCGCGGTCGGCGTACGACGCCCACCGGGCGCGCCGGGACACGCTGGTGCGCGCCGTGCGGGACCTGGGCGGCACCCCGGTCGCCGCGAGCGCCGGGTACGCGCTGCCGTTCCCGGTCCAGGACGGGGCGGCGGCGGTGCGGCTGGCCGCGCGGCTGGAGGAGCGGGTGGCCGGGGTGTACTCGGACCTGGTGCGGGCGGCGAGCGGCGCGCGCCGGGCGGACGCGGCCGGTGCGCTGCGGGAGGCCGCGGTGCGGGCGGTGCGCTGGAGCGGGGGGAGCGTAGCCTTCCCTGGGCTCGCCGAGCGGTCCGGCGAACAGGCGGGCGAGCAGGCGGGCGCTGCCGGTACGACCCCGTCGGCCTCCGCGCACGTGACGCGTTAGCCGCGGCCGGCCGGGGAGGGCGGTGCGGACCGGCGCCGGTACGGCGGCGGCCTGGCGGACGCCGGTGGACGGCCGTCGGCGGGCTCGTACGGCGACGACGGCGGGCGCGTACGGCGACGACGGCGCGCGGGCGAGCACGGCGAGCGCGACGAGTTACGGCGTGCACGGCAAGGACGGCGGGGCCGGGAGACGGCACCGGGCGGGACGGGACCCGGAACGGGCCGCGCCGACAGGGCCGGGGCGGGGAACCCGGGGCAGGCAGGCCCGGCAGCAGGCGACAGGAAGGGAACGACTCGCGCATGGCTTTCGAAGCGCCGCGGCGACTGGAGCGGGCGCTCGGTGAGACGGCACCGGCCGGGGACGACTGGCTGGCGCGGCTGCCCGCGGCGGCCGAGGAAGCCGTCGCCCGGCTCGAGTTGACCGTCGAGAGAGTGCAGGTACCCGGCGGGCGCAGCAGCCTGGTGGTGCTGGTACGGCGGGCGGACGGCACGCCGGCCGTGCTGAAGCTCGCGCCGCCCCGGGCCCGTCCGGAGAGCGAGCGTGCGGCGCTGGCGCACTGGGGCGGGCTGGGCGCCGTACAGCTGCTGGAGGCCGCGGCGGAGGACGGGGCGCTGCTGCTGGAGCGGTTGCACCCGGACGTGTCGGTGCGGTCGCTGCCGGAGGCCAAGGCCCTGCTGGAGGCGGCGGGGACGCTGCGCCGGCTGTGGGTGGCGCCGCCGGCCGGGCACGCCTTCGAGACGGTCGCCGAGCGCACCGGACGGCAGGCGGCGGCGATGCGGGCGAGTGCCGAGGCCGACCCCGAGAGCGCGCCCCTGGTGGACGCGGCGCTCGCCGCCCGCGAGGCGCTGCTGGCCGCGCCGCCCGAGCAACTGCTGCTGCACGGCACGTTCCGGCAGAGCAAGGTGCTCGCCGGGGAGCGGATGCCCTGGCTCGCGGTCGGTCCGGACCCGGTGGTCGGCGAGAGCGCCTTCGACCTGGCCCGGCTGGTCCGGGACCGGGTGGAGGACCTGATCGCGACCCCGTCCGGCCCGTCCACCACCCGGCGCCGCATCAAGCGGCTCGCCGAGTCGCTGGAGGTCGACCAGGAGCGCCTGCGGGGCTGGACCCTCTTCCGCGCCGTGGAATCCGGCGTGCGGGCGCTGCGCGTGGGACGGCCCAAGGACGCGGAACTCCTGCTGGAGTTCGCCGGCTGGCTGTGACGGCGCCCTCGGAAGCCTCCGACAGCGCTGCCGAGCGGGCCGGCCACCACCCGGCAGCGGGTCGAACGGCTCGTCGAAACGCCGCAGGTCGGCCTGGAACGGCCGTGGGCCGGGCGCGGCGACGCCCCCGGGGGTCCCGGGGGCGTGGACTCGTCGTCGGCCGGCCCGGGGCTACGCCGTCAGGCGGGTGATCGCGTCCTCGACGGTCAGTTCCTCACGCTCGCCCGTCTTGCGGTCCTTCAGTTCCAGGACGCCCTCGCCGGCGCGGCGGCCGGCCACCAGGATCTGCGGGACGCCGATCAGCTCCGCGTCGGTGAACTTCACGCCCGGGGAGACGCCGGCCCGGTCGTCCACCAGGACGCGGACGCCCGCGGCGGCGAGCTTCTCGGCGACGTCCAGCGCCAGCTCGGTCTGGAGCGCCTTGCCCGCGGCCACCACGTGCACGTCGGCCGGGGCGACCTCCTTGGGCCAGACCAGGCCGTGCTCGTCGGCGGTCTGCTCGGCGAGCGCGGCGACGGCGCGGGAGACGCCGATGCCGTAGGAGCCCATGGTGACGCGGACCGGCTTGCCGTTCTGGCCGAGGACGTCCAGCTTGAGGGCGTCGGCGTACTTGCGGCCCAGCTGGAAGATGTGGCCGATCTCGATGGCGCGGTCCATCTTCAGGCCGGTGCCGCACTTCGGGCAGGGGTCGCCCTCCTGGACCACCACGACGTCGACGTACGCGTCGACCTCGAAGTCACGGCCGGCGACGACATTCCTGGCGTGCGTGTGCTCCTTGTTGGCACCGGTGATCCAGGCGGTGCCGGGGGCCACGCGCGGGTCGGCGATGTACTTCACCTTCTCGCCGAGGCCCTGCGGGCCGACGTAGCCGCGGACCAGGTCGGGCCGGCCGGCGAAGTCGGCCTCGGTGACCATCTCGACGGCGGCCGGCGCGAAGTGCGCCTCGACCTTGTCCAGGTCCACCTCGCGGTCGCCGGGCACGCCCACGGCGACGATCTCGCCGTCGACCTTGACCAGCAGGTTCTTCAGCGTGGCGGAGGCCGGGACACCGAGCGCCTCGGCGAGCGTCTCGATGGTCGGGGTGTCCGGGGTGGGGATCTCCTCCAGCGCGGGCAGGGCCGAGCCGTCGACCGGCTTCAGCTCGTAGGTGACCGCCTCCGTGTTCGCGGCGAAGTCGCAGTGGGGGCAGTCCACGAAGGTGTCCTCGCCGGCCTCGGCGGGGGCCAGGAACTCCTCGGACTTGGAGCCGCCCATGGCGCCGGCGGTGGCGGCGACGATGCGGTAGTCGAGGCCGAGGCGTGCGAAGACGCGCTGGTAGGCCTGGCGGTGCAGGGCGTAGGAGGCGCCGAGGCCCTCGTCGTCCAGGTCGAAGGAGTACGAGTCCTTCATCAGGAACTCACGGCCGCGCAGGATGCCGGCGCGGGGGCGGGCCTCGTCGCGGAACTTGGTCTGGATCTGGTAGAGGATCACCGGCATGTCCTTGTAGGACGTGCACTGGTCCTTGACCAGGAGGGTGAAGATCTCCTCGTGGGTGGGGCCGAGGAGGTAGTCGCCGCCCTTGCGGTCCTTGAGCCGGAACAGCTCCTGGCCGTACTCGTCCCAGCGGCCGGTGGCCTCGTAGGGCTCGCGCGGCAGCAGGGCGGGGAGCGAGACCTCCTGGGCGCCGATGGCGTCCATCTCCTCGCGCACGATGCGCTCCACGTTGGCGAGGACCTTCTTGCCGAGGGGCAGCCAGCTCCAGATGCCGGCGGCCGTGCGGCGGACGTAGCCGGCACGGACGAGGAGCTTGTGGCTGAGGACCTCGGCGTCCGCCGGGTCGTCGCGCAGCGTCTTCGCCATCAACTGGGACATGCGCTGGACCGGTGCGTTGGCCATGGTTCTCGTACTCCTGCCGGGTAAGGGTGATGGCACAGGAGGTTAGCCGGGCGGCCTGTGCCGGTGGAAATCGGTTAACGCCTGCGCAGCGGCAGTGGGGCGCCCATCACGGCGTACGGCCGCGGCGCGCTCGGGAACTGGACCTGGCGGGCGAGGTCGACGTAGCCGAGGGAGTGGTAGAGGCCGCGGGCGGGGCTGTCGGTGTCGATCGCGGAGAGGATCGAGCGGGGTTCGGCGGCGGTGTCGGTGATGGTGGTGATCAGCCGCCGGCCGATGCCGCGGTTCTGGTGGTCGGGGTGGACGTGCAGTTCGGTGATGACGAAGGAGTCGTCCAGCCACAGGTCGTTGCCGGCCGCGCGCAGGTAGGGCTCCACGACGGTGGACCACCAGTGGAGGCGGCTGTTGGGCATGCCGTAGACGAAGCCGACCAGCCGGCCGCGGCTGGTGGCGCCGAGGGCCCGCGCGCCGTCGTACTGCATGTGGCGCTGGACGATCTGGCGGCGTACGGCGATTTCGTCGGGTCCGAGTCCGAAGGCGACGGCCTGGACGGCCAAGGCCTCGTCGACGTGGGCAGCGAGGTCCAGGGGGCCGATCACGACGTCCATGCGGGGAGCGTACAGGGCGGTCAGAACAGGACGCTCATGAAGGCTCCCACCTCGCGGAAGCCCACCGTGCGGTACGTCCTGCGCGCCGCGGTGTTGAAGTCGTTCACGTAGAGGCTGGCCACGGGCGCGATGTCCGCGAGGGCGTAGCGCAGCACGGCCGCCATGCCGGGCGCCGCGAGGCCCCTGCCCCGGTACTCGGGGGCCACCCAGACGCCCTGGATCTGGCAGGCCTGCGGAGTCGCGGCGCCGATCTCCGCCTTGAAGACGACCCGGCCCTGGTCGTCGACGCGGGCGAAGGAGCGGCCGGAGCCGACGAGCTCGGCGATGCGGGCCTGGTACAGCAGGCCGCCGTCGCCGGCCAGCGGGGAGACGCCGACCTCCTCGGTGAACATCGCCACACAGGCCGGCATGATCGTCTCCATCTCGTCCTTGCGGACGCGGCGGACGTACGGGTCGGGGGCTATGTCGGCCGGCATGCGGTCGGTGATCATGAGCGGCTGGTGGGCACGGACCTCGCGGGCGGGGCCCCAGTGCGGCTCCAGCAGCCGCCACAGCAGGGCGGTGGGTTCGGCCGGGCCGACGACGGAGGAGCAGCGGCGGCCGGCCCGGCGGGCGCGGTCGGCGAAGGCGCGGACCGCGCGGGGGGTGGCGCAGATGGGGACGAGGTTGGCGCCCGCGTAGCACAGGGACGTGAGCATGCCGTCCTCGTACCAGCCCCACATCTCACCGCCGAGCCGCCACGGGTCCAGGCCCGCGACCTGCACCCGGGACGTCACGAAGGCGTTGGCGACCGGCTCGCGGTCGAGAACGGCGAGCGCGGCGTCCAGGTCGCTCGGTTCGAGCACCCGTGAGGTGGTCTGGGTCAACACGTGGCGGGGCCTCACGACGGGGGTTCTGCTGGTCCCCGCACTATAGCCGCGCCGCCTCGCCGGCCGCCTTCCAGCTCGGGAGCCGGGGTTTGCGGGCGGCTGAGGACGGGAGCTCGCCGACCGCCCCTCCAGCCACCGGGCTTCCGTATCCGGGCGGCAGCGGACGGAAGCCCGCCGGCCGCGCTTCCCATCCCGGAGCTTCGCTATCGGGCGGCCGCGGGCGGGAGGTGGCTGGTCGTGCGGTTCCCCGCGCCCTTCGGGGGCGGGGAACCGCCGGTGCCGGAGACGTCAGTCCGCCACGGAGACCGACGGTTCGCCGGAGGCCACGCCCTCGGCCTCCATCTGCTCCGCCAGCTTCATGGCCTCCTCGATGAGGGTCTCCACGATCTTGGACTCGGGGACGGTCTTGATGACCTCGCCCTTGACGAAGATCTGGCCCTTGCCGTTGCCGGAGGCGACGCCGAGGTCGGCCTCGCGGGCCTCGCCGGGGCCGTTGACGACGCAGCCCATGACGGCGACGCGGAGGGGGACGTCCATGCCGGTCAGGCCGGCGGTGACCTCCTCGGCGAGCTTGTAGACGTCGACCTGGGCGCGGCCGCAGGAGGGGCAGGAGACGATCTCCAGGCCGCGCTGGCGGAGGTTCAGCGACTCCAGGATCTGGATGCCGACCTTGACCTCCTCGGCGGGCGGGGCGCTCAGCGAGACACGGATCGTGTCGCCGATGCCCTGGGAGAGGAGGGCGCCGAAGGCGACC
>NZ_JBVKBI010000036.1:0-55507 GCF_055639035.1 Streptomyces sp. NPDC107654
CCCGGTCGAAGACCGTGGGCCAGCCACGGCAGTAGCTGCGCACCTCCGACTCCACGGTCTCGAAGACGCTCAGGTCGGGCTGGGTGATGGTCACGCCGGCACCTGGTGGCGCAGGGTCGCCTGGACGAAGTCGGTGAAGGTGTCCACCGACTCGAAGTCGTCCGCGTCCAGTTCCTCCGGATCGACGGTCAGGCCTATGGAGTTCTCCAGGGCCATCAGCATCTCCAGCATGGTGGTGGAGTCCAGGTGCAGGTCGTCGAAGAGCCTGACCTCGCCGCGCAGCCCGGTGACCGGGCGCTCCAGCACATCGGTCAGGGCGGCTTCGAGCGCCCGCACGATCGCCTCGCGGTCCATCAGTGGTCCTCCTTGGTCGTCGCTGTTCGTCACTGGTCGTCACTTCGCGGAGAGGGTGGAGTGGTCGGCCGGCTCGGCGAGCGCGGCCAGCTTCTTCCGGTCGACCTTGCCGTTGCCGTTCGTGGGCAGGGCGTCGGTCCGGACGCAGCGCCGGGGGATCTTGAACGGCTCGATGTGCTGCCGCATCCCCTCGCGTACGGCGTCGGCGCTGATGTCGTCGCCGACCACGAAGAGCACCGCACCGCGCCGGCCGGCCGGTGGCAGGACGGCCGCGGAGGTCACGCCCTCCACCCGGTGTGCCGCCGCCTCGACCTCGGTCGCGCTGATCCGGAAGCCGCGCTCCTTGTAGAGGTCGTCGCGGCGGCCGGAGAAGTACAGGAAGCCCTCGTCGTCCAGCCAGCCGTAGTCGCCGGTACGCAGCTCCGGGAAGAGGCCCTCGGTGCGGGGGAAGCGCTCGGCGTTCAGTTCCGGGCGCCGCCAGTACCCGGCCATGACGTGCGGGCCGCGGACGACGATCTGGCCGATCTCGCCGGCCGGCAGTCTCCGCCCCCCGTCGTCGATCACCTCGATCCTGGTGCCGGGCAGCGGGTACCCGCAGGATCCGGGATGCTCCAGATCGCCGTCCGGCGGCATGATCGCCGCGCGTTTGCACTCGGTCAGCCCGTACATCACCTGGATGCGCAGCTGGGGCAGGGCCTGCCGGAGTGCGCTCATGGTGCCCTCCGACAGGGCGGCGCCGGTGTTGGTGAGCAGCCGCAGGTTCCGCAGGGCGCCCGGGCTGCGGCGGACCAGCCAGGCCAGCCGGTCCGCGATCGAGGGCACGCCGGGCAGCACGGTGGCCCCGGTCTTCTCCAGGTGGCTCAGCAGCGGCGGACCGGCCTCCGCCGTCGTCCCCAGGTGGAGCCGGGCTCCGCTCAGGGCGGCGAGGTGCAGCTGGTAGAGGCCGTAGTCGAAGGAGAGCGGCAGCGGGCAGTAGACGACGTCGTCCGCGCGGTATCCGAGGCAGGCGTGGATCGCCGAGGCCGCGAACAGCACCTGCTGGTGCGTGCTCACCACCGCCTTGGGCAGCGCGGTCGTCCCGGAGGTGTAGATGAGGCAGACCGGGTCGACGGACAGGGTGCCGGGGTTCTCGGGTGCGGCCAGGGCGGAGCGGCCTGTGCCGAGGGCGTCCCGGAGCAGATCGGCGAGGGGCCGGAAAGCCACGCCGTGCGCCACCGCGGTCCGGCCCGCGCCGGTGTCGTCGGAGACGAGGAGCACCGGCTCGCAGTCGCGCAGGACGTGCTCCAGCGGGCCGCCGCGCACCTCCTCGTGGAGCACGCTGAAGACGGCGCCGAGCCGGGAGACGGCGTTCACGAGCACGGCCGTGCCGAGTCCGTCGGCGGCGCTCACCACGACCCGGTCACCGGCGCGCACGCCCTGCTCGTGCAGCAGTCCGGCCAGGCGGACGCCGGCCCGGGCGAACTCCCGGTAGGTGAGCGAGGCGCCGGTGGTGCTCAGGGCGGTGGAGTGCGGGGCGCGCTCGGCGGCACGGTCCAGCAGGTCGTGCAGCAGCACGGGGGGTGAGGTCATCACGACTCCTTCGCGGTGGTGGACGGAAGCGGTACGTCCCTCGCGGCGGCGGACGAGGACGGCGCGTCCCTCGCGGCGGGCGGCGGCGCGTTCCTCGCGGCGGGCGGCGGCGCGTCCCTCCCGGTGCCGGGCGTCGCGTCCGTGGCGGTGGCCGGCCTCGCCTTGGCCATCGGGATCACCGTCGTCGCGGTCGCCGTGCAGACCAGCCGCGGCGGGCTGACGACCTGTACGGCGCTGGGTCCGTGCGCCGGGCCGGCCTCGATGACCTTGTGCGCCTCCAGCTCGACCACCCGGCGCAGCCGGGTCGCGCGCACCAGACGGGCGCGGGCCTCGATGTAGTCACCGGGCCGTACCGGTGCGAGGAAGCGGACGCCGGAGTACTCGGCCAGCAGTCCTTCGTCCTGGTCCGTCCGTGCGGTGATCTCGGTGACGAGATCACCGAAGAGCCGCAGGATGTGCGCACCGTCCACCAGGCCACCGCCGTAATGGGCGTCCTCCTGGCCGATGCGCACCCGGAGGAAGGCGGACGCCTCGGTCTCCTGGTGCGGGTCCGCGAGGGACATGGGGGCACCGTCCTCTCTGAGCGTTCTGGCGGGGGGCGTGCCCGCCGGCGGGACCACTGCGAGGGCCACGGCGGCGATCACGTTCTGTTTGTGGGTGATGGACACTTCGACGGCGGCCGGTCCCAGGGCGGCCGCACGGCCCCGCAGGGTGACCACCGGCGCCCCGCCGGCGGCCCGGTCCACACAGATGTCCCGCGGGGCGACACCGCGCAGCAGCCCGGTGCCCAGTGCCTTCACCACGGCTTCCTTGGCGGCGAACCGTCCGGTCAGGAACTCCAGCCGGCGTTCCTCGCCCATGCGGTCGGCCAGCCCGATCTCCTCGGGGGCGTAGCTGAGCCGCAGGAACCAGGGCCGGGTCAGCAGCCGGCGCAGTTCGGCGCCGTCGATGACGTCCACGCCGATCCGGAGGGTGCCGGCCGCCGTGTCCGTCAAGGGGCCTCCTCGCCGTCGAGGCCGACGAGGCGCTGCCGGGCCAGCATGTCCTCGGTCGTGTCCCGTTCCCTGACCAGCCGGGCCCGGCCGCGGTGGACCAGCACCTCGGCGGGGAAGCCGTGGCTGAGGAAGAGACCCGGGGAGGCCGTGGGGCCGTACGCTCCCGAGCGGCGCACGCCCAGCAGGTCGCCGGGGACGACGTCCGGCAGCGGGACTCTCTTGGCGACCACGTCGTTCGGCGTGCACAGCGGCCCGGTCAGCGTGTAGGGGCGCGCGGCGGGGTCCGCGGGGCGGCCGAGGTGGGTCACGGGGAAGTTCCGCTTGACGAAGCTGCCGATGCCGACCGCCGCCATGTGGTGGTTGGTGCCGCCGTCCGCGACGACGAACCACTCGCCTCTCGACTGCTTCACGTAGCGGGCCCGGACGACGTAGGTTCCGGCGTCGGCGGTGAGGAAGCGGCCGAGTTCCATGATCAGCCGGCAGTGCGGGTGGCGCGCGGTGAAGGGGGCGACCACCTCGCGGACACCGGCGCCGAGCGCGTCAAGGTCCAGGTCGTCCTCGTTCTCGAAGTAGGCGATTCCGAGCCCGCCGCCGAAGTCGACGGTCTCCAGCGGGATGCCCAGGTGGCCCGCCAGGTCCTCGGCCATGGCCAGGATCCCGGCGGTGTTGTGCACGACGTCCGCGTGGTGCAGGAACCGGGTGCCCATGTAGGCGTGGACGCCCTTGACCCGTACGTGCCGCAGCTCGGCCAGCGTCTCCTTGGCGCGGCGCACCTCCTCCTCGTCGATGCCGAACTGCCGCGGCTTGCCGCCCATGGCGAGGCCCGAGCCCTTGCTGCCGAAGGACGGGTTCACCCGCAGCAGCACGGGGAACGGCGCTGCCACCCCGCGCTCACCGACGAGGTCGTCCAACTGGCGGACTTCTTCCAGGGATTCGCAGACCACGGCGTGGATCCCGGCGTCGGCGCAGGCCTCCAGTTCCCGTGCGTCCTTGCCGGGGCCGAGGAAGATGATGTCCCGGGGGTGCACCCCGGCGCGCAGCGCGGTCACCAGCTCGGTGTGCGAGGAGACCTCCGCTCCGGCACCCTGCGCGCCGAGGAAGGCGCACACGCTGATGTTCGGGTTGGCCTTCAGGGAGTAGAAGACGTCCACCGTCTCGGGCAGCAGCGCGCGCAACCGGCGGTACGTGCCCTCCAGCACCTCGGCGTCGTACACGAACAGGGGGGTGCCGAACTCCTCGGCGAGGGCGGTCGCGGGGATGCCCTGGAACCGGGCTTCCGCGGCGTTCATCGCTGCCAGCCGGGCTCGTCGGCAGGCTCGGCGAACATTCCGGCGGAATGGACGGAAAGGACTCGACTGCGCATTGCCTGATTTCCCTTCGGTCACGGATTTCGTTTCCCGACGAGAAGAATTCTCGACCGGTTTCCGTCGACCGGGAAAGGGGTGTTCGGTGGACACATCCGTCCCTGACCTGTTCAGGCCCGTCAGGTCTCCCGGCCGTCGGGGCGCAGGAGTTCGGGGCGCAGCAGCGGCACTTCGGCCCGCCGCAGGCGCCAGGCCGCGAGCCGGGGCCGGCGGGCCACGGCGCGCCGCCACAGCCGCTCCGCCGTGGCCTCGGCGTTCGCGAGGTCGGTGCGCCCCAGGAACACGCCGACCACCGGCCGGGGCGTGGCCGCCGCGTGCACGGACACGTGCTCCAGCCGGTCCTCATGGGTGGCGCAGGCCCGGACCAGGGATCCGATGTCGGGAGGCAACGGCTCGCCGCCCGGGGGCGGATCGAGGGTGAGATGCACCAGAAGCATTAGCCGACTATGTCTCGTTCGATATAGTCTCACGATGCGTTACCGCTGGACTTTTCAGGCCAAGGACAGAAGCGTCCAAGAATACAGGCCGAATTCGCTCCGGCGGGCTCTGCGGAAAGGTCTCGGGCCCGCCGCCGTCGGATGTGACGGCGGCGGGCCCGGTGGCCGGCGGTCGGTTCCCGACGAGGCCTCTCCGGGCATTTCCCGAAGAGGCCGCCGGGTCACTTCCCGAAGAGGCCTCTCTGGACTGCGTGGACGCCGGCCTGGAACCGGCTGCGCGCGTCCAGACGCGCCATGAGGGCGGTGGAGATGCGCCGTGCCGTACGGGGTGACACGCCGAGCCGTTTGGCGACCGTCTCGTCGGTGGCGCCCTGGGCCAGGAGTCGTAACGCCTCGTGCTGCTGCGGGGTGAGCGCGTCCTCGGCGGGAGGCCGCGCGGGGGCGGCGAGCGGTTCGGCGGTCTGCCAGGTGGTCTCGAACAGGGAGCACAGCGTGGCCAGGAGGCCGGGCGTGCGGATCACGATCGCCCCTTCCGCCGTGTCGTCACTGTCCGTGGCCATGATGGCGACGCGGCGGTCCGCGATGATCATCCGGTTGGGCAGGGCCGGCACGGCCCGCACCTGGGCGCCGACGGAGGTGAGCCACTCGGCGTGCGCCACCGTGGCCGGGTCGTTGCGGATGCTCTCCAGGTAGATCGTGCGGATGGCCACGCCACGCCCCAGCAACTCCTGTGTCAGGGGACGGGAGTTGCGCATGTTGTCGGGGGTCTGCGGGCCTCCGGGGGCGAACGTCATCAGTTCGGATCGGACGGCCTTGTTCATCACCGCCAGGTGGTCGCGGATGTTGTCCAGCCCGCGGAGATGCTCCACATCGTCCCTGGAGGCCTCCGGATCGTCGCCCGCGAACTCGGAGATCAGCCGGACCGCCGCGGCCCGGCTCTCCTCCAGTTGCTGCTGCTGCGCCGCGACCTCGGCCTGCTTGCGGGCCAGCAGGATCTCCATGGCCAGGTGCGGCCGTACGGCGTGCAGGCGCCGGGCGTCCCCGCTCGCCGGGCGGATGAGGGCCATCTCGCTGAGCCGGTCGAGAGCGGTGTGCACGGCGTCCTCGGTGAGGCCCGTGCGTCTGCAGAGTCCGGTCACACCGTCGTCGGGATGCGCGAGCATCTCCCGGTAGACCGCGTCGGTCACGGCATCGAGCCCAAGAACGTCAAGCATGTACCAGCGCCCCTTGAGACACCACGCAAGCCCCTCGCCTCGTACGCTTCTTGCTCAGGTGTTGCTCTTGGGGCCCCTAACCAGAACTGACACGCATAAACCGGCCCGCCCCGAGCGACGGGCCGGTCCGGCGACGGCGTCGGCCGGAGCAGCCCGGTGTCGCGCTGCTCCGGCCGTGACGTGTGACCGCGGTCCTGCGGCTCACTTCCCCTGGTCGGCCGGGCGGAGGGTCCACAGGACGCTCATCTCGCCGGTGACGGCGCCGTCCGCGCGCCGGATCTCGATCGACACGGGGAACTCGGGGCGCTGCCCCGCGTCCAGTTCGGCGACCACCTCGGCGACCGGGCGGCCCAGCGTGGCGGTCGCGGTGACGGCGCCCATCGCCAGCTTCTTGTAGGCGATCTCGGCCCGCACGGCGAGCGGCACGGCACGCGAGAGCTGGTCCCCGAAGGCGGCCAGCACGATGGCGCCGCTGGCCGACTCCCCGAGGGTGAACATCGCACCGGCGTGCGGGCCGCCCACGTGGTTGTGGTACGCGCCCTGGTCCGGCAGGGACACCACGGCCCTGTCGGGCGTGGTCTCCAGGAACTCGAGGTTCAGCGTCCGGGCCATGGGCACGGTGGCGGCGAGCATCTCGCCGATCGACATCTGGTCTGCGCTCATGGCCGTCATGTTACTCACGAGTAGCGAAGGCTGGCCAGTGGGGCACACTATGGTTGCTGGCCATGTGGCCAGATCAGCAGCCGCCAGGGGGCGCGCAGAACCCGCAGGGCAACCCGCAGCAGAACCCGTACCAGCAGCCGGGTCACCCGCAGCCGAATCCGTATCAGCAGCCGGGTCAGCAGCCGGGTCAGCAGCAGGCGAACCCGTACCAGCAGCCCGGCTACCAGCAGTACCCGCAGGCCAGCCAGTACGGACAGCAGGCACCGGCCGGCTCGTACGGACAGCAGCAGTGGGGACAGCCGCCCACCGTGCCCGCGACCGAGCCCCCGCGGGGCGGCGGCGGCCGTACGAAGCTGATCGCGATCATCGCGGCCACGGCCGTGGTGGTCACCGCCGCCGTGACCGGCTACCTGGTGCTGGGCGGCTCCGGCGACGAGAAGGCCGACGGCAAGGGCACCGAGACCGTGAGCGCGTCGCCGACCGCCACCGCGTCCGCCTCGCCCACGTCGTCCACGACCGACAACCCGCGCTCCAACGAGACGGAGAAGCCGACCGTCGCGGGCTGGAAGGTCGTCGTCAACCCCAAGTACGGCACGGCGTTCGAGGTGCCCGGGGACTGGGAGGTGGAACGGCCCGGCGTCTTCTCCTTCTTCGAGGACGAGCAGAAGGGCGACGGCTCGGCGTACATCGGCTTCTCCGGCGCCTCGTTCCTGAAGCCGGACTACTGCACCTCCGACGCCGGCGGCTACAAGGCGTCGCACGCGCTCGCGGGCAGCGGCACCAAGGGCGAGAACGGCGGCAAGGACACCGCGAGCATCGCCCGCGGCGACGCGGCCACCTTCGCGTTCGGCGGGTACACCGACCAGTCGGAGGCCGCAAAGAAGTACCTGCGGATCGGCAAGGCGAAGTCCTTCACGACGGCGTCGGGCGTCAAGGGCAGCGTCGCGACGTCGTACGTCGTCGGCGTCCCGAAGAAGAAGAAGTGCGACACCGACGGCAAGGCCACCACGTTCGCCTTCAAGAACTCGGCGGGCGACTTCGTCTCCTGGACCTTCTACGGTGCCAAGGGCGTCAAGGACGAGGTGCCGGACGCGACCGTCGACAAGATCCTCGGCACGGTACGGCTGCACGGCGACCCCACCACGCAGTGACCCGCAAAACCACTTGCCGGACCGGCGGCCGGGCGGCGACAGTCGGCCGGTGACCCACGCCTCCGGCTCCTCCCGCGCCCGCCTGCGCCGACCCGCCTGGGCGGGACGCACCTACTCCCTGCTGACCGCGGCCGCCGTCGTGACCGGTCTCGGCGCGAACGGCTCGCTGATCGCCGCCGCGTTCGCCGTGCTGGAGTCGGGCGGCGACGGCGGGGACGTCGGCCTGGTGGCCGCGGCCCGCACCCTGCCGCTGGTGGTGTTCCTGCTCATCGGCGGCGCGGTCGCGGACCGGCTGCCCCGGCACCGGGTGATGGTCGCCGCCAACACCCTCAACTGCCTCTCCCAGGCGGCCTTCGCGGCCCTCGTGCTCACCGGTGAGCCCCGGCTGTGGCAGATGATGCTGCTCACCGCGCTCGGCGGCACCGGGCAGGCGTTCTTCGGCCCGGCCGCCGAGGGCATGCTGCTGTCCTGTGTGGAGGGCGAACAGGCGGGCCGGGCGTTCGCCTTCTTCCGCATGGCCACCCAGGGCGCGGCCCTCGGCGGGGCGGCGCTCGGCGGCGCCCTGGTCGCGGCGGTCGGCCCCGGCTGGGTACTCGCCGCCGACGCGGCGGCCTTCGCCGTCGCCGCGGCACTGCGCTCCTTCCTCGACGTCGGCCACCTACCGCCGCGCACGCCGGGCGAGGGCATGGCGGCCGATCTCCGGGAGGGCTGGCGGGAGTTCACCGGCCGGCCCTGGCTGTGGAGCATCGTCGTCCAGTTCTCCGTCGCCAACGCGGTGGTCGGTGCGGCCGAGGCGGTCTACGGCCCGCTCGTCGCCCGGGACAGCCTGGGCGGCGCGGGCCCCTGGGGCCTGGCCCTGGGCGCGTACGGCGCGGGCACGGTGGCCGGTGCCCTGCTGATGACCCGCTGGAAACCCCGCCGCCTGCTGCTGGCCGGCACCCTGTGCGTCTTCCCGCTGGCCCTGCCCGCCGCCGCGCTGGCCGTGCCGGTACCGGCGGGCATGCTGTACGGGGTGATGTTCGTCGTGGGGACGACGGTGGAGGTGTTCGGTGTCTCCTGGATGACCGCGCTGCACCAGGAGATCCCCGAGGACATGCTCTCCCGGGTCTCGGCCTACGACTGGTTCGGCTCGGTCTCCCTCATGCCGCTCGCCACGGCCCTGGCCGGCCCGGCCGAGACCGCCGTCGGCCGCACCGCCGCGCTGTGGGGCTGCGCCGCCCTGGTCGTCCTGGTCACCGCCCCGGTCCTGCTGGTCCGGGACGTCCGCACCCTGACCCGCCGCACCCACCCGGTCACCGCCACCCCGACCGCGGCCGGCACCGAACGCCCCGTCGGAACACCCGGGTGAGGACACCGCGTCGACGTCCTCGCCCCGGCCACGCGAACCCGACGCCCCGCACCACCGCGACACACTCACCCCACACCGGAACGACACACGCGACCACCGCCGCCCGGACGTCAGCCGATACCGAACGCCCCGTCGGGAGGCTCGGGCGAGGGCACCGCGTCGGCGTCCTCGACCGGTCTGGCCGAGCCGGTGAACTCCCGTACCGCCGTGCCGTGTTCGACCCGGGCGGGAAACGCGTCCGCCGCGCTGCGGCGAGCCATCGCGGCGATGTCCAGCGGACGGTGCGAGGCCGCGACCACCGCGTTGCCGAACCGCCGGCCGCGCAGCACCGCCGGCTCGGCGATCAGCGCCAGCTCCTCGAACACCGCCGCCAGGGTGGCCAGTTGGGAGCGCAGGAAGCCGAACGGCGCCGCGTCGGCGAGGTTGGCCAGATAGACCCCGTCCGGCCGCAGCACCCGTTCGGCGGTGCGGACGTAGGCGAGCGTGGTCAGGTGCGCGGGCACCCGGGATCCGCCGAACACGTCGGCGATCAGCACGTCGGCGTGATCGTCCGGGGCGTCCTCCAGCCAGGCCCGGGCGTCGGCCGCGTGCAGTGCGACACCCGAGCCCGCCGGCAGCGGCACGTGTTCGGTGACCAGTTCCAGCAGCCCCCGGTCCGCCTCGACGACGTCCTGCCGTGAGCCGGGCCGGGTGGCCGCCACATACCGGGGCAGCGTCAGCGCGCCCCCGCCGAGGTGCACCACGTCCAGCGGCACCGCCTCCGCGCAGACGGTGTCCAGCACGAACCCCAGCCGCCGCGCGTACTCGAACTCCAGGTACTCCGGGTCGTCGAGATCGACGTACGACTGCGGCGCCCCGTCGACCGTGAGCAGCCAGGCCCGCTCCCGGTCGACGTCCGGCATCAGCTTGGCGGTGCCGTGGTCGGTGGTCCGGGAGACGGGTATCTGCTCTGTCACCCGTTCATTGTGACGCGTCCCGCCCCCGTGGTCCGTCCCCCGGACCACCTCGGCGGCTCACCCCCGGCCCCTTCCCCGGACCACCCTGGCGAACGGCTCACCCCGCAGTCCGTCCCACGATTCCGCCCCGTGGCTCACCGGCTCATCCCACGGCGACGACCGTCCCCGCGCCCACGGTCCTGCCGCCCTCCCGGACGGCGAACCCGAGCCCGGGCTCCAGGGGCACCTCCCGCCCCAGCTCCACGCTCATCTCCACCGTCTCCCCGGGCCGCACGATCCCCGTCTCGCCCAGGTCCACGACCCCCACCACATCCGCGGTCCGGATGTGGAACTGCGGCCGGTACCCGCTGGAGACCGGTGTCGTACGGCCCCCTTCGCGCCCGGAGAGCACGTGGACCCGGGCCGTGAACCGGCGGCTCGGCACCACGCTCCCCGGTGCCGCCACCACGTGCCCGCGCCGGACCGCGCCGCGTGGCACCCGTCGCAGCAGCAACGCCACGCTGTCCCCGGCCTGCGCCTCCTCCATCGGCTTGCCGAAGGTCTCGATCCCGGTGACCACGGTCTCCACGTCCGCGCCCGGCACCGACACCCGGTCCCCCAGCCGGAGCGTCCCGCGCTCGACCGCACCGGTCACGACGGTCCCGCGCCCGGTGATGGTCAGCACGTTCTCGACGGGCAGCAGGAACGGCGCGTCCGGATACCGCTCCGGCACCGGCACGTACGTGTCCACCGCGTCGAGCAGCGCCTCGATCGACGCCGTCCAGCGCGGCTCGCCCTCCAGCGCCCGCAGCCCGGAGACCCGTACGACGGGTACCGCGTCACCGGGGTAGCCCTGGGCGGTGAGCAGGTCGCGGACCTCCAGCTCGACCAGGTCGGTGAGTTCCTCGTCCCCGGCGTCGGCCTTGTTCAGCGCGACCACGATGTGGTCGACGCCCACCTGCCGGGCGAGCAGCACGTGCTCGGCGGTCTGCGGCATGATCCCGTCGAGCGCGGAGACGACGAGGATCGCCCCGTCGAGCTGGGCGGCGCCGGTGACCATGTTCTTGACGTAGTCGGCGTGGCCCGGCATGTCGACGTGGGCGTAGTGCCGGGTGTCGGTCTCGTACTCGACGTGGGCGATGTTGATGGTGATGCCGCGGGCGGCCTCCTCCGGGGCGCGGTCGATGCGGTGGAACGGCACGAAGGTGCCGGTGCCGCGCTCGGCGAGGATCTTGGTGATGGCGGCGGTCAGGGTCGTCTTGCCGTGGTCGACGTGACCCATGGTGCCGATGTTCAGGTGCGGCTTGGTGCGCACGTAGGCCGTTTTGGACATGGCTGTACCTCGGAGCCTCTCAGCCGTGACGAAGGACGCGGGACCCCGGGGACTGGCCGACCCTCCCCCTGCGGGGTCCGCCGGACGATCCGGAGAGGGTCAGCTTCGGGCGCCGTCGACAGCTGCCACGAGAAGCGGAACGGCAGCCTTCGGCGCGTCCGCGACGGCGGATGCGGCGAGAAGGAAGGCGTACCGGAACATGCCGTCGATCATTGCCGACGGTCCGTACGGCGTCGAATGGTTTTCCGGAATCGCACCCCCATTCGAATCGAAGGGCGTCGCGTAACCGTCCCCCGGTGGGGCTTGCACCCCCCTCCGCACGGGCGTTACCTGGAATCACAGGGGTGACGCTCGACGTGGAGGTGACAGACGTGAAAGCCGTCGTCTACGAAGAGCCGTTCAGCGTGGTGGTGAGGGACGTCCAGGATCCCGGCATCCAGCACCCGAACGACGTGATCGTACGCGTCACGTCGACCGCGATATGCGGCTCGGACCTGCACATGTACGAGGGCCGCACGGCGGCCGAGTCGGGCATCGTCTTCGGACACGAGAACCTCGGCATCATCGAGGAGGTCGGCAACGGCGTGACCTCCCTGTCCGAGGGCGACCGCGTCGTGATGCCCTTCAACGTCGCCTGCGGCTTCTGCAAGAACTGCCTCGTCGGGAAGACCGGCTTCTGCCTGACGGTCAACCCGGGATTCGCCGGCGGCGCCTACGGCTATGTGGCGATGGGTCCGTACATCGGCGGCCAGGCCGAACGGCTGCGCGTGCCCTACGCCGACTTCAACTGCCTCAAGCTGCCACCGGGAGAGGAGTTCGAGACCGACTTCGTCCTGCTCGCCGACATCTTCCCGACCGGTTACCACGGGTGCGAACTCGCCCAGGTGACCCCCGGGGAGTCCGTGGCCGTCTACGGCGCCGGACCGGTGGGCCTGATGGCCGCCTACTCGGCGCTGCTGCGCGGCGCGTCGAAGGTCTTCTCCGTCGACCGCGTGCCGGAACGGCTCGCCAAGGCCGAGGAGATCGGGGCCATCCCCATCGACTTCACCAAGGGCGACCCGGCCGAGCAGATCAAGGAACAGACCGGAGGTGAGGGAACCGACAAGGGCATCGACGCCGTCGGCTACCAGGCCCAGGCCCACGACGCCAGCCACGAGGAACCCGCCATCGTCCTCAACGAACTGGTCGAGACGGTACGGCCGACGGGCATGCTCGGCATACCAGGCCTGTACGTGCCCTCGGACCCCGGCGGGCCCGACGAGCACGCCAAGCACGGCCAGTTGCTGGTCTCCATCGGCCGGATGTTCGAGAAGGGCCAGCAGATGGGCACGGGTCAGTGCAACGTCAAGCGGTACAACCGCCAGCTGCGCGACCTGATCATCGCCGGGCGGGCCAAGCCCAGCTTCGTGGTCTCCCACGAGCTGCCGCTGGACCAGGCACCGCAGGCGTACGAGAAGTTCGACAAGCGGATCGAGGGCTACACCAAGGTGGTCCTGCACCCCGGCCACGCTCTCGCCGCATGAGTCAGGGGCAACGGCTCACGGGTCCGGGCGCCAGGGACGCCCGGACCTTTCCTCGTCCCCCGGCCCTTCCCCCGTCCGCCACTTGACGGCGATCACACACGTTCGTCGGTTAGTGTCATCGGATGCTCGATGCCAACCGCTCTGGCACCGCCACGGCCTCTCCCCGGGCCGCCGCCACGGAGCTCGCCGTCCCCGTCCCGCCCCCGCCGCGCCCCAGGGGCCTCGCCGCCACCTGCACCCGGGTGCTGTTCTCCCCCTACGCCCGGCTGTCCCTGCTGCTCGCACTGCTGGCCGGCGCGGCCGTCTGCGTGCTGCTGTTCGAGCCGCAGCGGCTGCTGACGCACGGCTGGCCGCCACAGCTCGGCGGCGCCGCGGCGGCCGTGGTGTTCGGGGCGGCGTACGGGCTGTGCACGGTGGCGTTCGTGCCGCGCCCCTTGCTGAACCTGGCCGCGGGCGCGCTGTTCGGCTCACAGCTGGGGCTGGCGACGGCGCTCGCGGGCACGGTGCTCGGTGCCGGGGTGGCGTTCGGGCTGGGCCGGCTGCTCGGGCAGGACGCGCTCCGCCCGCTGCTGCGGGGCCGCTGGCTGCGGGCGGCCGACGGGCAGCTCAGCCGGCACGGGTTCCGCTCCATGCTGGCCCTGCGGCTCTTCCCCGGAGTGCCGTTCTGGGCGGCGAACTACTGCGCGGCCGTCTCCCGCATGGGCTGGCTGCCCTTCCTGCTGGCCACCGGGCTCGGCTCGATCCCGAACACGGCGGCCTACGCCGTCGCCGGCGCCCGCGCCTCGGCACCGACCTCCCCCGCCTTCCTGATCGCGATGGCCTGCATCGCCCTGCCGGCCCTGGCGGGCACGGTGCTGGCCTGGCGCAAGCGTCACCAGCTGCGCGGCCGGTGAGCGATGTGGTCCAGCGTCATCGCCGTGGCCGGCACGCTGCTCGACGGGGCGTTCACCGCGCTGCTCCAGTCCCGACGTGAGCGGGCCGCACGCGCCGAACGGAGGGCGGAGGCGCTGCGCGTGGCGCCGGGCGAACTGGTGGCGGCCCTCGGCGATCACCGCCGGGCCCTGTGGCACCGCGAGGACTTGCGATTGAACGGCGCGACCGCGGAAGCCGTCGAGGCGGCGCGCGCGGCGACCCATGCCACCCGCTCCGCCGTGACCGCCCCTCTGGTCGCCGTCTCCGTCCTCGAACCCACCCTCACGGCACCGGCCCGCAGAGCAGCCCTGGCCGCGTTCGCCCTGCGGGGCGCCCCCGACCGCACCGCCCTGGCCACCCGCCGTGAGGCCGCCGTCACGGCGACGGACGAACTGGTGGCGGCGGCGGGCCGGGCCATGGCCTGGTGACGGCCACCGGACACCGAACCCCCGGGCACCCGGCACGACGAGCCCACCGCCCCGGCTCCACTGCCCCGCCGCCCCGGTACCGACGGGATCCCCGGCCGCCGACCGCACGGCCCCGCTGACCGCAGCCAGGCGACCGGCGGTAACCCCCGCGACCGGCACCACGAGCCCACCGCCCCGGCACCTGGCACCCGGCACCCGGCACCAACAGGAGCTCCGGCGGGCGGCCGGCCACACGGCCCCGCCGCCCCCGACCACGCGACCGACGGGAGCCCCGGCGGTCGACCGTAAGCCCCGCCGGCCGATGCCACGCGGCGGAGCCCTCGCTCAGACGCCCTCCAGGATCATCGCGTTGGCGAGGCCGCCCGCCTCGCACATGGTCTGCAGGGCGTAGCGGGCACCGCGTTCGCGCATCGCGTGGACCAGGGTCGTGGTCAGCCGGGTGCCGCTCGCGCCGAGCGGGTGGCCGAGGGCGATCGCGCCACCGTGCACGTTGACCCTGGCGAGGTCGGCGCCGGTCTCCTGCTGCCAGGCGAGCACCACGCTGGAGAAGGCCTCGTTGACCTCGAACAGGTCGATGTCGGCCAGGCTCAGGCCCGCCCGGCGCAGCACCTTCTCGGTGGCCGGGACGACCCCGGTGAGCATGAGCAGCGGGTCGGAACCGGTCACGGCGAAGCTGTGCAGGCGGGCCAGCGGGCGCAGGCCGAGCCGGGCCGCGGTCTCGCCGGAGGTGATCAGGACGGCGGCGGCGCCGTCGTTGACCGGGCTCGCGTTGCCCGCCGTGACGTTCCACTCGATCTGCGGGAAGCGCTCGGCGAAACCGGGGTCGTGGTAGGCGGGCCTGAGCCCGGCGAGGATCTCCGGGGTGGTGTCCGGGCGGACGCACTCGTCGCGGGCGACACCGTCGAGCGGCGCGATCTCGGCGTCGAAGAGCCCGGACCGCCACGCGGCGGCGGCCTTGCGGTGCGAGGAGACCGCGAACTCGTCCATCCGGGCGCGGGTGAGGGACCACTTGGCGGCGATGAGTTCGGCGCTGATCCCCTGCGGCACCAGGCCCTCCGGGTAGCGCGCGGCGACACCGGGCCCGAACGGGTCCTTGCCCGCGGGCACGTTGGACCACATGGGCACCCGGCTCATGGACTCGACGCCACAGGCGACCACGAGGTCGTACGCCCCCGAGATCACGCCCTGCGCGGCGAAGTGCACGGCCTGCTGGGAGGAGCCGCACTGGCGGTCCACGGTGGTCGCCGGGACCGACTCGGGCAGGCCGGCGGCGAGGACGGCGTACCGGGTGGTGTTCATGGCCTGCTCGCCGACCTGGTCGACGGTGCCGCCGATCACGTCGTCGATCAGCACCGGGTCGACGCCGGAGCGCTCGACCAGGGTGCGCAGGGTGTGCGCGAGGAGCCGCACGGGGTGGACGTGGGCGAGGGAGCCGTTCGGCTTGCCCTTGCCCACGGGGGTGCGTACGGCTTCGACGATGACTGCGTCTCGCATGGGGCGGGCCTCCAACGTGACCTGACCGGACGTGCGGTGACCGGAAGGGCTACCAGTGAGTAGGAAATCCGGACTCACCATAACCCCTTCAGTTGGAAAATCAAACCCTCGTTTAGACTGGCCGTATGGCCGCCACGAAGGACCCGCGCCCCTGCTCCATCGCCGACGCCCTCGCACTCGTCGGCGAGAAGTACTCCCTGCTCGTCCTGCGCGAGGTGTGCCTGGGCAACGGCCGCTTCGACCAGCTCGTACGCAACACCGGCGCCCCGCGCGACATCCTGTCCGCCCGGCTGCGCCGGCTCGTGGAGGCCGGAATCCTCACCAAGCGCCTCTACAGCGAGCGCCCCCAGCGGTTCGAGTACCGGCCCACGCCGGCGGGACTGGAGCTGGAGCCGGTCCTGATGACCCTCAAGGAGTGGGGCGACCGGCACCTGCGCAAGGGCGCCGACCTGCCGATGGTCGTCGAGCACTCGTGCGGCGCCGAACTCGTCCCGGTGGTCACGTGCCAGGCCTGCGGGGACCCGGTGCGTCACGAGGACCTGACGGCACGTCCGCAGGCCCCGGGCTGGAACCTGGCCGGGCCGACGGCGGCCTAGCCGGTCCCCGCCGCAGACCCCGGGGAGAGGCGGGAGAGGCCTGTCCGGCCCCTGTTGCCGCGCTGCCCGACGGGCCCGCTACGCTTCGTCCGTCACATGATCACCTCGTCTTCAGACAGCGCTTGGACGCCATACCTTCATGTCTTGGTTTGAATCCCTCGTCCTCGGACTCGTCCAGGGGCTGACCGAGTTCCTGCCCGTCTCCTCCAGCGCGCACCTGCGGCTGACCGCGGCGTTCTCGGGCTGGAAGGACCCGGGCGCGGCCTTCACCGCGATCACGCAGATCGGCACGGAGACCGCGGTCCTCATCTACTTCCGCAAGGACATCGGGCGGATCATCTCGTCCTGGTTCCGCTCGCTGTCCGACAAGGCGATGCGGCGCGATCACGACGCGCAGATGGGCTGGCTGGTGATCGTGGGCTCCATCCCGATCGGGGTGCTGGGCGTGACGCTGAAGGACCAGATCGAGGGGCCGTTCCGCGATCTGCGGATCACCGCCACCATGCTCATCGTCGTCGGCCTGGTCATCGGCATCGCCGACCGGATGGCGGCCCGCGACGAGACCGGCCGCAGGCACCGGGCACCCAAGCAGCGCAAGACGCTGGAGAACCTGGGGATCAAGGACGGCCTGGTCTTCGGCCTCTGCCAGGCCTGCGCCCTCATCCCCGGCGTCTCCCGCTCCGGCGCGACCATCAGCGGCGGCCTGTTCATGGGCTACAAGCGCGAGGCCGCGGCCCGCTACTCCTTCCTCCTCGCCATCCCCGCCGTCCTCGCCTCCGGCGCCTTCGAGGTGAAGGACTCCCTCGGCGAGGGCCACGTGGACTGGCCGCCGACCCTCTTCGCCACGGTGATCGCCTTCGCCTCCGGCTACGCGGTCATCGCCTGGTTCATGAAGTGGATCTCCAACAAGAGCTTCATGCCGTTCGTCTGGTACCGGGTGGCGCTAGGTGTGGTCATCATTGCGCTGGTCAACGCGGGGATGCTCAGTCCTCACGCTGCCGAATCGGCCGGGTGAGGGGAGGGAGGCTCGACGTTTCCCGCTATCGGGATCTCCCGTTAGCTCGCGGAAACTAGCGGCCCCTTCCGCCCCGATTCCTTGATCATCTCCCAGTCGTCTCCCACTCTCCAGCAGCACAACAGAAGGTCCCCGCGAACAGGACTCGCGGGGACCTTCCAGTGCCGGCGTTGACCGAGATGGACCAGGGCGAGGGCACCACCTGGGGGAGGTATCCCTCGCCCTGGCCATCGTGACCAACGACGGCAGTCGGCATGTGACACGGTCATAGATGTCACACGTGCGGGCGGGTTTGAGTGCAAAGCGATCGGGAATTGTCGGGTTCCGCCCGCCCTCCGTCGAGGGGGTGCTCACGGTGGGCGGGCGGCCCGTCCGGCACGGCGTGGCCGTGTCGGGTCTGCGCGGGGGGTGGCAGATTCAGGACGTCAAGGGTCAGCTGTCGGATCGAACTGACGTGCGGTCCGGCATATGCCATCCCAGCACAGTGAGATGGTTTCCCGCTACACGGTGTACTGCATATATCTGCTGGTACCCACCCTGAGCCAGATTTACCACAGCTGGTAAAGACTTCCGGACAAGATCATTCCAGTATGCGCGGGTGCACGACCCCCTCCCCGACTGGGTACCCCGCAGACGCCAACAGATCGGGTTACAGATCCGCGAAGCCCGCCGCACCGCCGGCCTCTCCCAACTCACCCTTGGGGAACGCATCGGCCGCGACCACAAGACCGTCTCCCGCTGGGAGAACGCCGTCACCGCGCCCGATCTCACCGACCTGCTCCTCGTCGCCGACGCCCTGCAAGTGCCCCTCGCCGACCTCGTCCGGTGAAGGGCCCGGCCGCCTACCTCCGTCGGCCGGGCCCCACCCTCAGCGCTTCGACGGGACGATGAATCCACGCCGCGGCTGCGGCTCCCGCGGGTCACGCGAGTCCGGCTGCTGCGCTTCCTTCCACGCCGCCACCAGATCCGCGTACCGCGGGTCGATCCACTCGGACTCAGACATGCGGCCTCCTTTCACAGCGAGGCTACGGCCACTCAGGCTTCGGCATCGGCCGGATCGTGCAGCTCGGAGCGTGCTGACATTTCGCGGCGACCGACACGAGCGTCTCGTCCGCCGGTGGCCCCCACAGCTCCGGGTCCGCCTCCCAACCGAGGTCCCCGATCTTCTCCCGCGTCCGGTCGAGGATCGGCGGGTCGTAGTGGGTGGGGTCGTACCCCGGGTAGTGGTGGACGAACGCGCCGCCGAGCCGCTCGCACAGCTCGGCGTACATCGCGGTGTGCAGGAGCAGGGCGTGCCAGCCCTCGTCCACGATCCGCGACGGCGCCAGGCCGAGGCCCGGGTACGCCGAGCAGGCCGCGACGAACTTCAGGCCCTCCTCCACGATCCGCCCGGCCAACTCCTCTGACATGCCCGGGTTGGCGTCCATCACCGTCCGGCGGCAGCTCTCGTACTGCGCGTCGGTGATGAGCATCCGCGCGAGCGCCGGCGGCTTCGGGTCGACGGGGCCGCCGTCCGGGGTGGGTCCAGGAGGTACTGTCATGGTGATCTCCTTCGCTGGTTGCGGATGGGGACACGCGCCCGGGCCGGTCGTCTTCGCGGGATGTCGGTTCGGGCGCTCACTGTGGAACGTTGCGGGGTCCGTCGCCGGTTCAGGGGGGCTCCGGCGACGGCCCCCTGTGGCCACCCGTGCAGGTCCCGTCGGGTGGCCGACCGGCGCTCACCTCAAGCGCCGGAATCTGGGGGCTATCGGCGTGCCTCGCGAACCGCACGGACCAGACCAGTCCCGGCCGGGCACAGATCGCTGTCGTCCACGCACTGCTCGCACGACTGGCTATGGGCCACCAGCGCATCCATCGCCCGCTTCAGCGCACACGGCCGGCACGCGCGCGGGAACCAGCTGGTGCGCTGGCCGAACCAGCGGATCTTCCGCTCGCCCAGATCAACCGCTGTGGCCGTGCTCAGGCGCGCCCCGTCCCAGATGCAGGCGATGCCGCGTACCTGGTCCTGCGAGAGGCTGTTGAACTCGGGGAGCGGGAGGGTGGCGAGCGCGGACAGGGCGCTCGCGGTGTCGCTGGGCATACGTCAGGCCTCCACGATCAGCGCGTGTCGTCTCACGCAACTGACCGTAGAGGCCCTGAAGGACAGTCAGGGGTACAGTCTGTACCCCCTAGTTCACGCAGCGAGAAGCCCGAGCTTCACCGCAAGCGCCGACGCACGCTGCCGGCGCGCCGGGCTCTTGGCTTCCGTCTCCTCCAACACGATCCTCTTCGCGTACCCGTTGTACCGGATCGTCTCCGGGGCAGCCTCGAACGCCTTGTCCAGCGTGGCCAGCGCGACGTCCGGCTGCCCGTCCAGCTGGTAGCCGCGGGCCTCCTCGATCCGGTGCCGAGCGCGGCGCGGGCGGGACGGGATCGTCACCGCATCGGCGGCTGCGGCCTGCCGCACGGACTCGCCGCCCTGATGGAGTTCGACCGCCACGGTGACGGCATGCGCGCCCATGATGGCCCGGGAGAAGCTGGTGATGGGGTGGTAGTAGTCCGCCGGCAGCCGCTCGGCCATCTCCCGCGCCTGATCCCAATACCGCCACGCTGTGCCCGTCTCCCCGCGGCGGGCCGCCGTGTACCCGGCCTCGAACGTCAACGCGCCTGCGATGGCCAGCACATCGTCTGTAGCGTCCGGGAGGAGCGGCTCCAGGTAGTTGAGGGTCTGCTGGTTCACCTCGTCCGCAGCGTCGAAATGCGCCGGGCCGCTGTCGCGGTGTGCCTGGGCGGCGAGCCACGCGGCTACGCCGATGGCGTGGGGGTCCTCGGACTCTTGTGCTGCGATGAGTCCGCGCTCGGCGACTCGCCAGAGCAGGGCGGCGTCGGGTTGGTAGGCGACGAAGAACTGCGCGAGCGAGTACACCTCGGCCAGCACCGAGTGCGCGGCGCGGCGCTCTGCGCCAGTGTCGGCATGACGGACGGCTGCCTGCGCGTCCCGGATGAGGTCCGGGAGTAGCGCGCCGATGACGTCCCGGTGGTTCGGCGCCGAATGCCGAGCGGCCCACGCGCGTGCAAGCCGAGCCTGAAGGTGCGCGGCCGGTGGTGCCTCGCCCTGGGCGCCGAGCGGGAACGCGTCGACCGCAGCTTTGACGGCGGGCAGGCGGGGGTGTCCGGGGCCGGTGAAGAGGTCGACGTGCACGGACTGGTCTCCTGTGAGGTCGGCCAGGTCCCGGACGCGGAGGATCTCGGCGAGCCGCAGGATGATCTCCAGGCGGGGCGTCTTGAGTCGGCCTGTCTCGACAGCCTTTACCCACTGCCCGGAACGGCCGGCGAGGCCGCCGAGTTGGTCGCGGGTGAGGCCGCGGCGGGTGCGGAGGATCTGGAGTCTCTGGCCGAATGCGAGGGGGTCGGCGTAGGGGTCGGGGGTAGCATCGTGTTGCACGGTCTCGCCCTCCACTCTGTACGGGTCGCACTGTCAGAGTAGGGGGCGGGGCCATTCTCATGTCAGCCCTTACAGGGGCTGGGCGGCGTAGGCTTGGATCATGTCCCCCGCCGAGCGTGCTGCCGAGCTGAACGCCGCGATCCGCGGACTCTGGTCGCATCCGGCGGTGCCGCTCACGGCGGAGCAGCGGGCCGAGTATCAGCGGCTGTGCACCGAGCTGGCCCGGGTGCAGCGCGGGAGCGTCGCGACGGCGGCATGAGAAAGCCCCGCCCGCGCGTTACGGACGGGGCCCTCACCGCACGGTCAGCTGACCACGTGGTGCACCCACCAGGCCGAGAATCCGACCCAGCCGACGACGAACACCACGGCGCCTGCCTTCGTGTGGACGCGGAACCATCTGCGGGTCGACTCGCTGAGCGTGTCCCCCTCGCGGGCGTTCCGCAGCGCGTACGTCTCGAACCCGGCTCCGGCCAGGATCAGGCCGCCCCATACCACGTCCCCCGTGCTCACCGGCCCACCACCTGCCAGACGAGGGACCCGACGGCCACCGCAGCCGCCAGAGACGGCAGAGGCCAGCGAGCACGCTTCAGCGCCTCCACCTCCGCCTTCAACTCCGCGATGTCCTTGTCCGTCTGATCACCGCGCTGAACCAGCAGAGCGAGCTGCCCATCCACCCGAGTGAACCCCGTCTCGCAGGTCCCCCTCAGCCGCTCCAACTCCAGCGCCACCGACACCTCCGGAGTCGTCACTCGCGGGCCCCCACACCCTCACCCGTCCGCAGCCACCCCGGCAGCAGACCCTGCACCGACGGCAGCGCCATCACCCGCGCGAAACCACCCGCGACCGCCAGCGCACCCGCCACCCACGGCAGAGACTCCGGCACACCCGACGCCTGCACGATGAACGGCAGCGCCACCGCGAACCCCAGCGCCGTCTGCACGATCGTCCGCAGCGCCCGCTTCGTCTCGTCCTTCATGGTCATGCTCCCTTCGCGGCCACAGCCGCTGTCAGCTTCGCGACCGCGGCCCTCAGGTCCGCGACCTCTGTCCGCAGCGCGTCCACACCCTCGTGTGCGGCGCGCGCGTGCCCATACGTCGAGCCGATCGCGGTGTTCACCGAGACCTTCCCGTCCGCCAACCCCTTGTCGTCCGGCCACTGCATCTTCAGCCACGCGCCGATGACGACTGCGTCCGACAGCTTCATCGCCGACTCCTTGCTGGGGCTCGGGCTCGTGCCGCCACCGGTGTTCGGCTGCGACGGCGCACCGCCCGGCCCCGCAGCCAGGGTCGCCTTCACGTCCGCCCGCACCGCCGGCATCGCCATGATCTTGTTGGGGGCGTAGCCGGGATCCCACTTGTCCGACGACCACTCGCCGTGCCCAATGACCGACCGCTCCGTCCAGCCGTGGAAGTCGAGGATCGCCGCCGACAGCTTCCGCGCAGCCGCGTACTGCGCCGGGGCCATCTCATGGCCGCCGGAGTACTGGATCTCCACACCGTAGAAGTGGGCGTTGCCGTCCACGCCCGTCAGGTTGCCCTTCGTCGGGTGCAGCTGCCCGGCGTAGTCCTCGTTGACGACGTGCTGAAGCGTGACCGGGTCGCCGCCGCCGGCGTGGTTCGCGCGGCCCCAGCCCACCAGGTAGACGGTGCCGTCGGTGCCGATGGAGAAGTGGCAGAGCGGGCCGGGCAGGTCGGTGATGCCGTTGTAGAGGGTGCTCGCGGCGTACGCCTTGGCGTCCTTCACGTCGGCGCCGGTGTGGTGCCAGATGAACCCGTTGACCGGACCCCACGCGCCGTGGCCCCCGCGGTTGTGGGTGGCCCAGCCGGGGATCTCCACGTAGCGGAGCCCCCACTTCTTCAGCTGTGTGACGACCTGCGCCGCCGTCATCGGAGTGGCCATGGTGTTCCTTCTCTCTGTGCCTTCCGTCAGACGACGGTTATGACCTGCTCGTATTTCTGCGCGGCCACGGATGCCACGCCGGGCACCGTGGCGAGGTACTGCCGTACCGCGTTCACGACGTCCATCTCGGGGACCGCGCTGCCTTCCTGGTTGATCGCGGAGATCTGCACCGACACCACCGGCTCCACGCTCGCGTTCCGGGCGGTGATCACGTAACTGGCCACAGCGGGCCCCTTTCTGGTTAGGCGGTCCGCTGTACGGACAGCCAGGAATCCGTGTAGACCGTGGTCGCTGTCGCGGTGGACACGGACTGCGCCCACGTCAGCGCGAGCGTGCCTCCGGTCGCGCCGGCTCGGTACGTTCCGGACAGCAGCACGGTCAGCTGCGTCCCGGCCCCCAGGCCGCCATAAGTCCTGGTGGCGTTGAGCGGTGTCGACTCCAGGCGAATGTTGTAGCCCCACGTCGAGACCGCGTCCTGCTGGGTGCCACCCGCGCCCGTCGCCGACGTCACCGTGGTGCCGCCGCCATGCCCGACCCAGGTCCCTGTCCCTGACGGAAAGCTCCAGCCGAGGACGAGGTCGGCAGCTGTGGTCGCGTCGTAGATCACCCAGCCGGAGATCGTGTATACGGCGCCTGCGACCACGTCGATCTGCAGGTGTGGGTCCGCGGTCTGCGTCGTTGTTGCTGCCCGGGGGGTGTCGCCGGGTTTGCGGAGCGTCTGCGGCTGCATCGAGCGCAGCAGCGCCGCGGTGAGTCGTTGCCCCGCGAGGGGCGTGGGGTAGGCCTCTGCGGCCACGGGTGCCTCCTACAGGGCGAGGATGGTGGGGTAGGCGAGCGATACCTGCTCGCCCGCGGAGTGGGCCTTGACGACGCCGTTGACGGAGCGGGTCACGGTGAACGTCTGCGGGCCGGACACGACGAACCCGGTGTACGAGATGGTCGGTGAGGCGTTGGTGATGCCGGGCACCCCGGACGCGGAGATACCGACCGCACCGCTGGTGAGCGTGCCAGTCGACACCGTGGTCACGAGCTGCCACCCGCTGGGCTCCGTCGTGCCGCTCTTCCAGGCGCGGGCGCTGATCGTCTGCCCGGTCACCTGCGCGCGCAGCCACCACACGTCGTTCGCTGCGTACGTCTGCCCGGTCTCGTACGTGCCCAGGTCCGTGCCACCGTTGGTCGCGTTCAGCCCGACGGTCTGCCCGTCCGCGGCGATCCGGAACAGCAACCTGACCCGGTAGAACGTCGAGGCGTCCTGCCAGCGCATCACCACCCCGGGCGCCAGGCTGTTGCCGGTGGACACCTGCCCGGGGCTGATCGACACCAGCACCTGCGTGTCCGCGATCCCCGACCCGACCGTGTCGAAACGAATCGTCGTCGGCGTGCCGCCCAGGTTGATGACGCCGGCGGTGCCGGTCACCGTGCGATCCGCCGCGGCGCCGCCGGTTTCCGTCCACGTGTGCCCGGAGGTGGTGGTGCCCCAGCCGCTGGCCGACGTCCGTGCGAACGTGTCGTACGGCTGCGGGGTGACGCTGGTGACGGTCATGACCTCGCCGCCGACCCGGACCGCGAACGGCATGTCGCTGCTGTCCGAGGTCCAGATCGGGCCGCTCACCGTGGTGACGTCCAGCAGTGTCCCCGACGCGGTCACCGGCTCCGCCAGCACCGAGCCGTCCGTGTCGATCCGCGCCGTGCTGTCCAGGTAGCCGATGTACGAGTACGGGGACGCGGGCGCGCACGTGAACGTCACCCGGTGCTCGAAGTGGGTGATGCTCTCGGACATGCCAAGGACGAGCTGATCGATTGTGTCCGGGGGCAGCCAGCTCGGGGGGTTGGTGATCTGCACGCGGTCGCCGAGGCGCATGCCGAGGATCGCCCGCCGCATCGCCGGCGTGATCGACGGGTGCGCGAGGTTCACGCTGATCTGCGGGAACCGGGCCTCGTCCACCGTGCCGACGTGGACGCGCCACGCCGCCTGGTCCCGCAGCGTCGCCGCATCCGAGGCGGCGAGGTTGAGCGTCGTCTCCTGCCCATACGTGCCCACACCCGCCGGCGGTAGCGCAGTGCCCAGGGTGCCGGTGGTTTCCTCGTAGGTGCCGCTGACGCCGCCGACGGTGATGGTGACCTTGTTCTGGATGTAGCGGTCGTCCTCGACCGGTGTCGGGATCTGCGCCAGCTGCCCGGACGGGTAGTCCAGGACCAGCGTCGGGTCCTGGTTGTACAGGCTGGTTCGGGTGCGGTAGCCGATGCCGAGCGTGGCGGTGTTCTCGTACAGCAGGCCGCCGTCGGCGAGGGCGCACTCCTGCAGCTGCGCGAGCAGGTTCTGCCGGGCCTGGGCGCCCATCGCCGCCGTGTCGTCCAGGTCCCCGACCCAGTCGAACGCCAGACCGGCCTCGCCGCACAGCCGTTGCATGCGGCGGCCCGCAGTCTCGCCGATCGGGTTGAGGCGGACACCGAGCGCACCGATCGCGGTGATGGCGTTCTCGACGGTGACATGCCCGATCGCGACACCCGGCAGCTGCGATGTGCCAGCCGGGCCGGACACCGCGCGGGACGCGGGCCCGAACTGCACCCGGGTGACGCGGGTCAGCTGGGTGACGAACACCGTGTCGTTCACGCTGTAGACGCGGCTGGTGGAGACGTCCACCAGGCGCAGCGTCCGGGTGATGTTCGCCCCGGACTCCTGCAGTTCGACCGAGACGTACAGCAGCCGGCCGCGGACGTCGAGGCTGTGCTGCAACTCGGCGCCCAGCACGGTCCCGTCGGACGCGCAGGTACGGATCGTCAGGCTGCGGGTGCTCGTGTCGTAGTACACCTCCCAGAACTGCGACGACCCGGCCGAGTAGTCGACCTGGTCGATCGCGCAGAGAACCTTGCCCAGCGCGAGGCCGGCCGCGGGGATGTAGGCGAGGAACCGGACTTGCGTGGCGCTGGGGTCGTCGTAGGCGGGGATACTGCCGGACAGGGCCGCAGAGGAGAGGTCGGGCAGCGGGTCCGACGCGGCGAACCCCGAGTACGAGCCGAGGGTGGGGACGCCGGTCCAGGTCATCGCGGAGCCAGTCGTCAGCGCGGACGCCAGCGACGTCGACCCGGACGCGTCCTCACACGGCCAGTACGCCACCAGACCGGACGGCGGCGGATTGGTGATCGCGTTGTAGATGACACTGTGCTCGGGGGCTGGGCCCTGCGCGAGGCGGCGGAGGATGCCGCTGGCGGACACGTCCGTCCACACGTCCGAGCCGCTGGTGTCCCAGTTCGGGACCCACTCGGAGATCTCGCCCCACTGCCGGTAGCTCTTGCCGCCGCTGCCGTCCGGGACGCTGACACGAACCGGGGTGTTCCGCCCGATCGAACCGTAGTACGGGCCACTGGGATTGCGAGGGGAGAACCGGCCGTCCCTGTTGTCCAGCTCCAGCGTGCAGGTCCCGGCCTCGGTCTGGGATCCTTCGTCACGGATGCCGGTGGTGATACCGATGTTGCCGCTGTCGTCTCGGACCATGCAGTACGAGGTGATGTCGACCCACGCCCCGTTGACGAGGATCTCGACCTGTACGGGCTCGCCGTTGGACGCCTCCCCGCTGCCGCGCGCGGGCGCAGGCAGCAGCGTCAGGCGGCGCCGTAGCGCCGCGATCTGAGGGACGAGCCCGGCCATGGGTCAGCCCACCTCCACGAATGTCACGAAGCACCGCATGTCCGAGGCGGTCGTAGGCGTCGTGGCCCTGATCCTCAGGAACTTGGACACCGCGACGATGGGCCGGTCGTCCGGCATGAACGTGCGCACGTAGCTCAGCCCGGACTCGCCGCTCACAGAAGACAGGGACACGGCGTCGAAGGGGCGCGTCGCGGTGATCGTGCCCTCCACCGTGGCCGTGTAGCCGGTCGCGCTCGTGCCCAACGTCAGCAGCGACGCGGTGCCGTTCGGGTCCAGGTTGATGACCCCGGACGACGCGTGCGCGGTGACCGTGGCAGCAACGTCCGTCTGGAGCAGCTCCACCACGCCGTCGGCGCCGGGTGGGTCGTCCAGGGAGAACCCCCACTCCAAGATCTGGATCATGCGGGTGCTGGGCGTGGCCAGCTGCAGCATCGTCTTGATGCTCGTGCCAGTCGTGACGGACGCCAGCGCCGCCGTCGTCGGCGCGGGTCCGTTCCATACCGTGTACGGCACTCTCGTTCCTCTCCTCTATCGGCCGCGCGGCGGCCGAAGCGTTGCCTCGATCGAGCCGCGGGTCTTGACCGCCTTCCGGCCGGTGTCGACCCACAGCTCGCCGAAGTCCCTGTCAGCGATCCGGACCTGGATGACGATCGGCTGGCCATCCCCCGCGGCCGGCGCCGCACCGACAGCGGCGGGTGCGCGGCGGGGTGCGGTGAGCATCGACGCCCACGGCGCCTGACCGGCGGCGAGCTTGCGGCGGGTGTCCGGGTTGGACCACACGCGGGAGCCGATGGGCAGGTCCGCCAACTCGGGTCCCTGCTCGCCGACGAGCGTGAGGCCGGACCGGATGCCGCCGGAAGCTGCGGCACCGACGATGCCGCCGCTCGCTTTCTTCCCGAAGGCCTTTTCGATGGCCTTCTCCATGCGGTCGGCGAGCTTCTCCATGGCCTTCTGGAGCTTCTTCTGCTGCTCCTCCAGGCGCTTGACGTTCTTCGTCTGCTCCTGGATCGCCTTCTCGTACACGGCGTCGGCGGTTGTCTTGCCCGCGGAACCAGCGGCGGCCTCGATCTGCGCCTGCGTGTCGTTGATCGACTTGATCTCGGACGCGCTGGCCTGCAGCAGGGCGCCCGCGGTCTCCAGGCCGCCGCCGTCAATGCCGGCTTCGGCGACCTGCTGGATGATGCTCTTGCTGAAGCCCTTCGCGCGGAGCTGCTTGAGCGCGGCGGCGAACGCGGTGACCTTGTCCTTACTGTTCCGCATCCCGGACTTGATGGAGGACAGCGTCACCGTGCTGTCCCCGGTCGCGCCGCGGGTGATGTTCGCGCTGGAGAGGAGGTTGCCCTTCACCGACGCGGCCAGCTGCGAGGAGGCGTTCTTCAGGTCGGACAGCTTGGACTTCGCGCTCTCCAGCGACTTCGTCACGCTGCCGAGTTGCTTCTCCCACTTCAGGAGCTGCTTGCCCGCGGAGTCGAGCTGCTTCAGCAGCCGGGACTCGGTGCTGCCGTGCGTCGCCTTCATGATGGTCGAGCGCCACTGGTTCAGGGCGTTCACCAGCGACCCGACATCGGACGGCTTGCCGAGCGCCGACCCGAACTCGGAGTGGCGGTACCCGGCCATCCGCCCGAAGTGGGAGATGGTCAGGTCACCCATCGCGTCATGCCGGGCCTGAGCCTCCGCCTGCGACTGCGCGCGGGCCCGCTGTTGCGCCTTGGACAGGTGACCGCCTCGCGCGAACCCAGCGACCTGTAGACGGCCCTCGTTCAGGGCGTCGAGCATCCGCACGCCGTACTTCCGGACCGCGGCGGCCTTCACGACGTACTCGGTGTTCGAGACCGCGGCGACTGCGCCGGAGCCCATGTAGGCGAGGATGCTGTCCGAGGTGCCCGAGCCGGGCCCTTGCACGTAGCCGCCGTTCGGGAACGCTTGTACGTCGCCGCCGTCGGCGTAGCCGCGGACCAGGCCACCCGTGGCATAGTCCCGCTTCGCGACGGTCACGCCGCCCTGCACCGACACGAACTTGTTGACGTGGGTGGTGGTGACGGTGAGGTTCTTACCGTGCAGCGCGGCAATGGCCCCGGCGACGTTCCGGATTCCCGAGAGCGCGCCGCCGGTTGCGGCGGTGACCTGGACCCGTCCGTTCGGGAGCCGCTTGACCTTGTACCCGAACGACTCCAAAACCTTCTCGGCGCTGGCGGACAGGGCCGAGAGCGTGACCTTCTTCGAGCCCGGGGCCGCCTTTACGGCGGCGTTAAATGCCTGGATACCCGCCTTCGCGTCGTCCGCGTCCAGGTCCACCTTGGACTTGACGTCCGTCGGAATCTTCAGCAGCTGGCTGGCCAGTGCCTTCGCCTGAGGCTCGCTCAGGCCCATCGCCTGAGCGTAGTCAATCAGCTTCTGCCGACCCCGATCGTAGATTCCGTTGACGGTCTCCCAGCTCGCCCCTGCCTCACGCTGACTCGCACCTGCCGCGTCGGTCTTGTCTGCGAGATCCTGCAGCGCCGCCGCGGCGTTCCGGGCCTTCTCGCCGTTGAGGTTGAGGACGCCGTTGGTCATGCTCAGCGAGTCGTGATTGTCCTTCGCGGCCTTCGCGGCGGCATCGATGGCCGCCTCGAAGCCGATCATGCCGCCCAGCCCGGCGCGCTGGACGTCGTTGAGCGCCTGGATCGACTGGCGCAGGCCATCCGCGCTGGCCTTCTGCGCGTCGAGCTTCGCCGACGTCGCCTGCGCCGCCGTCCCGAACAGGCCCATCGAGTCGGCGGTGAGCTTGGCTTCCAGCGCCGCGTCCGCGAGAGCGGACTTGTAGTCGTCCATCTCGCCGGCAAGTTTCTTCGGGTCGCCGCCCTTCTTCGCGTACGCCGCCTGCAGTTCCTTCAGGGCAGCGGCGGCGAGCTTCGCTTTCCCGCCGCGCACCAGGTTCGCGAGGCCCTTGTCGAGGGAGTCGATTTGCTTCTCGGCGTCCTTCAGGCTGTTCGACTTCCCCATACCCAAGGTGAAGATGCTGTTCATGACGTCGTTGAACTTGTCCATGCCCTCGGACTTGCCGCCGACCCGGTCAGCGGCGTACGCGAGGCCGTCCAGGCCCTTGCCGAACACCCGGATGGCCTCGCCAGTGGCCTTCCCGGTACGGCCCAGTTCACCGAGCGAGGTGGTCATCTTGTCGATGTCCGGTGGTGCCTTCTTACTGCCCTCTGACAGTTTCGCCAGCGCCACTACGAGGATGCCGATGCCAGATCCAACCAGTGCGATCTTCGCCGACCGGGAAAGCGCCCCGAACGCCGCCGCCAGCGATGCCAGACGGCCCGAGGCGCCAGCCGCAGCCGTCCGCATCGCACCGATCGCTGTCGCAACGCCGGTCAGGCCGCCGCCAGTGGCCGCCATGCCTGCGGCTGCGATCCGCACCGTCTTCATGACCACCGCGAACTGCAGCAGGGACGACAGCAGACCGGTGGGCAGGGCATTGGTGAGTTTCGCGAACGCGTTGACCACGGTGAGGAGACTGACGCCGGTCTCGGATGCGGCGGCCACTAGGTGGGCGAGTGCCCGGGCGAGGTTGACGAGGGTGTCCCCAACCTGGGGGCCGACGCGCTTGGCGTAGTCCATGAAGTCTTTAAATTGGGACTTGCCGCCGCCGCTGGACATGGTCCGCATGAAGTGCACCAGCGCGTCGTTGGCCTTCGACAGGGCGCCCGTCGAAAACTTCGCGAAGCTGTCCATGAACTTCGAGAACCCGCCCGACTGGACACCGCCGGCCAGGATGGTCATGAACCGGTCCAGCTCGCCCGCGGCGCCCTTCACCGCGGGTGTCAGCTTCGGCAACAGTGCGCCGGCGACCGCGAGGCCCTTGGTGAAGACGGGCATGGTGTCCCCGGCCAGTGACTTCGACCAGTCCTTGTACTGGCCCGTCAGCACGGTGAGCGCGGCGGCGGCTTCGCGGGTGGCCGGGTCCATGTTGCCGACCTGCTCCAGGTACAGAGCCTCCGCCTCAGCCGCCTGCTTCGACGCGGGGCCGTGCTTGGCTACCGCAGTGCTGTACTTGGCTTGTGCGTCGGAGGCGCTCTTCACCGCACCGATCTGACCGGCGATCGCCAGCCCGAACACGCCGATGGCAGCGCCGGCTGCGCCCACGTTCGCAATGATCGGCACAGTGGCAGCGGCGATGGGGATCAAGGCCGGGGCGAGCGACAGCGCGGCGGACTTCAGTCGGTCCATGCCACGGCTGTTGTTGCTGAAGGTGGCGTTGAGGCGGCCGTTGTTGCCACGCAGGTCGCCCATGGTGCCGGTGAGGCGTCGCATGCTGCCGTCGAGGTCGTCCGTGTCCCGGCGCAGAGTGCGGGACCGGTCGGACATCGTGGTCATGCGGGTGTCGGCGTTCCGGGCTGCGGTGTTCAGCGAGCGGAGCGCGCGGGCCGCGTCCTGCGCGGAGTCCTTCAGCGCCCGCAACGCCACCGAGGCTGCGGTCGCTCGTGCCGCCAGCCCGTCCAGGCCGCGGCCAGCTTCCCGGGCCTGGTCGCGGAGTTGGTCGAGGGAGCGGTTGACGGCCGCGAGGCCGGCTGCGGTGTTGTTCGCGACCCGCACCCGGATTTCGATGTCGTTACCCAAGGCCGTCCCCTCCCTCCAGCTCGTACTCGGGTGTGCCGAGCCGTTCGATCTCGATCAGGTGTAGAAGTTCGGAGTCCTCTGCGAGCAGCGCACTGGGTAGGCAGTGGAACCGCTCGCAGAGGCCGAGGATCAGGCGGGCACGCTGGTAGGCGGCTGGGGGGCCGACAGTGCTTCCATCGGGATGGACGCCACCGGGGACGGCTCGCCAGAGGGCGAGCTCTCGGGCAAAGGGTCGGCGTCGTCCACCTTGCCGCCGAGCCGCTCGATCCACTCCGTGGCCAGGGCCAGGGCGAGGTCGTTGTCGATGGAGAACAGGCCCTCGCGGGTGCAGGGCACCGGGGTGCCGTCCTCGTTCTCCAGGTTCCAGGAGACGAGCGCGTCACCGAACGCCTCCAGTTGGCGGACGAGGCCGCTGCCGGCGTCGTCGTCCCCTTCCGTTTCGGCGTAGCCGAGCAGGTTGAGGTACTCCTGGAGGCTCTTGCCGCGTGCGTACGCGACGGGGTACTCCGTGTCGTCGCCGTAGGTCTTGTGGCCCTTGAGGGAGACCTCGATCTTGCGGACCGTCTTGCGGTAGCCCATGCGTCTGCCTCTCAGGCCCAGGTCGGTACGGTGCCGTCGGCGAGGGCGCCGGGCGCGGACCAGGTCAGTTCGCCGCTGTCGGACCGGGTCAGCTGGTAGTCGGAGAACAGGAGCTCCGACGCCAGGGTGACGCCGTTGACGGTGAGGGTCACCGTCCGCGCGACCGAGGTCGAGGGCACGGTCTTGAAGACGTCGTGCTGCCGTCCGGTCGCCGGGTTGTGCACGCCGTTCGCCGTGAAGCTGACGTCGGCGAGCAGCAGCAACCGCTCGTTCGCCGACTTGTCCACGCCGGTCACGTCCTGCACGCCACGCGGCGTGGAGAGCTGCCAGTTGGTGATGTCGTTACGGATGTCGCGAGCGGTACCGCCCGCGTCATCGATGCTGAGCGTGGTCTGGCCGAGGCCGGTCGACTTCGCCATGGGTGATCACCCTTTCCTGATCTCGTCGGCGAGCTTGTCCTGATGGGTGGCGAAGTCGTCCACCCACTGGTCCGGCCTGTCGTAGCGCCGAGTTGGTGTGCGGCGAGGATTGCCGCGATAGTCCCCGTCCCGCACCAAGAACAGCGGCGGCCGGCCGATCGGGGCCCGGTGCGTCGCCGCCTTAAAGCAGGGCTGTCCGGCCTCGAAGACGAGGTAAGTCTGCCCTGGTGCGACGTGCTGTTCGGTGTACTTCCTGCCGGAGGTACGGGCCGCGTGCTGTAGCTCGGGGGTGAGGGCTTCGAGGTGGACGCGCCAGCCCTGCGTGTAGTGGTCGCAGCCGACCTCTTCGCAGGTGGCTTGCCGCATGTGGGTCTCGATCGGGGAGACCATGGCGAAGGTCTTGTACGCCTCAGGGGGCATCGCGGGTTCGATGCGGAAGAGTCGCGCGGTCATCAGAAGGTCACCCCGGCAATATCGTTCTTGATGAAGTTCACGGAGAAGGCGAGGGAGGTGAATCCGGCTGTCGTGGTGGTGATCACCCGGACATAGCGGCGGATCGTCGCCGTGTTGCCGGTCGCGATCCGCTCAGCGAGCGGGGCGCCGCCGGTGATCTGAGTGAAGGCCAGCCCGGATACGTCGGCGAACGTCGAGTTGTCCGCCGAGTCCTGGATCTTCACGGTGGCGTCCGTGCCAGTGAAGGAGAACACCTGGAGGTAGGCCTGCCCACCGAAGCTCGCTGCTGCGGTGGTGTCGATGCTCGTGCCGAGCGTCGCAGCCGTGTCCGTCCGCACGCCCGCGGTGAGTTGCCGGCCCCACTCGATGCCGTAGCCGTTGGACTGTGCGGACACGCTGAAAGTGATCATGCCGTCGTCGCCGCGCTGCGGGTCGTAGTTCGTCTGCTTGGCGACGAGGGAGGCGGCTGGGTCGCCAAGGGTGGTGCCGCGGCAGTACGTCATGATGACGTCCGTGCGGGGCAGCGCGGACAGCTTCTCGTGCGTGGCCCCGGTAACGGCCACCGAGTTGAAGAACGTCGTCATCTCGAACTGGCCCGACCTGAGGCCGCCCTGCCGTTCGTAGGCGCTCTTGTCGATGCCGGTCATGTTCAGCAGCGCCGGGCCGCCGCCGATGTTGCCGAGGGACTGAATGTCCCCGGAGGCGTTGAACCCAGCGATGTACAGGTTGTCGCCGAGGCCGCTGGACTTGGCCACGCTACGCCACCTCTTCCCATAGGTCGTTGACGATGCAGGGCAGCCAGATCGTCATGACCCGCTGCAACACCCCGTCCTGGGGCAGGTAGCCGGCGCGCACGTCCAGGGACTGGCCGTAGGTGCCGAAGATGTCGACCTGACGGATCAGGCCGCCGAGGGTGAAGTCGCCCGCGTAGGCGGTGCAGAGGGCGTCGACTGCGGCGACCATGTTGGGGTCGATCGCGTCGAGCGGCAGATGCTGCGCCGACGTGTACAGGCGGACGTTGAGGACGACGAGCGCGGTCACCGAGTCCAGGCCGGACGAGCGGACCGGGGTGACCCGGTCCACCCACACCCCGGCGGTGAGGCCGCCGGAAACCGCCGGGTGGATCGGCTCGTGCCCGTTGACCTGGTCGAAGTAGCCGGAGGCGGACGCGTGGGAGACGGCCGCATCGAGGATCCCCGTGATGTCGAGGCTCATTCGAATCGGCCCTCCCCTCTGCGGATGCGGCCGATGGTTGACTTGCCGACTCCGAGCGCCTCGGCCAGTTCGGCGAGTGTCTTGTCGGGGTTGGCACGCACCCAGGCCACATCGGCGTCCGTGATCCTGACCTTGCGGCTGTTCCGGGCCTGCTCTTCAGCGGTGGCCCAGCGGCAGTTGCTCGGCTCATAGTTGCCGTGATTGTTGATGCGGTCGATGGACATGCCGTTGGGCTTCTCGCCCATGTCGGCGAGGAAGTTGCGGAAGTCCCGCCAGCGTTCGCACACGGTGATGCCGCGAGCGCCGTAGTCGGGGTAGTCCGCGTTGTTGGGGTTGGTGCAGCGCTGGACCATCGCTGCCCAGATGTAGTAGGTCGCGGTGCCCTGGCGTCCCTCAGGACGCCTACGGGAGTGTCCGTGCTTCGTACGATCGCGGGACATGCGCTCGCGTGCCTCGGCGGAGATGACGCGCGGCAGCGCGCGCATGGCGGCGGATCGGTTTCGATCGGCCACGTCCGGGCGCTTCTTGCCCTTCTTCGCCTCGGAGATCTTCCGGCGGCGCTCCAGCTCCTTCGCGCTCACTGCATCCTCCCGACGTATCGGGTCAGGGTGCGATCCGCGATCTGGGGACCCCGCGTCCGGACCAGCTCCTTCGCTTCCCGCCAGTGCGTGTAGCCCTTGAACCTCGTCACCGGGGAGTTCCTGCTTCCCACTCCAGCTAGCCATGGTCCATAGACTACGCCGTCGTCGTGAACCAGGGAGGTGTCCGAACCCACGCGCGTGGTAGTGACGTTGGACTCGTAGTAGCCCGTCGGCCGCCGGAAGTACGCACCCATGCGGGCCAGCGCAATCTCCTCGCCGAACTCGGCAACGTCCTCGCGCGCAGCGTCGACAAACTCTTCGATAGCGCGAGCCGCGCGCCCGTCGAAGAGGGGGCCTCGGAAGTCAATGTCGATGCTCATACGGACCTCACCCGCCCCTTGCGGCCGACCGCGTCGTACACGGCCTGCCGCAGCGCCATGATCGCGCCTGAATCCCGGTTCCGTTCCCCGCTGCCCTCGCCCGCGCGGAGCGCGCGCGTGTACCCGGACGTCTCGGAAGTGAGCCGGCCGATCGCCTCGGCGATGACCAGGTCCCGGACCAGGGCGGGCGGGTCCCAGCGCACGACGGCCGCGCCGTTGGTGTGGGTGGCTGCGGTGGTGCCGAGCGCGCCGCGGGCCACAGTGAGGGCACGCAGGGCGAAGATCGCGGTGCCGCTGGTGTGGGCGGCGTTCGCGGTGCCGTCCCACGCCCGGCGGACGATCAGGCTGTTGCCGGCGATGTCCACGATGAGCATGCGCTCGGCGTCGATCAGGATGGTCTCGTCCACCGCGAACTCGGACGCGTCGGCGACGGGGAGAGTCACGGTCTTGACCTGTTGGTCAAGATCCGCGCCGAGCGTCTGTCCGGTGGTGGCCATGGTCCGGCCGGTGACGAGCATCCGTTCCGAATCGACACGGACCACAGAGCCGACGCCGAGGGCCGCAGCGGTCGTCCCGTCCACCGCCACCGTGGTCGCGGTGGTAGAGGCGATGGCGCCGGCGAGGGCGCCGACGCTGGTCTCGTCGTTGCGATAGCCCCACAGGCCGGTGATGGTGATGTCCCGCTGGTGGGTGCTGCCGCCGCCCCACGCAGCCGACGTGCCGATGTTCAGTTCCAGGCGGGTGTACGGCGGGCCGGACCGGTTCGGCTCCAGCAGGACGTCAGCCAGGTTGATGGCCACGCCGCCGGAGGTGACGGAGGTGAGGGAGATCAGTTCGCTGTCGTCCAGCCACAGCCGCCACGACGGCCGATACTGGGAGTCCGGCCAGTCGAAGTACTTGGTGTCCTGCTCCGGGTAGAAGCGCCTGTGGCACAGGTGCTCGACGTCGCGTGAGGCGGACTGGAGGGCCCGGTCGATCTGCGTCGCGTTGCGGGCGGTGGGCTTCGAGTCGAGCGCGCGCATGACGTCCTCGCGCGTCGCGTACACCGGTTGCTGGGTCATCTCTCGTCCTCCTCTCAGATTCGGGTGGTGCTGACTTGGCCGGTGCGGCGTCCGCCCGGGCCCCAGATGGATCCGTCGAACGGGCAGTAGGACTCACCGCGCGGCCCGGAGCGGAGTGGTTCGCCGCAGTCGAGGCAGGCGACGGGTTCGCGTTCGCGTTCCTCACGGGCCAGCTGGGCGCCCTCGCGGAGGATGTCGACCAGCCCCCACCAGGAGCCTTGTTCGGGGGCGCCGGGGACACGCCCGTGCGCGGTTGCGGTGAGCCCACCAAGCGTTGCGGTGGCCGTCCCGGTGACGTGGGATGGCACCGTCGCGGTACCGGCAAGCCCGCCGAGCTGCCCGGCTGCGGAGCCGATCACGGTACGCAGGCCGGATGCGCCGCCGGTCAGAGCGCCCCCACTGAACCCGGCTGCCCCGGTCACCTTGCGTGTGCCGGTCGCCGTCCCCGCCAGGCCGCCGAACTGGCCGGCCGCGGTGCCGCGTACCGTCGGCGTGCCGGATGCCGTGGCTGTGAGGCCACCGAGGGCGGCAGCAGCAGTCCCGGTGACGTTCGTGGTGAGCGGCGGGTCGTCCTCGGTGGTGAGTGCGGTGGATCCGGCGGTGAGGTTCCGGCCGTTGCCGGAGATGTCGTTGATGTTGGTGAGCATCGGCCAGTTCGCCCACACCCCGGAGGTGCGGACGATCGTGGGTGATGCCCACTCGGCTTCGATTTCGGTCTGTGTCAGGACTGCCGACCACACGCGTACGTAGGCGAGGCACCCGTTGAACCACTCGCTCGCGTCGCCCGGGGACCGGCCGAACAGGGTGATGCCGTCGGGTGTGCTGCCGCCGGATACCTGCCCGGTGACGACTTTCGTGGTGCCGCCGACGGTCCGGGTGTAGATCTTCCCGTCGGTGGCGCCGGTTCCGGCGACCGTGACCGCGATCATCCGCCATGCATCGACCACGAGCGCGTCACTGCCGACGATGCCGCTGGTGTTGCCGGGGCTCACGACGACCGGCGTGGTGCCGCTGCTGCCGGTCGCGATGTTGATCGTGGTCGATCCGCCGGACGACGAGTGCAGCCGCATCATCGTGGAGAAGTCGTCGCGGTCCACGCGAAGCCGTACCCAGAAGGTGGCCGTGAACGCCGTCGCTGGGGCAGGCGGTGGGCTTGCCGTGTAGCTGACGCGGTCAGTGGCTGCGTCGGCGCGCTGGGACATCCTCGGTCACCTCCTCTCTGGGCTGGGCTGGTTGTTCAGGCTGCGACGGGCAGGGTGAGGGTCAGGGAGCCGGACGGGATGGTGAACGTGTCGCCGGTGGTGACCGCGTTCGCGGTGATCGTTCCGGAGCCGCCGAAGGTGCCGGCGGTCGAGGCGGTCCACATCGAGAAGTGCGTGTAGTCCTCGGTTCCGGCGACGCCCGTCCAGGCCAGGTCCGCAGTCGTGGTCTTCGATGCGGCGGACGCGGACGCCCACGTCGCCTGCTTCCGCGTCGTCTCGACCGCCGCGTTCGCGGTGCCCGCGGCGCCGGGATCCCCCGTGTGCAGCTTGATCCACGAGTACGCGGTGCCCAGGCTGTCCAGGGCGCTGTTCGCCGCCGCAGTGGAGAATCCGACGCTCACGGCTTACTCCGTCCGGGACTTCTTGGAGCGGACCGCCGTGCGGGTGCGCGCCGGGCTGGGAGCCTCGCTCTGCTCAGGAGCAACGGGCTGCGTCTCCGCAGCAGAGGCGTCCTCGCCGCTGTCGGCGTGCACGTCGGACGGGCCGCCGTGCACCGTGATCTTCGCCATGTCGTTCTCGCTTCCGTCCTCAACACGCACCCGACAGCCGCACTGCGGGCACCGGGGGGCGCCGACCGCATACCGTGCGGTGCAGTCGGCACACGTCCACAGCGCCACGATCAGGCCCCGGTCGCCGGCAGGTTGGCGGGGGCGCGCTGGGCGAGCAGGTCGCGGGTGAGGGCGTTCACGGTGCCCGCGCCGGTGCTGGTGAGCTTCACGTACTTGTAGCCGTCCGACAGGCTGGTGCCTTCGACCCCGACGACCATGGCGTTCTGCGTGGCCGACGCCGCCGTCACCACGGTCGCCGCCGCGGCCTGGGTGCGCTTCGTCCACGTGTCCGAGCCGTTGCCGGTGCAGGTGTGGTACTCGGTGATGACCGCGAGGTTCTGCGCGCCGGTACCGGAGGAGTCCTTGGCTTCCTGGAGGGTGTACGTGTCGCCGGCCGCGCCCGCGAGGTAGCAGCTGAAGTCGACGCCGGCTGCGGCGCCCTTGAGGGCGATCCACACGCCGTCGGCGGCGGGGGTGGTGTTGTAGAGGCGTCCGAGGCCCTTCTGAGACATCGGGTTTCCTTTCGTCTGGTGAGCGGGTCCGGGGCGACACTGCCGGCCCGGTGGAAGCCGGCGGCGGGGTGTGAATGCCGCCGCCGGCCAGGGGGGTTAGTTCAGCTCCACGAAGGGGCTGAGCGTGGAGGTAGAGCCGTTGGCCGGGGTGATCGCGGACTGGATCCACGGCCGGCCATCGACCCGCTGGATGATTCGGAACGTCGTCTTGTCGGCGCCGAAGGCGTAGTCCGTCGAGCTGTCGGCGCTCATCACCTGACGGTCACCGACCAAGTAGTACGAGAGGTCCACGAACGCCAGGTCACCGCGGGAGCCGAGCGCGGAGCCCTTCTCCGTGATGATCAGCGGGCGGCCGAAGATGCTCATGGGGGCGGGACCGGTCGCGTTCACGACGAACACGCTGTTGCCGCCGGTGCCGACGGTGAGGGACATCTGGAGGAGCTGCGGCAGCGCGTCCGGGGCGCACATCCACACCGCGTTGGACAGCGACGACGGCAGCATCCGGGCGTACATCCCGACGATGTCCGGGTACTGGATCTTGTTGGCGTTCGCGCGGGTCACGGTGACCGCGGCCGGGTTGCCGGCGCCGCGGAAGCCGAGGGGCTCGCCGGTACCGGTGCCGGACTGGAAGGCGTTGTCCTCGCTGAAGGCGATGGCCTGAGGCCACAGCGTCTCGATCAGCGCGGAGAACGACGGCAGCGAGTCCTGGAGCAGCTCGTTGGGGACGGCGGACAGGCCGGTGAGCTTCTTCGCGTCGAGGGTGACGCGGCCGAACTTGGGAGAGGAGTCCTGCAGCAGGGCGCCCTCTTCACCCCAATACGCGATCATGCCGCCGAACACGCTGCCTGCGTTGGTGGTGGTGTCGATCATCGGGAAGGGGACGCGCGCGCTCTCCATCGGGACGACGGTGGCGAGCGGCCGGACGACGGCCTGCTCCAGTGCGATCTGCAGCAGCTGGGCACGCAGGGTCTCGGGCACCAGGAACCCACCGTCGGCGGGGCTGACACTGCTCGCGGCGTTGCGGAGCGCGCCGAGCTTCTCGGCGTCCGCCTTCGGGTTCTTGTGCCAGATGTTCCGCACGTAGTCGATGGCGTTGTCGAAGTGCTTGTCGACCGCAGCGCCCGGGGCCGCCGCGTTGTACGCGGTGCCCTGTCGGTGCGAGGTGAGCATCCCGGCCCGCTTGGCCTGCGGGTCGAGGTCGAGCCGCTTGATGGCTTCGCCGGCCTGCTTGTCCTTCACTTCGGCGCCGTTGCTCCGGAGGAAGTCCGCGAACTGCCTTTGCGTCTCCTCGGCGACGAGTCGGTTGAGGTCCGTGCCTTCGCCCTGCTGCTTCTGCCCATAGGCGGTGATGAACTCGGTCAGTGAGTCCTGCGACGCGAGGATCTCGCTGCGCTTGGCCGGGTCGGCCAGCATCTCCGCGAGCTCGTCGGCGTTGCGCGGAACGGTGTTGGTGGGGGTTGCCACTGGTGCCTCCTTCAGGCTGCTTCCGTCGCCGCGCTGGACGACGCCGTGGTTCCGGTCAGGTGGGAGACGGACGCTGACCAGCCGTCGGCGTCGTCCTGGGTGAGGCGGGCCACGGCTGCGGCCCACTCGTCTACGGGTTCGGCGGCAGGCGCCACGGGCTCCGGCTCCGAGGCCGGCTCGACCGACACCTCGGCGACCGGCTCGATGGGAACCGTGTCCTCGACGGACGGAGCGGTAGGCTCCTCGCGCTGCGCGACGGTCTTGCGGAGCATCTCGGCGACCTGCTCCCCGATGGCGTTGCCGACGTTGAAGGTGAGCGTCACCGACTCCGGCTGTGTCTCGACCTTCGGCTCCTCACGGCGCGGCCCGGTGTAGCCGTAGGCGGCGAGGTCGAAGGCGCGTGCCATCTCCGGCTCGGCTTCCGGCTCAGTCGCGGGCGTGCCGGCCTTCGGTGCGGTGATCGCCTCGTCGGCGAGCCCTGCCTCGACGGCGTCTTCGGGGAGGTACCAGGTCTCATTCCGCATGCGGGCCCGCCACTCGTCGCGGGTGCCGCCGGCCCTTGATGCGTAGGCGTCGGCGATGTTGTCGGAGATGAGGTCGAGGAGTTCGGCCATCTCTTCCATGTCGGAGGCGTTGCCCATGCACACGCCACTGGCGTCGTGGATCATGAGCATCGAGTTGGGGGCCATCTCGATCCGGTCGCCGGACATCGCGATGACCGAGGCGATCGAGGCTGCGATCCCGTCGACCTGCACGGTCACGTTCGCAGGGTGGGAGCGGAGCGCGTTGGCGATGGCGATGCCCTCGAACACGCTGCCGCCGGGGCTGTTCACACGGAGACGGATGTTGGGCGCGGTGATACCGCGCAGGTCCGCGATGAACTCGTCGGCGGTCGCGCCGAGCCACCCCCCGACCTCGTCATACAGCATCACCTCGACCTCGTCCGCCGACGCCGCGTTGCTGATCCGGTACCAGGAGCGGGCCTCGACGCCGAGCGCCTGGCGCTGCTTGTCGGCCTGCTCGCGCTGCTTGGCGAGGAAGCTATTCAGGTTGGCGGGCACCACGAGGCCCGGTATCCGGCTCATTCGTCGTCCCTCGTCTTCCGTCGCTTCACGACCTTGCAGCGGCAGTCGTTGCCGTACTCAGCGCCGACGCAGTGCACGTAGCCGGAGCCGCCCGGGTAGTCCTTGTAGGCGGCTGCGCGGTTGCGGTAGAGCCGTCCGTCCTGCTCGGCGCACGGTTCACAGACGTCGTCGTCGTGCTCGGTGACGACCTCCCACCGCATCGCCGCCTCGACCTCCGTGCCGAGGAGACCGGCCACGGCGTCGTCCCACGCGGCCACCGGTGCGGCCGGGGCCGGTGCGACGGCGCGGCCAGCGAACGGGATGTCGGGGAGGCCGACGGCGGACAGGACGCCTGCCGGGTCGAAGCCTTCACGGACCAGGACGGCGGCGGCGGCCGAGCGGGCGGTGAGCTGCTGCGCTTCGATCTCCGGGTCCGGTGGGGTCGGGGGCTCGTAGTCGAACTCAAGGCCCTGCGCCGCCGGCCCGTACATCGGCAGCAGCTCGAAGTTCAGCGCGGCCTTGATCCGCTCCAGGCGCGGGATCGTCTGCTGCTCCGCGAACCACGCCTTGGCCGCGAGCGCGGAGGCGCGGTTGATGTCCTCGAAATCGCCGATCGCGGTCTTCGAGATGCCGTAGGCCTCGCGGATCCGGTCGGCGGTGGCGCCGCGCAGCTCCACGAACTGCATGTCGCGCTGGCTGATGGTGCGGTCGACCCACTTGCCGTGCTCCAGGATCGCCACACGATGGGCGTTGCCGACGCCGCGGTGCTGCTCGTTCCACCGGTCGCGCAGCTCATCGAACTGGTCGTCGGACAGGGCGGACGGGACCTCGATGATGCCGCCCGGCTGAGCCGAGTTGATGAAGAACGCGCGTGACCACTCGGAGGCGTACCGGCTGGTGTCCAGGTCCGGGAGGATCGACAGCACCGGCGACAGGCCGCGGTACGGGTCCAACGGGTTCGGCCGGCGCAGCTGGATGACCTCGTCGCGTTCCAGTGGGATCTGCTCGCCGTCCGAGCTCGTGTAGACGTAGCCCTTCAGGAACGTCTCGCGGTCTGGGACGGGGGTCATGCGGTCGGGGCGGACCGGCCACAGCTCCAGCGGCATATTCGCGGCGGGGTGGCGGGCGATGACCCACCACGCCTCACCGGTCAAGTCGAAGTGCTGCTGCTGGGTCTCTACGAACTCCTGTCGAGGCATGAACCCGTTGGGCTTGCGCCACAGCTCTAGGGCGGCGTGGGAGGTGACCTCGACACGGTCTTCGTCTCGGCCGGACTTGGCCTTGCGGTACAGCTTCCAGTCGACCAGGGCGGTGGCGTTGCTGGTGCGGTCCACGATGGCGAAGAGGGTGCCGACGGCGCTCATGGCGCGCATCTGGCCTTCGGCGGTGCGGCTGGAGCCGAACACGGGGCCGTGGCTGGCGGAGCGGGAGGCGAAGGGGACCGGGGTCTGAACTGCGACGCTGCTGGTCTTGTTGAGGAGCGCGCCGAGGAGGGTCCTTGCCAACGCCCCTCCCTCGCTTACTCGGTGCCGAACCACCGCCAGTTCAGGACGAAGCAGCCGATCCCTGCTGCGGCCAAGCCAGCGATCAGGTTCCACAGCATGGCGGAACCCGACAATAGGATGATCCCAGCCGTGTCAAGCAGAATCGGCGCCAACTTCCGCAACAGCAGCATCCACCTGCGGTATCGCTCGATTCGGCTGGTCATCGCGGTCTCACTCTCGTCCGGGTGGCGTTGTAGGTATGCGACAGTTCAGAGCCAGCGGACGCGCGGCCTGCCGCCGAGGTCCCGCGCGGCGACCATGTACCGTGCGGCGTCCATCGAGTGGTCGTTGGCCTTCACGGGCTCCTCCTTCAGCCCGGCCTGATTGCCCGGCTTCACGGCCCACACGTAGCCGGCGACTTCCTCGGCGAGTCCGATCGGGAGGGACGCGGTGTCCATCTCGGGGTCCCGTTCGAGGAGCGCGTCGCGGAAGACGTACAGCCGCGCCTTGCCGTCGCCCTGCTCCTTCAGCCGGGCGGAGAACGCCTGGATGCCGTCCGAGACGCCCTTGTGCGCGGCCTGCGTCCCCATGCCCAACTTCCGTTCCAGGGTGGCCCGGTCTTCTGCGTCGTGGTCGGTGATGATCGCGCGGGGCCGGGGCTGCCCGGCGAGGAGCCGGTCGCGGATGACGTCGGCGTGGTCCTCGACCAGCATGCGGGTGCGGACCCACTCGCGGATCAGGTACAGCCGGCCGTCAGGGTCCTCGGCCCACAGTTGGGCGACGAAGGGGTTGGTGAACCCGAAGTCGATGCTCAGCCAGCGGGTCCACGAGTCGGGCACGTCGAATGGCTCGACCACGTGGACGGGTTCGGACCAGCCCTCGTACACCAGGCCCTCAGCGGCGGCCCATATGCCGTCGCGGTAGCGGAGCCGGCGGACGCCGGTGAGGGCGTCGAGCTTCGCCATATAGTCCACGCCGCGCTCGGTGAGGCTGCCGTCGGTGTGGACGTAGAGGGGGTTGTCGCGGTGCAGGCTGTGGATCATGCGCATGGTGCCGTCGTCGCAGCGTTGCTTGATCCAGTGCTTCGGGTGGTCCGGGTTGCACGCGAGGATGATCTGTCGGTACGTGTCCGTGTTGCCGCGAAGTCGGGTGATCAGGGTCTCCAGCGCGGTGAGGCTGATCTGGGTGGCCTCGTCCACGTAGATCCGGGAGAACTCGGTGCTCAGGAACTTCTCCGGGCGGTCGAGGCCGCCGACGAGGATCTCGGCGCCGTTCGCGAACTGGTACGCGGGCGGCTTCCGCGGCGACCCACCGAACCAGCGGACGATGCCGTCGGCGAGCGCGGCTGGCGCGACCTGCTGCTCGAACGTCACCAGCGTGGAACCGGTGAGTGCGGCGTGGGTCTGGCGGACGATCAGGCTGCGGCAGCCCGGCACCATCAAGCTGGTGTAGAAAGCCTTCTGGAGCATGGCCAAGCTCTTGCCGGTACCGGCCGGGCCGGCGATGCAGATCTCCTGATCGCGGGCGGAGAGCAGGGTCTTGGCGCCGCCGCGCGGTTCGTACCGGACGACCGTAGCTGTCACGCGAGATCCTGCGGGTCGACGCCCACCAGCTGGTAGGTGACGCCGCCGGAGTGCTCGACCTTGGCGGGCTTGTCGAGCCCGGTCATCTTCCGGAAGTCAGCGAGCGCACCCCGCAACTCCCGGAACGCGGCCAGCACCGGTGCCGAGTCCTTCAACGGCTGGCCGTCGTCGCCGTACACGATCCGGCCGTGGGAGACCATGACGTGGTCGGTCTCGGCGATCTCCATGCAGCGGGCCACGACGTGCTCCAGGCGGGCGGCGTGGACTTTGAGGGCTTCCTCGCCGGCTTCTTGGATGACGTCGCGGACGGCCCGGTTGTAGGCGCGCATAGCAGCCCATTTGCTGATGCCGAACTGTGCGCCGATCTCCTCGAACGTGAGGTCGCCTTGGGAGTAGAGGCGCGCGATTTCGGCGTCTCGTTCGGCGCCTTCGAGGGTGCGGGTGTAGCGGCCGTTGCCGTTGCGTCCTCGGAGAGGGCTGCTGTCGGGGGTGTCGTTGGTGGCCACGATCCCCTCCCTGCTGTTGGTGGTGTTACTGGTTGGCGTGGTTTGATGGTAACGATGACCGCAACCGGGCTGGGTGGCGTGAGGCTGCGGGCAGGACGAAGGCCCTACCTCTCGGGCGGCGTGAGGTAGGGCCTTTGGCGTGCCCAGGGTTAGTTGTCGTAGGAGGGTTCGATCTCTCCGTCGTCGCAGCAGTTCGAGGTCTCGTCTTCGACTTCGTCGCCGCAGGAGTTACAGAACCAGTAGACGGGCTCGCGGTCTTCGTCGTCGGTCATGGGGTTCGTCCTGTCGTGTCGGGCGGTCAGGCGGCGGGGGTGTCGTAGCAGCCACAGGTCTCGTCGTGGTCCCACATGAGGCCGGTGCCGTCGTCGCAGTCGCCCTCGTGGCGTTCCGGGCGCTCGCACACGACCTCGTTACCGGCGCTGTCGTGGTTCATTCCACCGCACGTCGGGCCCGTCGGCAGCGGCAGGTCACGGTCGTCCGTGATGCCGGGCGGCCGGACGTGCACGAGAGCGTTGGCGCCGAGGAGGCCGAGGAAGTCCCGGGTGCAGGCGGGGCAATCGGCCTCTGAGAGGGTGCTGTGGGCCGGGCAGATCTGCACGGCGGGGTCCTTTCGGTGGCGGTGGGTTGAGCGTATGGCGGGGGTCAAGCCGGAAGGGCCCCGCCCGGGATGGGCGGGGCCGTGGGCCGGTCAGGCGAGGCAGCGGTTGGCGTGGGTGCGGGCGGCGTCGGTCGCGTCGGACTGGAACGCCTGGGTGCCCTCGCGGTGGCCCTGGCCGCAGCCGCTGCACTCGATCTCGTACTGGCCGGCGCTGGTGCGGACGGCGCGCGTGTACTTGAGGGCGGTGCCGGTCATCCGGCCGGCGAGGGTGCGGAAGCGGGCGATCTCGGTGATGGTCTGGGCGGTGGTGTTCAACGTGGTCTCCGATCCGAGGGTGGTGCGCGGGTGGGGTGTCAGGCGGCGAGGGCGTCGGCGAGGAGGGCGACGCGGGTGGTGATGGGGCAGTCGACGGGGTAGAGCACGGTGACCGTGGCGAGGCCGACGGTGGTGCGCTGCTTGGGCTCGTCGGTGGCCGGTCGGGTGACGGTGTAGGTGGTGCGGTGGACGGTGTAGGTCTGGATGCGGTCGATGCGGAAGGAGCGCATCTCCTGGGTGTCGCGGTCGGCGGCGCGGAGGACGATGTCGCCGGCGTTGGTGACGATGACGTCGTGGATCTCGATGGTGCGGATGGTCTGGGTGCCGTCGGCCTTGGTGTAGGTGATGGTGACGGGGTGCTGCTTGTCGAGGGCGGTGATGAGGCGGGTGAGGGTCTGGGTGGTGGTCTCGCGGTTGGTGTGCCTCATCGGTCAGCCCCCCCCTGCTGCGGTGCGGTTTCTGTAATACGAGAATGCACCCACACCTGAGGGGTTGTCAACAGGCTTGCGCAGATGGATCCTAGTTTCTGTAATACGAAAGCTAGGGAGGATCCATGGCCAGGCCAGCCACCGGCCAGACCAAGCCGATCTCGTTCCGGCCCCCGCCCCAACTCCTCAAGGAGTTCGACGCCACCATCGAGGACGGCCGCACCCGGTCTGACGTGCTCATCGAGTTGATGCACGACCGCGTCAACCGGAAGCGACGCGAGCGCCCGGTGAGTAGCGAGGAAGAGACCGCGTGATCACCGATCTGTACGTGCAAGAGCCCGCCGACCCCGTGGCGTTCGCCTTCCGGCAGATGGGGGGCGTCGACGGCGAGGTGACCGTCAGCGTGCTCGACGCTGCCGGAGTCACCCACGTCCCCAGCCGAGACGACATGCGGCACCCGGACACCGGCTTCCTGCTGGAGATTCGGGTGAGTCTCGATCCGGACTGGGCGTACCCGGCGCGGGTGATGCTGCACTGGGCGGAGGAGCGCCCGGCGAGCAGCGCGGAGAAGACCCCATGACGACGGCCCCGCCCGGACGAACTCCGGTGCGGGGCCGCTCAACGTCTACGCGGCAGTCGCGCGAGGGAGAGCTCGCAGCAAACCCTCTCGCCGAGACTGCCAGTACCCGGCCGCGCAACTGCCGCTGGCCGAAACGCTACGCCCGGCCTGGCGCGGATGTCACTACCGCGTACGCGATCAACCCGGGTAGTCGTCGCCGAGGACCTGCCGGCGTTCCCGGTCCGCGCGCCGGTTGAGCGCCGCGTGCATCCGGTACGCGGTCACCGTCAGCAGTACGAACACGACCAGGAACAGCGCGACTGCGACCGTCTTCCAGCCCGTGGCGACGTTGACGACCTGCGCGATCAGCAGCGTCAGCACGGTGCCGGCCAGCCACGCGAACCAGACCCTGCGCTTCTCGACGTTGACGGCTTTCTGTACGTCGCTGTAGTCGGGCATGGCTCCCCCGGGTGGTAGCTGCTGTTCCGCCGCATCATCCGCCCACGTGTGGGTGGCGTGAAGGCGTTGTCACTGATCTGTGACTCAACCTCACGCGAACCGGTAGCCGCCCTCATCCGGTAACGGCACACTGCTACCCATGGCGATCAGGTACGGAGTCCAGGCCGACACCCGCGAGGAATGCATGCGCGCCCTCACCGAACTCTGCGAACGGCTCGGCGCGCAGCCGGCGCTTCTGCCGTCGGACACGTTCGGCAACGGCTGGCTCGCCCGCGCCCGCGCCGTCCCGCTGGCCGACGAGCCGGAGCCCGGACAGCAGTAGACCCCGCCACGACGGGGGATGCGTGGCGGGGTCTCACAGGGGCGCAACCGTGGCCCTCACCAACGGGTGCACACCCAGTCTCGCAGGGCTGTCAACTCACCTGCCCCAGCAGTTCGCGAGCATCGCCAGCAGCAGGAACGCCACGAACAGGAACGACCCTGACGGCAGGCACCCATCGCCGCGCGCCGTGTCGTGCACCGTGCGGACGCCGTCCCCCGCGGCCGGCGCCAACCCACCATGCACTTCCGCGCGATGCTGCTCCTGCTCCAGCTCGGCGTCAGCTTGGCGGTCGTGCCGTTCGGGGGATCTCGCCTTGCATTGGCGGCACTGGTACTCGTACGGCATCGTGGCCTCCGTGGTGGGTCAGTTGGGGAGTGTAGGAGGCGTAGCTACGTCTGTAGGAGCGTCTGCTACATCGCAGGTCACAGCCGTAGTAGCGGGGCTGCTACGCGTCTTGGAGAGGAGCACGGGAACGCTCGGGGAGCGGGCCTCCATCCAGGCCCTCAAGTCGTCCCGGTGCACCCCTCGATTGACCCGGCCGGCGGCGTCTCGGACGGAGGCCCGGATGGGGATGTGACGGCGGTCGAGAGCGGCGGCCACGTCGGCGGTCGTGCAGGTGGTGTCCTGGCCGCTGTCGTGGAGGTGCTGGACGATGGCCTTGAGGTGGACGCCGGGGGCCTCGCCGATGAGGGTCTGAAGGATGCCGGGCAGCGGGTCTTCGGGGGCCGCCGCGGGCGGCTCCTCCCCTGCCTCGACCAGCGCGCCAGCGTCAGGCTTCGGGGCGTGCATCCAGGCGGCGACGCACCAGCCGATGACCAGCCAGATCACCCACGCCCGATAGCGGACGGCGACGTACACGACGGCCAGGCCGCCGAGCACCACCGTCTTCCAGCCGAACCGGCCGACGAGCCGTAGCAGGAGCACGCGTGAGCCCGCGCCGAGCGGCCCGAGCAGGGCCAGCGTGACGCGGACACGATCAGCAGCAGAGCGGATCATCCGGACACCTGCTGTCCGATGTTCGCGATCGTCGCGGACAGGGTGCCCCACAGACCACCGGCGCCGGACGCGGCGTACCAGAACACGATCCCCATGATCGCGACCTGCTTCGTGGTCAGCTTCTTGAACAGAATGATGATCGCCAGAGTGAGGGCGATCGCCGGCATGGTGATGCCCGGCATGACGCCCTGTGCGGCCTTGAGGAGGCTGCCGACCAGGTCAGGGACCATCTTGAACAGGCCCCCGGCCGCGGCGTAGGCGGACCCGGCGAGCATGCCGCCGATCAGGCACGGCCACCAGCCGAGGGGCTTGACCTTGCCGCCGCCTTTGATGCCGACGAGGAGGAGGACGGTCATGACGACGGCGAGCCCCACGATGCCGAGGTTGCCGAACACGCTGTTCACAGGGGGTTCCTTACGAGTTCGGGGCGTACAGGAGCACGCCAAGGACGATGGCGGATACGGGGACAGCGGCCAGCCAGGCGACGGGCCACCACCAGTGGCGGGCGCGCCGGTACAGGGCGACCGTGCCGAGGCCGAGGGCGTAGCAGGCGATGGACTGCGGGTTCACCCAGCGGCCGGCGGCGACCCATGCGGTCACGCTGGTGGCCCAGCCGGTGATGCCGAGGGCCCAGCCGAACACGGCGGTGGTGCCGTGGTAGATGAGCCAGCGCAGGCGGGGGCTGGTGCCGGCCCAAGCGTCGAGGAGGGACTGCGGCGGGCCCGACTTGCTGCGCTCAGGGGTCTCCTCGTGGTCGGTGTCGGGCCGGACCGCGGGAGTGCTCCGCTTCCCCGGCTTGGTCGGCTCGTCGTCGTAGAGCCGGTCCCACCAGTCCTCGGAGTCACGGCTGGGCGTAGCTCGCGGGACGGCCGGCGGGGTCGGGTTGAGGAGCCGGTGGAGGCGGGCGCGTATGAGGAGTTCGTTCGCGTCGGGGGCGGTCATGCGTAGCCGCCTTTCATCTGGCTCTTGCGGCGCTCGCGGCGGACGGCGGCGGCGACGCTGTCGCGGTTGGCGTCGGGGATGATCGCGAGCACGTTCCGGACGGCGATCGCGTTGTCGGTGGTGTTCGCGATCTGCTCGCGAACAAGGTCGGCGATGCTCGGCGGTTCAGTGTTCGGAGCGTGTTCGCTCGGGGTGGGGCGATCAGGCTCAGGAACAGGGTTCGGGCTGGTCACGGCTTTGTTCGTGACGTGTTCGCGGACCGTGTTCGGAGTGCTCGCGATCGTGTTCGCGCCGTGCTCGTGTTCGCCGATCACGTCGATCGCCTGCTCGGCTGCGGTCTCGAAGTCGGGCTCCGTACTCGCCTGCTCGGGCAGGGTGCTCGGGGTGTTCGCGGGGAGGGCGATCGGGGTGCGGCGGTGGAGTTCGGCCTGCTTCTCCAGACGCTGGAGTCCGACCTCGAAGTCGGTTTCGTCGCGGGCGAGGGTGACCTCGGCCTCGGTGCGAATGCGCGCGATGCGGGCCTGCGCGCGGGCGTGCATGAGCGCGGAGGCGTGCGCCGCGTCGCGGAGCACGGCGTGAATCTCCGCCTGCTGCTCCGGTGTCGGAGCCGCGGGGTCACGCATCGCGGCGAGCGCGAACTCCCACACGATCTTCCCGACCAGGACGACGAACGGCCCGGCGATCGCCTGCGCCCGGCCGCCGGTCTCACTGCCGTGCATCACGAGGAGGACGGCGACCCCGGCCGCGATGAACCAGCCGGCCGCGGGCGCGGCCCAGGTTCGACCGCCGATGGCGATGCCGCGGGCTTGGGCCCAGAGGACGGTGATCCAGCCGATGTCTCCGGCGAGGGCCACGGACAGGCCGAACTTCCCGGAGCGCATGAGGTCGGTGATGGCGTAGGCGGACCAGGCGAGGGAGAGGCCGGCGAGGGCGACGGCGCCGTAGAAGATGCCGGGGCGTTCGGGGCGCTGAGTGTGCACGGTGCTTCTCCGGAAGGGTGCCGGCCCCCGCGGACGGGGGGATTGGACGTACGCGGGGGCCGGCGGTCTGGGTGGGGTTAGGCGGGCCGGTACCAGCGGCCTCGTTTGTCCTGCTGTCGGTCGCGGTCTTCCCAGGCTTGGCCTTGGGCGGCGGCCCTGCCGGCGTTGCGGCGGTGTCCTTGGCGGCGTTGCCGTGCGGCGCGTTCGGTGGCGGACTCGCGGCCGGCGTACTTGGCGGCGCGCTCGCGGTCGTCGCCGAGCAGCTTGTCGAGGAAGCTCATCAGTGGCCGCCCTTCGCCTGCATGGCGAGGCGCTGCCGGACGTCGGGGGCCTGCTCATAGTCGGCGCGGCAGTTCTCGACGGTGGCGGGCTCGGCGAGGATCGTGTTGGCGCGCGGGGTGCGGTCCGGTTCGGGCTGCTGCTCGGTCATCGCGCGGCCTCCGGACGGGGCAGGGCGCGGCACTTCTCGGCGTGGGTCTGGGCGCTCTCGCGGACGGCGGGCTCCCAGAAGTTCTCGAAGTCGCCGCCGCAGCCGCGGCAGTGCCGCCGGAACCCGCCGTCGATCTCGGTGACGTCAACGGTGAGTTCCGGGTCGCCGGTGATGTCGGCGGCCTTGGTGACGTAGCGGGCGACGACGCCGTCGGGCCACTCGGTCGTGGGGCTGGGCGCTTGTTGTGCTTGGGCCGTAGGATTCGGCACGGTCATTCCTCCTGGTAGGCAGGTGGGATGGCTGGCCCCGGCGGGAGTTGCACCTCCTGCCGGGGCCGTACTTGTTGGTGCTGTACGACCGTAGCGACTTGTTGCGTTGAGCGCAACAAGTCTGGGAGGATGAGCCATGCCCGCAGACACGCCAGGAGAGGAGCAGCGCACGATGCTGTCCTTCACCGAGGCCGCCGAACGGCTTGTCGCGGACGGCATCGCCCAGAACATGACCGCCGAGGGTCTGCGGAAGCTGGCGCGCGACCCGGCTTCGGGTTGGCCGATCGACCCGGACGACTACCGGGTGGTCGGGAAGACGCGGATGTTGCCGTACGAACTGCTGGCCCCGTACATGCGGGAGCGGCTCGGCAAGCGGAGAGGGCGCGGCCCGGGCAAGACGAGGCGTAGCCCCCGACCCAAGCAAGGAGCACCGGTGATCGAAGGTCAGATGGGGACGCAACCCCTGAACGGGAACGACGCGCGCGCGATCCTGCGGATCGTGTGGAAGTGGATCGAGGACGCGAACGACGGGCTCGGTGCGGACGTCGGCGACTTGCAGCAGGAGCTGGAGTCGGCCGGGTACGGGCCGCTGGAGGAGGCGTCCGATGGATGAGCTGGTGGAGTTCCTGCGGGCCCGACTGGACGAGGACGAGCAGACGGCGCGGCGCGCTGGCGGCGCCTGGATGGACGGGCCGGCTGCCAACTGGGTGACGGCCGCATCTTCTGAGGACGCGTCGGAGCCGGCTCACCGTGTGGCTTTGGTGGTCGAGGATGGCGAACGCGCCCACATCGCCCGTCAAGATCCGGCGCGTGTCCTGCGCGACATCGAAGCGAAACGGGAACTGCTGCGCCTCGCCGCCGCCGCCCACGACTACCACGAGACGTTCACGAGCGGGTTCGCCGCCGCGCTGGAAGGGGCGCTGCGCCAGTTCGCGCTGGCCTACGCCGATCACCCGGACTACCGCCCGGAGTGGCGGCCGTGATGTTCAAGACCGAGGAGACGCGCCGTATCCGGCTGGGCAGAGGAACCCGTGTCCATGACGTGTCTGTCCCGCACAGTCGGCCGATGAAGACCGTGTGCGGGAAGAAGATCGTGCTGGAGGACATGTACGGGCGCACCGTCGACCGACCGCTCTCCGGCTCGGACGACATCGCGGTCACCTGTACGGCCTGCCTGCGGGCGACCCTCTGACCTGCCGCGCCCCAGACAGACGAGAAGCCCCCCGAGACCTGGACTCGGGGGGCTCTCTGGTGTCCTCCGCCCCGAGCCTTCCCAGGCTGAGAGCAACTGTCCGGGCGCGAGCAGCTGGTCCGCCCGGCAGCAGTCTCAGGATCACACCGGTGTCAAGCAGCCCCGGTCGGCCGTACCCCGCGCGCGGTTGTCGGTGGCTGCCGTCATGCTGGCCGCATGCCTGTGGTGATCGTGTACCCGCCCGACGAGGAAGGCGGCCGGCGTGTCCGTCTCGACGGTGAGATCAGCGGGCGCGCCTTCGGCTTGGCCGACGTGGTGGAGTTCCTGCGGCGGGCCGGCCTGGACACGGCGGACCGGACATGTGGGAGCACTGAGGGTTCCGTTTCAGCCATGCCGGGCGTAGCGTCGAGCGTGCACAAAGGGGGGCGCCCCACTGGCCCGCCGCACCTTCGGGTACGGCGGGCCGTGTGCTGCCCGGGAACGCGCGAGCGCCCCGCCGGGTGGGCGGGGCGCTGGGGTTCGGCCGTCGCGCGAAGGTGGCAGCACCGACACCACGACCACTGGGCACCGTGCACGGCGCGTCAGATCTGTGCTCAGGATGCCACGGCCGTCAAGCCGGGCACTCGGGGTTCCAACGGGCGGGTTGAAGCGTGAGGCGTCCGTCGGGGAGTCGGTCCCACCAGTACGGCCGGTCGAACAGCCAGACGATGCGGAGCGCATCGGGGTCGCGGATCACGGGCGTGCCTTCCAGTTGGGGCCGCGGAGGGCGGGCGGGCCTGCGTCGTAGAACGCGCAGCGGCGCAGCTCGGGGTCGAGGATGGCGAGGGCGCGCTCCATAGGCGTGGGCTCCGCGGGCTCCCAGCCGAGGATGCCGAGCTTCTTGCCCGTGCTGTTGCCGTGCACGGTCTCGTCAACGGCCTTGTGCAACGCCTGCATGACCTCGGCGTCGATGTCTCGCCGCCATTGCTCGTACTGGGCGCAGGTCTGCATGCGGTGGCCGTGGTGCCGGCCGGACGGACAGCGGGAGGCGGGGCGCGCGGGGGCGGTCACTGCTGGGCCTCGGCCGCCGGCGCGGGCAGGTCGAGCGCTTGGATGGTGGGGCAGGGCCAGGGCACGCCGTGGCTGCCGGTGCATTCGTCGCAGAGGCCGTAGCTATCGACGTGCAGGGTGCGGACGCGGGCGAGAGCGGCCTCGGCGCGCGCGGCTCTGGCTCGCTGCTCCTCGTAGGCCTCGACCGGTGGTGTGGCGTCGCCGCGTCCGCAGACCTCGCAGTAGCCGCGTGCTACGGCGCGGAGCGCGTCGAGGTCGTTGTACAGCTGGTCGAGTTCGGTGTCGGTGATCGTGGACGCGGTCCGGCGGTCGGTCACTGGGCGCTCCTGTCGCGGGTGAAAGGCATGGTGATTCGCCGCCACCACGTGACGCGGCGCGGCACCGGGTCGTCGGCCGGAGCAAGTTGCTCGGGCCAGGTGAAGCCGCATCGGGCGCAGGCCCGTCGCAGGTGTGGGCCGATGTGGACGGTGGGGTATCCGGGGTGCCATTCCGTGTGGGCGCCTCGGTGACCGCAGGGGGCGCAGCGGGGGTGGTCGCCGGAGAAGGGTGGCAAGTCGCTCATGCGGGCTGCTCCTCGGTGTAGGTGCGGGTCCAGCCCTCGCCTACGGGCTGCCACCCGTTGGCTGCTTGGCGGCCGGAGTCGCGGATGCCGGCGATGAGTTCCTCCATCTGGTCGACGGGGATGCGGACGCGCCCTGCTTGGACCGGGTGGGTGGCGGCGAGCGGGATGAAGAACTCGACGGCGGGTTGTCCGTCGACCAGGTGGATGGCGGGGGTGACTTCGAGCTGGCCGCCGTCGGTGTCGCGGTAGTGGAAGGTCACTGCTGCTCCAGGGCGTATCCGGTGCGGCGGGGCTGGCCGTCGCGGGTGGTCGGGCTGTCGTGGAGGCTGCTGGACAGCACCCGGCGGAGGAGCGGCCGGCCGTTGGCAGCGTCGACTGCGCGGACGGAGTAGTCGCTGACGTGGACGATCCGGATTCGGAAGCCGTTGTCGATCGGCTTGCAGCTCCGGTAGATCTGGCCGGGTTCGATGCGGTGGGTCACTGTTGGCCTCCGCTGATGTACCGGTAGCCGGTGCTGGTGGGCTTGAGGCGGTCGAGGCGGATACGGCTGCGGCGGACGCCCGGGAGCGGGACGGGTTCGCCGGCCGGGGTGAGAGCGACTTGCCGAACGGTGGCGTGGGTGTCGTTGGTGCGTTCGATGTAGATGAGGCGTTCGTCCGTGCGGGGGTCGTTGTCCTGCCAGATCTGGCCGGGGGCGGGGGTCGGGGTGTCGGTCACGGGTCTGCTCCTGGTGGTGGGCGGGGTGCGGGCTACGGCTGGGAGTTGAGGCGTGCCTGGACCCATTCGGCGTCCGACTCGGCGACGTGCGCGCCGGCGACGCGGGCGACGATGATCTGCATCGGCTGGCCGTCGCTGTCCCGCTCGGGGCCGACAAACGCGCCCCAGGGCTGGCCGTGGTCAGGCGGGGTGTGGCCGTCGGGGCAGTGAGGGCAGCCGGGCAGCAGTTCGTAGCGGGGCGCGTCCTCGATGGCACGGAGGACGGCCATCGGGTCCTGGGCGGGCTCGTCGTCCCAGACGATGCGGGTGTGGCCGCCGTGGCCGTGGACGGCTTCGGCGTCCGCGAGGCTGTTCCAGGCGACGGTGGAGGGGCGTTCTCCGCGCCAGCGGATGGAGACGGTGCCGTCGGGCCACAGGACGCCGTCGGCGACGCGGCCGGTGCCGGAGACGCCGGTGATGTCGGTGGTTCGCTGGAGGTGGAAGCGGCGGGGCTGAACGTCGGTCATGGTTCTCCTCGGTGTTGGATTGGCGTGGCGGGGGCTGTGGGGCGCTGTGGGGGGTTGGACCCTCCGGGACTGCCCGCGCGGGGCGTTCGGGGCGCAGACTGGCGCTCAGGGCGTTTCTCGGGCCCCGCCGTGGGGTCGTGGACGGGCACGACCCCCGGCAGGCTGGCGGTCAGACGGACGGCGGGGCGGTGGCGCTCGGGTCGTAGCCGGGGCAGCGAACCGGGTCCATGCCGGGCTGGGGCTCCCACCGGTGCGGCCCATGCAAGCGCTTGAGCGCCGAGGCGCTGCACTGGACGACGGCGGACCGGTGCGCCTCGCTGTTCGTGGGCTGCTCGCCAGCCAGCCGACGCAGCTCGGCGATGTCCGCGCCGACCGTCTTGGCCCACGGGTCGCGATCACTGTCGTCGAGCACGTCCTGGAAGCCGGCCGCGTGGTTGGCGAGGCGGCGGATGACCGTCTTGATGCGGTCGAGACTGGCCTCCGCCTGACCAGACCGCACGATCTCCGCACCCAACTGGCTGCGCACCCTGTCGATCTCCCGCTCCAGCGCGCGATTCTTCTCGCTGTACTGCAGGACGGTCTTGCCGCGCCGCAGAGATTCCGCGCCAACCTCCTCGCGGCGGCGCCGGGTGTAGTGCAACTGCTTCTGCACCTTGGCCAGCTCGCATCGTGGGCACACCGGCTGGCCGTCCCTCATCGGGATGTCCATGCCGTCCTTGCCGTGCCAGTGGAAGCCGCAGTCGGGGTGCTGGTAGTCCGGCGACAGCGGGGCCTCGGTCTCGGCGGCCCGGCTGGCGGGCGGCTGCACCGCGGGCTCGATGGCAGCCTCCTTCCGTGCGCGGTCGAGACGCTGCTCGGCCAGTCGGCTCAGCCACGCCTCCACGGCGGGCCGCACTTCCAGCGGTACGGGGCCTACTGCGGCGCCCAGGGACATGTGCTCGGCGGCGGAGCGGAGCGCCTCGATGGCGCCCTCATGGCGGGCTCGGCGGACGGCGGTCGGGTCGGGCTGGTTCATCGGGGCTCCAAGGTGCTGGGTAGGGTTCGGGGTGCACGGCCGGCCGCATAGCCCGCGGCCGGCCGTCGTCGTGCGGGGCCGGCTCACGCGGAGGCGGGCGGCGACTGGGCGCCGAGCGCATCGGCGACGGTCCGGCCGCGGTAGGTGAGGGTCG
>NZ_JBVKBI010000037.1:0-54278 GCF_055639035.1 Streptomyces sp. NPDC107654
GGGCTTGGAAGGTCGGGCCCGTAGGGCTCCTTTCTATGCCTTGACCTGCACGGACTCCCCCAGGGACGCCCCACAGCGAGGCCCCGTCACCCGAATGGGTGACGGGGCCGAGCCCCCTCCTACCGGGCTATTAACAGGCCCTTGCGGTAGTTACCGGCCGGTGTTGTCGGGCGCATGACCCCTGGTCGCCCGGCTCTCCGTGGTGCCGAGGCCGGGCTCACAACCTTGGCCAGCAGCGCGAGGGGGTCAAGATCGTTTACGCCGGGACGGACCTGAAAGGTGTCCTGACCTGGGGTAGTGGGTGCGGTGCCAGCCGCACCCACTACCCCCGTCCGGGGCCGCAGGGGCCCGTTAATAGCCGGTGCTGTCCGACGGGGGGCGGGAGCGTCTCGAGGGCGAAGTCTGCGGAACCGTGCGATAGGAGCCGGCCCGCAGACCGGGGCCGGGCAGGAGCAGCAGCAAGGAGGCCGGTGTCGTTCCGGCGAAGCCGCCGCCTCTCTCCTCGCCGTTCGTCCGGCGGGCCCCCACGACCACCGTGACCGTGGGGTCGGTGGTGCGGGAGAGAGAAGAACTTATTGGGGGGGCTTATTAGGGGAGCGCGTTTGCGCAGGTCAGCGACGTGGTGGCGATTTTTTTCCGTCCGGTCCGATCGGAAATCCGTCCAGGTGAGTCGGAAAAACGGCCATCGAAACGACCTGCACAGATGCCGCATCGTGCCTGGTCGTTTCGATGGCCGGATTTCCGGCGGGCGCCCCGTCGGCCGGTGCGCCGGCCCCGGACGACGAGACGTGCAGAACCGTGTGCCGGGCCGCCGCGGCCCGGGCCCCGCAGGAGCACCAGGGCGGCCTGGCGGTGCCGGCGGACCGGCTCCGGGAACGACAGCGCCCCCGGCGCGCAGGAGCGCCGGGGGCGGAGCCGGTGTGTGACTACGAGGACCACCGTGCCAGCCGAAGCGGACAGCGTCGCGTCCTCGCCCGGCCGCCGGGCAGCCCGAAGACGTGCCCGGCCGTGCGGTCATGATTTGTGCCGTTCTGTGACGATTTAGGACGAAGTGATCTCAGACGCCATGTCGACGAACCGGCTGTAATGCCCCTGGAAGGCCACCGTGACCGTCGCCGTGGGCCCGTTGCGGTGCTTGGCCACGATCAGGTCGGCCTCGCCCGAGCGGGCCGACTCCTTCTCGTACGCGTCCTCGCGGTGCAGCAGGATCACCATGTCCGCGTCCTGCTCGATCGAGCCGGACTCGCGCAGCTCGCTGATCTGCGGACGCTTGTCGGTGCGCTGCTCCGGGCCGCGGTTGAGCTGCGAGAGCGCGATGATCGGGATCTCCAGCTCCTTGGCCAGCAGCTTCAGGTTGCGGGAGATGTCGGAGACCTCCTGCTGCCGGTTCTCCGCGCGGCGGCCGGCACCGGACTGCATCAGCTGCAGGTAGTCCACGATCAGCAGGTCCAGGCCGCCCTTGGCCTGCTTGATGCGCCGGGCCCGCGAGCGGATCTCGGTCAGCGACAGGTTCGGGGAGTCGTCCACGATCAGCGGGGCGCCCTCGATGGCGGGCGTGCGCTTGGCCATGCGGGTCAGGTCGTCCTCGGTCACCGTCCCGGACCGGATGTGGTGCAGCGCGACCCGGGACTCGGCGCTGTAGAGGCGCTGGGTGATCTCGGAGCGGCCCATCTCCAAGGAGAAGAACGCCGAGGTCAGGCCGTTCTTGATGGAGGCCGCGCGGGCGATGTCCAGGGCGAGCGTCGACTTGCCCATGGCCGGGCGGGCGCCGATGACGATGAGCTGCCCGGGCTGCAGGCCGTTGGTCATCGCGTCCAGGTCGACGAAGCCGGTCGGCACGCCGGTCATCTTGCCGGTGCCCTTGATCCGGGCGTCGAGCTGGTCCCAGAAGTCGGGGACGTCCTCGCGGACGTAGGCGTAGCCGGCGGTCTGCTCGCGGGTCGCCAGAGCGTCGAGGACCTCGGCCTCCACCGCGCTGCGGACGTCGTCGATGTCGCCCTCGCCGGAGTAGGCGACCTGCGCGATCCGGGTGCTGGCCTCGATCAGGCGGCGGCGCACGGCCCGCTCGTGGACGATCTCGGCGTAGTACGACGCGTTCGCCGCCGTCGGCACCGTCTGGACCAGGGTGTGCAGGTAGGAGGCCCCGCCGACCTTGGTGATGTCACCGCGCTTGGTCAGCTCGGCGGCCACCGTGATCGGGTCGACCGGCTCCCCCTTGCCGTACAGGTACAGGATCGCGGCCTGGATCGTCTCGTGCGCGGGACGGTAGTAGTCGCGCTGCTGTAGCGGGGTGTCGAGGACGTCGGCGATGGCGTCCTTGCTCAGCAGCTGGCCGCCGAGCGCCGACTGCTCGGCGTCGATGTCGTTGGGCGGGACGCGGTCGAAGCCGTCCTCCCGGCCCGAGGGGCGGAACTCGTCGTCAGGAGCGGCGTGGGGTGCGACGATGGACATACGGATCTCCTTCGTGGGGTCTTCTGTGGCGGCCGGTTCTTGACGGGAGTGGCCGCCACAGGTGTGTTCGGATCGTGGCGCGGGGGTCATGCGGGCTGGCCGGCGCGCAGCCGGTCCAGCAGGGCGGCACCGTCGACCGGCGCCGGTTCGGAGGCTTCACGCCGCCGGCGGTCACGCTCGTCGGCCGCGCAGCGAAGGCAGTCCTCCGCCTCGAAGGACGGGTGGGCCTGGCACATCTCGACGGCCGGACGGCCCCGCTGCCCGGGCACCGACGGCTGCGGCGCCTCGGGGAAGGTCATCGCGTCCTCCAGGACCTTCCAGGTCGGCTTCATCCGGCCCATCCACTCAGCCACCCGGCACAGGTGCTCGACGTCGGCACCGGCCTCCAGGAGCTCGACGGCCTCGGCGGCGATCAGCGCGGCGCGCTTCGGCAGGAACGGACGCCCGCCGGCCTTCATGCCCTCCGCCCACGCGTCCACCACCGGCTTCGCCGCCGAGGTGTCGCCGGGAACGTCGGTCCCGCCGTCCTCCTGGTCCTTCTTCGGCGCGGCCTTCTTGGGCGCCGTCTTCTTCGGGGCGGCGGCCTTCTTCGCCGGGGCCTTCTTGCCCGCCGGGGCCTGCTTCGCCGGGGTGTCGCCCTTCGGCTCCTCCGGCTCCGGGGCCGGGGCCGGACGGTCGGCGGCCGTCTGCACGACCTGGTCGCCGCGACGGGTGTGCAGCGGAGGCTGCGGCGGGTTCTCCCGCCAGTCCGGCGTGTACGCGTCGAGCTTGTCCCAGACGTTGCGCCAGCCCACGTACGCGTCCGGCGGCAGCTCGTTGACCTGGTACGTGCGGAAGGAGTTCTGGATCCCGCCCTTGCCCGTCGACTTCACCAGGTGCCCGTCCTCCGGGTTCACCACGAGGTTGAGCTCGGCGAGCAGCTTCAGCGCGTCCTTGACCATGGTCGGGCTGCACGGCTTCTTGTTGACGCCCGGCAGGAGGAAGCAGAGCTGGTCCACCGACATCCGGCGCAGACCGCCGCCCTTGCGCCGGACGTTCTCACGGATCATCGAGCGCAGGACCATGTACAGGTGCAGCGCGGTCCGGGTCATGTCCGGCAGCAGCAGCACCCAGTCACGCACCTGGGTGTGCGTCCAGTAGTCGTTGAGGGTGCCGATGAGCTCGAACTCCTCGTCGCCGCCGTCATCCATCAGGTCGGGAGAGTTCGTCATCGGGCCACCGCCTCGGCGGCCGGGGCGGACACGGCGTCGTTCGTAGTCGTCACGCGGCCGTTGTACGCGCCAAAGCGGACACCCCCATCGGGGCAGGTCATCGGGTTATGAGAGCAAGATGTAATCAACACGGCGCCTTCGTACGCGGTCGCGACGGTTACCGTCGCGGGCTCCGCGGAGGCGAGCCGGAGGGGGCGGTGCTGCGGGTGGTGCATGGGGTGCGAACTCTCCCAATCGGGGGTAGAGAGTCGCACGTCGGTGATCATCACCGGGTAACCGGACGGGCCTATCAGCGGTGCTGCGTAGAACTAGGTCTGCCGGTTACTCTGGTCAGTGGTGACCGGGCCCCGAGGGGTCGGGAGCCCGGCGTTACCGCCGACGTACGACTCAGGGTTCTGGAGGCTGGCGAGCCGAGGACTGAGTCAAGTTGTTGAGTTGAGGGCCGCTCCTGTTGGCGCAGGGGCGGCCCTCGGCGTTACGGGGCGCGAGCAGTCATGACGGACATGGTGCGGTCCTTCCGCCGGTTGGGAAAAACGCCGGTGAGCTGGTATGACGCGTGATCGCATCCGAAGATCGTGCCGGACGCCGGTGTGGTGTTGTACCGGGTTTCCGGCGCGAATACTCCACGGTCCCGTTCTCCGGGAGAGAACTTGCGAAGCCGTCCCGCCACACGGGAAGCGCGGGCCGCCACCGGCGTGTCGCCGTGTCCCGCTGGCCCACTGACAGTGGGCACGCGTAGCCTGCTGACCATCGCAGGCACCTCCTCTACAGGTGCTTGATCGCGGCGCCGACCACCACAACCGGCGAGCGCGATCGACAGGCCCCCGCGGGGGCCTGTTTGCGTTTCGCGGGACATCTTCCTCCCTCCGGCGGTCACGCGGGGTCAGCCAGCCGATTCCGGAGTGTCGGCCTCAGCGAGCAAACCGTGGCTCGGGTCCAGTTGCGCCGCGCGCTGGGCCACCCAGCCTGAGACGACGCCAGGCTCCGTGACGGTCCGGAGGTGGCGGAACCCCTGCTGGCGGTAGTAGGCGTGGAGCCGCGGATTGGTCGTCCAGGCATCCAGGCGAAGCCACTGGGCACCTGCGGCCGCAGCTTGATCGCCAGCCCAGTTGAGAATGCGCGTCCCGAGGCCAGTGCCGGCGAACTCTCGGTCGACGGTCAGTTTGTGCACATAGAGGGCCGACTCGGAGCGCTCCTCCGGAGTCCAGAGCCGCGGATCGGCGTCCCGATCCAGCGTGACCGTGGCGCACGCGTCAGCGGCCGGGAACGGCTTGATCATGTAGACCTCGCCCGCACGGATGCTGGCGAGTATGTGCTCAGGCGGGAAGGGGTTCGACCACTGGTCGATGCCCTGTGCAGAGAGCCAGCCTGCAGTGTCGGTGCGGAACTTGAGCAGCCGAGGCAGATCGGCTTCCTCCGCCTGCGCGATGATCACTTCTCGGCTCCCCAGGGGAAGCGAGGCCGGGCCTCATAGTCCTCCGGGTTCTTGATCCGCTCGTAGACGATGACGTTCCGGTCCCCCGGCACGATGTTGATGGTCACCTGCACCGGCTCGTCGCCTTCAGCGAACGTGGTGGCGATGTGCTCGGCGACCGGGGTGCCGGGCCCGAGCTGCAGACGCCGAACCTCTTCCGGCGTGGGCATGCGGATGTAGATCTCGTCCAGGGCAGCCACCAGCTCCTTGCCGAGCTCGGCGAACACCTGATTCGTCCCCCGGGCCACGTCTCCGGGGGTCATCCAGTCGGTGCCCTCGACCAGGGAGAGCCTGGTGTACGAGTCGTTGAGGTCGTACGGCTCTCGGTCCAGGTAGCGCGTGCGCCGGCGGGCGGCAGCCGTCTCGCCCTCAGCGAGGCCCAGGCGATCCCGGACCGCCTTGGGGGGCTGGACGATAGCGACCTCGATGTCCTGGCTGGGCTCCCGCCCGTCCTCCGAGGCGATCAAGTGGGTGTAGATGTCGACCTCCGGCGGCTTGCGCCGGAACTCCTGCTGCGGGCGGTAGACCTTCGGCCGCATCTCCCGCACGAAGTAGCCCTTCGGCCGACGAGGGACGATCAGCCCTTCGTTGACCAGGAGCGACAGGCCCTGACGCACTGTGGACCGCGCGCTCGTCCCGTACTTCTCGCGAAGCTCGGCCTCGGTCGGGAGCTTGCTGCCAGGGGGCAGAGTGCCATCGGCAATCTGCGCGCGGAGGTCATCCGCGATGCGTTGGTAGATCGGTGTCGTCGGCCTCATGAGGTCCATATGTACCCGTCACGATCACCATTGTCCAGTCAATGAGAACCATCGGAACGATGGGCTTGACGTCGCCCACTCTCGGTGCCAACATCATCGCCACGGGCATTGTCCAGTCAATGCGAACGAACCAGACTGTTCGCATTGCAGGGCTATTGCTTGCAGGGCACAGCCATGCCTGAAACGCGCCCCTTCTGAACGTCCAACGGGACCACCGCGCTCGTCGCGGAAGGCCGGGGGAGGGAGCGCCTGCGGCTTTGAGAACTCAACAGCGTGCTTTAGAGGACAGAAAGAACAGCCCTTTTCGCTGGTCAGAAGGCCATGTGGGCCGCCAGCGAGAGGTTTCGTCCAGACAGATTCGGCCCGGCGCATGCCCGTACGGATGTGCCGTGGCCGTGGCCGTCTGGCCGCGCACGACAACCCCCGCCCGAATGGGCGCGGCCCCGGATCAGGTGGTTGCACACCCCCGGGGCCACTTCGGAATCCACCACACCACAGCAGGGAGTGGAACCGCGATGACCAGTATCCCCAACCCCGCCGCCGGCACCCTCGCCGCCGCCCTCAAGCTCCGCGACGACGCCTCGCAGATCCTCGGCATCGACGTCGACCTGGTCCTCGGGCCGCCCGTCGGGATCGAGGGCCGCGCCGCCCGCCAGGCCCGCGAGGACGCCCTCGCCGACATGGTCGCGACGGGCTTCGTCCAGCCCAAGCAGGTCAGCCGCCGCGCCGAGCTCGCCGTCGTCCTCCTGGAGGAGCTCGACGAGCTGGAGTACGCCGCCGGCCTCGTCGACCTCGATCTCGGGGCGGTGGCCTGATGACGGACACCACCCGCCAGCTCCTGGCCGACATCCTGGAGCGCGTCAGCTCGAACCCCGCCGAGTGGTCGGCCCGCGACACGGAGACGATCAGCCGTCTCCGCGCGGCCGCCGAGTGGGAGGAGGCGTCCGAGAAGGTCGTCGCCGCCGCCCGGATCGGAGGGTGACCGCGATGACGCGCGCCGCCCTCGCCTTACGCGACCTGTTCCGCGCCGGCCTCGACCTCACGGGCCGGATGCCGTCGCAGCTGCTGCTGCTCCTGGTGCCGCTGCTCGCGGTGCTGGCCTACGGCTCCGGAACGGTCCTGCTCGACGCGCTGACCGCGCTGGTCACCGCCGTCGCCCAGGTCACCAAGTGCCTGTTCTGGCTCGGCGCGCTCGGCGTGACCGTCCGCCTGGTGCACCGCCTGGTCGCCCAGCACCTCCGCAACGCCCCGCCCGCCGCACCCTCCGAGACCCGGGAGCCCGTCGCATGATCCGGATGATCCGTACCAAGACCCTCCGGGCCCTTCAGGAGGGCGCGGAACTCGCCTCCGTCCTGGAGGCGGACCTCGAACTCGCCGAGAACGCGATCGAGGGCTTCAAGGCCGACGCGGCCGCCGACGCGGGCCTGCGCCAGCAGTTGGTGACCGACCTCGGCGAGGTCCGTACCGAGCTGGTGGCCGCCGAGTCCCGCAACACCGACCTCCACCGCCTGGTCGAGCTGCTGGTCGGCGCGACGAAGTACGCGTTCGACGCCGCCGACGCCCCGACCGAGGTGGTCCTGCATGAGGGCCGGGTGCGCAGTGCCCACCGCGACCGGAAGTCCGCCCAGGCCGCCACCCCGTACCCGGACGGCAACTGGGTGCCCTCGCAGACCCCGGACCCCGACCCGCTGGGCTGGAAGATCCAGACGGCCCCGCTGCCGCCGCTGGCCGCGCCGGGCACCGCGGGCGAGATCGAGGCCCTGATGGAGCGGCTGGAGCGCCCGGCGCTGGAGCAGCTCGACGAGGCCCGCGAGCTGGAGGCCGTCCGGTCCCAGCGCGACACGGCGATCGAGAACACCGAGACCGCCGCGGCCGCGCTGACCGCCGAGTCCCTGGCCTTCGCCTTCCACCGCGCGGCGGTGACCGAGGCGGTCACCGAGATCGCCATGGCGCTGTCCGCCGACGACCCGCGCGCCGCGCTGCGCGAGGTCTCCGGCCTGCTGCTGCGCCACGCCGAGACGTTCGGCATCGACCCCCACGGCTCCGAGACCGGCGCCGACACCAAGAAGAAGGGAGCGGTCGCGTGACCGCGCTGATCATCCGCAAGGGCGTCGGCCGGGACTGGACCGCCGCCGACTACGACTCCTACACCGTGCTCGCCGAGCTCGGCACCCCCCGCCCGGCCCTCCTGGTGAGCAAGGCCCGCCGGGGCCGGCCGCTGCGCCGCGCGATCCGCGCCGCGCTCCGCACGGTGAAGGCCCCGGCCGTCGCCGCCGTCCCGGCCGTCGTGGACAGGGGGCTCGCCCGATGACCGCGGCCCCCGAGGAGAAGCCGGTGTCGTGGGCCGAGCAGTCCGCGAACGCCGAGAAGATCCGCACCGAGGCCGAGCTCGCCCGCGCGCAGGCCGCCGAGGAGCGCCGGCGGCGCGAGCAGCTCGACGCCCCCGAGATCGCCAAGGCCCAGGCCAGGGCGGAGGCCATCGCACGCAAGGCCCGCGAGGACGCCGAGGCCGCCGAGAAGGCACGCGCCGCCGAAGCGGCCGCCGAGCAGGCCGAGGCCGAGCGTGTCGCCGAGGTCAAGCGCCGCGAGGAGCGGGCCGCCAGGGCCGTGAACATCGGCGTCGTCGCCGCCCTGCTCGTCGCCCTCCCCCTGCAGCTCCGGGCGTTCTGGAACCCCGACCGCTGGTGGGAGGTCGTTGTTCCGTTCGTCCTTGAGGGCCTTGCGTGGGTGTTCATCCGGCAGGCCGAGGCCGCGATCACCGCCCGCCGGATGGTGTGGCACTACCTCGCCGGGGTGTTCGCCTGTTCGGCATTCGCCGCGACGGTCAACGTCCTCGACGGGGTCATGCACGCCGAGATCGGCCCGATCTTCGGTGTGGTCGGCGGTGTCTGCTCGCTCGCCGGACCCGGCATCAAGGTCCTGCACGAGTTCGGCGCCCGCGACAAGCAGGCCAAGGCCACCCGCGCCGAGCGCAAGCTCGCCGAGGCCGAGGCCAAGCGGGTCGAGGCCGAGGCCAAGGCCCGCGAGGTCGAGCTCGAACACAAGCGCAAGGTCGAGGCGGAGCGCCGGGAGGAGCAGCGGGCCGCCGCCGAGGCCAAGCAGGCCGCCGAAGCTGCGCGCCTGGAGGAGCAGGACGAGCAGCGCAAGGCCACGTACCCGGAGGTCTGGGAGAGGTACGAGGCGATCCTCGCCGCGAACCCGCTGGGTGCGATCTCCCGTGACCGGGCGTGGACCGACGCGCAGCGTGCCGCCGCCCATCCGGCGGTGTGGGACCGGTACACGATGCTCGTCACGGCGGCCCCGGCGAGCGTGAAGCCGACGGAGCTGTGGCCCGCCGCGTGGCGGTCGGTGTACGCCCTGCCGGTCGGTCAGACCCCCGAGACGCTCCGCGCCGAGCTCGCCGCGCGGGCCGCCGTCGACGAGGTCCTCGCCGAGGCCGACTACTCCTCCGAGAAGGCCGCCGTCGACGACCTGCTGGCCGATCTGTTCGGCGGTGACGACGACGACCCGAGCGGCAGCCGCAAGGGCGGCCGTGGCGGGCCGGGCGGAAGCCCTACAACCCTTGTGGGTAAAGGGCAGGGCGGGCCTCGCAGCGACGACGACAGGCCCCTCGAAGAGGCCGACCTCGACAAGGTGCGCGACCTCGCCGACGAGCTCGGTGATGCCGCCAAGCTGAGTGCGTCGAACGTGCGCAAGCGGGTCGGCTGCCGACCCGCCTACGCGATCCGGCTTCGTGACGCGGTAAAGGCGGAGCGGGGGATCGAATCGTGAGCGAGGCGATCCCCGCAGCCTTAGCCGGAACCGTGTACGAGGCGGCCGTGGAACGCAGCGGCGGGCACTGCGAGTGCCACCTCGACGAGCCCGGGAACTGCGGCCTGGCCGACGGGGACAAGCCCCGCTGGCACAAGACCGGGAAGCGCTGCCACGAGCGGGGCGAGCACCGCGCCCCGCTCCTGGTGGCCCCGGTCGACCCGGAGGTCTCCGACCGGGACGCGATCACCCTCCCCCTCGACGAGGTGATGGTTCTGTGCCGCGGCTGCTACGTCCGCCGCCGCAACAAGGCCACCCGCGAACGCGAGGCCCGCAACCAGGCCGCCCTCCTCGCCGACGAGAACACCCTCTTCCCGTCAGACCTGTTGGGTCCAACAGGTCCAACCCACCCTGAGCAGCAGCGCGACGCGGCCTGAGCCGCCCGCCCGAATCCCGGAAGGGACCGCACATGCCGCGCCTCGTCCGCGCCACCCGCTACGCCGCCGGCCTCGCCGTCGGCCTGGCCCACATGCTGCTCGCGCTGTGGGCCGGAGTCGCCGCCGGCACCTACGCCTGGCAGCACGGCTACACCCTCCCCCTCGACACCAGCTCCTCGGCGGCCTGGAACGGCGCCCTCGCCATCGGCCTCCTGGTCGCGATGGGCGCGCTGCTGTGGCCGCAGCCCTGGATGACCCAGGTGCGCTACCTGGTCCAGGGCCGCCCGCTGGCCCCCTGCCCGACCTGCGGCGCGCTCGGCGAGCCGCCCGCCGCCCACAACGACCTGAACACGACCCCGAAGGAGATCACCCCGTGAGCGCTTCCGCCGCCAAGCCCTCCCGCCGGATGCCCTGGCGTCTCGCGGTGCTCATCCCGGCCGCGACCTACGTCGTCATCTGGCGCGGCGTCCCCGGCATCACCCCGATGCTCGCCTTCAGCTGGCTGACCGCCCTGCTCACCGGCGGCGGCCTGGTCGTCGCCGGGCTCTACGGCCCGCAGATGCTCGCGGCCGCCGGACGCGCCCAGAAGGAGGGCGCCGCCCGCCGCCGGATCAAGGCCGAGAAGGCCGCCGCCAAGGCCAAGGCCAAGGCCAGCAAGAAGTAGCGCGACCGCGGGGCCCGCAGCTTGCCCGGCCCGGGCCCCGCATCCCTCCACCCCCTGAACCTTCGAGAGCGAGGACGCTCAGCATGACGGACATCTCCCCCGAGCCCGCAGCAGGCGGTCCCGGCGACGAGCGGATTCCGGACGACCTCTCCAGCCTGTTCGCCGACGACCCCGAGCGCCGCGCCCGGCTGGAGGAGTCGGCCCGCGACGCGGTACGCGGCACCAGGGCCGGTATGGCGGACGCCACCACCGGCACGCCCCGCGACCTGCCCGTGGCCGCGCCCGAGGCCGGCGGTCTCGTCTTCGACGACGACCAGGACCCGGACGCCCTCCCGGTCCCCCTGCCCCGGTCCGACTCCGACGGCTGGACCTGGAAGGACGCCTTCCCCACCGGCACCTTCGACTCCGCCGCGTGGGCGCACCGCAAGAAGGTGTTCCTGCACAAGCTCGCCTGGCACGCCGGACACACCCACGTCTACGCGTGGCAGATGACCCGGCTCTCCGGGATCGGAGTGGTGGCCGGCGCCCGCGACGCCTGGCACTACTACACCGCCCAGGAGTACGCGGACATGGTCGACACGGCCCGCCGCAAGAACATGGCCCCGGACATGATCGCCGCGCTGCGCGAGGAGCGCCTCGAGACCGCCCGGGGGCGGCGCCGCGAGCCGATGCTGGTCGGCTCGGTCACCGCGGTGTTCACCGTCGTCGCGGCCGCCGTCGCCGTCGCCCAGGTCTACGGCCTGCTCGCCGCCTCCCCGGCCGCGATGCTCACCCTCGGCATCCTGTCCGCCCTGGGCCTGCGCGAACACCACCGCCGCAACCCCGACGCGAGCCTGTCGGCCGCGTTCAACGTGGCGGCCGCCCACACGGCCGGCCACGCCCCGCTCACCGACGACCTGATCAACCGGGTGCTCCGCATCGCGAAGGTGTTCACCAAGGACGAGCACCAGATCACCCTGCTGGAGCCGATCCGCCCGGCCGAGATCAACGGCATCGAGGCCAAGTTCAAGCTGCCCGACGACATCCAGGTCTCCGCGCTCCTGGCGAAGAAGGAGGCCATCGCCGGCGCCCTCGACGTCGAGACGCACTGGCTCGACATCCGGCAGGACGGCTCCCCCACCCGGGTCTCCTTCTGGTACTGCACCTCCGACCCGTTCGGCGAGCCCCGCGTCTCCCCGCTGGTCGCCGAGCCGGAGCGCCAGGACGTGTGGAACCGCGGCATCCTGATCGGGTTCAACCGGCGCGGCCTGCCCGTCTACCTCAAGCTGCGCCACGTCATGGCGCTGCTGGGCGGCATGTCCCGCACCGGCAAGGGCATGTTGCTGCGCAACCTGATCGTCGGCCTGGGCCTGGACCCGCGCATCAACCTGCGTCTGGTCGCCGGGGCCAAGCCCGGCGAGCACCGCGGCTACGCGCCGATCTGCAGCACGTTCTTCGGCCGTCGCCCCGACCGGCTCATCCACCTGCTGGAGGGCTTCCTGCGCGAGGCGTACCGGCGCGAGGCCGTTCTGGAGGACCAGGGCCGCGCGAAGTTCGGCGAGAAGGACCTCGCGGAATTCCCGCTGGAAATCCTCATCATCGACGAGTACAAGCAGTACGCGAATTCGTCGATGCGGATTCCCGACCCGAGCGACGACGAGGGAAAGCGCACCATCAAGGCGTGCGACCGGATCGCTGAACTGCTCGAAGAGATCGCGGCGTTCGCGGCCGCGCTGAACATGACGGTCCTCATCTCCACCCAGGACCCGGACGCCAACACCGTTCCGCGCGGCTACAAGTCGAACACCGGGGCCCGGGCGGCCACCCGCACCGGCGGCGCCGTCCAGACCAACGCGATCCTCAAGGACGGCGCGACCGGCGCGGGCCTGCGCGCCCACGAAATCCCGGAATCCCTCAAGGGCGGCGCCATCGTCGATATTGACGGAGCGCCCGGCGAACTCATCCGGTCCTATTTCATCGAGGACGAGGAATACGACGGTGCCGCCGACCTGATCGCGGCAGGGCTCGAACTGCGTCAGGAACTGGACCGCGCGCCGGGCCAGTTCGTGGACGAGATCGAGAACTACCTGATCGCCGTCACGGGCGCGTCCTCCCTCGCGGGCGGCCCGACCGGATCGGGCAGGCCCGCCCCGGCGGCGCACGCCGGCGGTGTCGGCACCCTCGTGCGGGTCAGCGTCCTGGAGCTGCTGCTCGACGCGTTCGACGCGGACGCCGACCGGATCACGATGGCCGACGTCCGCGCCTACCTCACCGACCACGACCCCGAGAAGTGGGGGCCGCTGGACGGGGAGGCGGACGCCGCCTACACCGCCCGCGTCGGCAAGCTGCTCGTCGCCGACGTCGAGGAGGCGCTGGAGGGCACCGGCGTCGAGCTGGTGGCCAAGTCCGGCATCCGCTTCGGCAAGGGCCCCGACGGGCGCGAGATCAAGGGCTCCGGCCTCTTCCGCAAGGACGTCGAGGCCGCCGTCGAGGCCGCCCGTAATGCCCGCAAATGACCCCCAGGGCGGGACCTAGGGCGCCCGCCATAGGCGCAGGTCACAGCCCATGGCGCTCCCTGTGGCGGCGACCCGGCACCCCCGGGCGCCGCCACAGGGTCCACCCCCCGGCCCGAGGGTCCGCCCTACGCCCTGACCTGCACAGATGCCCGCCGCCCCGGGTGCTGCCACAGGTCCCAAACCACCCCAAAGCGATCACACGAGGAGAGACGCCGATCATGCCGTCCACCGACCGCTTCGCCCCCCTGGCCGCCCGGACCGAAGGAGAAACCGCCGTGACCGAGTCCACCGTCGACCCGACCACCGCCGACCACGTCCGCCAGCTCCTGGCGGAGGCCAAGCTCGTCGAGTCGGCCTTCGAGACCACCCCGGGCCCGGCCGTCGCCCCGGCCACGCCGACCGTGCCGGTCCCGCCGCCCGGCTACACCCTCAAGACCGTCCACCACACCACCCCGGACGGCGGCAGCCGCGTTGAGTACGAGGTCGTCCCCCTCGCCCCGCTCACCCCCGCCGGCACCCCGGCCGGAGCCGGGAAGGAGCCCGGCGCGCGGCGCAGCCTGCCGGACTGGCTCACCGCCAACAGCCGCAAGATCAAGGCCGCCGTCTACCTCGCCGGAGGCGGCGCCGTCGCCGCCGGAGCCGCGATCTACGGTCCCGCCATCGGCGCGGGCATCAGCGCGGCGGCCGCGGGCGTCTGGGCCGCCACCGTGCTCGTCCTGAAGATCGTCGGGGTCGTCTTCGGCGGCCTGCTGGTCCTGCGCGTGCTGTGCGGCGGCAAGAGCAAGAAGCCCCGCACCGGCACGTTCGAGGGCACCCTGTCCGGCACCTGGAAGCAGGACTGATGGCCGCCGGACCCCTGCAGATCGTCTTCAAGGGCCGCCCGTCCTTCGGCGGCCACTGGGTCGACTGCCCCGAGGCGTCGCCCGGCTGGGGCGGCACGAAGGTCATCAAGCTGTACGTCACCCCGGCCGGGGTGGTCGGCAGTTGCGGGCAGACCCACCGCCCGCGCGGCGACGACGGCCGCAAGGCCAAGGCCGCCGAGTGCGTCTTCCAGGTCAACCAGGTGACCAAGGAGGAGCTCCAGGCGCTCGCCGCGCCCGGCAAGACCGGCCGGGTGCGCGGCAAGCTCCCCACCGGCAAGGCGGTCGACGCGCAGATCATCTCCCTGGGAGCCGCCTCGCCGGGAGGCGGAACACAGTCCGGCGGGGGCAAGGCCGCCCAGGCGTTCGGCGCGGCGAAGAACGGCAAGGGCGCCCCCGCCGCGCCCGCCCGGGTGCCGCGCGGCGGGGGCGGCGCGGCCGCCGCGTTCTTCAACGCCATCGCCGCGACCGCGACCGCCGCGGGCACCGTCGCCGGATCGGCCGCCAGCATCGTCGGCTCCGCCGCCGACCTCGGCAAGGAAGGCGTCGGCCTGGCCCGCGACGGCGTCAAGGAGGCCGGCGCGTACGGGGCCCGCAGGCACGAACGCAAGATGGCCAAGGGCGACGACGGAGACAGCGGAGACGACGAGTAACACCAGCTCGAAGCCGGTTGGACCTATTGCTCCTAACAGGCCCAACCGGCTCCCTGATCCACCACCGACCACCCCGACAGGGAAGGGAACGCGATGTACGAGGCAGGCGAAGAGGTCCTGATCGTCAGCTGTGAGGACGACCCCCGCGCGGCCGGCCGCACCGGCCGGATCGTCGACGAGGTCGCGCCCGGGCCGCTCACCGACTTCCGCTGGACCGTCAACGGCATCGGCCTCCTGATCGGCCCGGTGCTGTGCCACGGCCACGAGCTGCAGTCGACGGGGCGGTGACCGCCGTGACGCTCAGGCTCCCGTGGATGAGCCGCGCCGACCGGCGCCGCTGGGCCGCCGCCCGCACGCTCGCCGACCTCGGCGAGCTGATGGCGCTGTGGCTGGAGGGCGAGATCGGCTCCCGCCCCGGCTACCAGCCCCGCTACGGCCCGGACGAGGAGACCGAGCACCTGGTGCCCGTCCTCGCCGCCCTGTGCCGGGCCGGGTACGTCACCACCTGCTCGCAGCCCGGCCTCGCCGGCCCCGGCTACGACGGACGGTGGTGGGAGCAGCGCGCCGCCGTCGAGCTGGTCGTCACCGACCCCGACCTCAAGAGCCGTCTGGTCGAGGCCGCCCGCACCGCCGGGCTGGTCGTCGTCGTCAACGACTACGTGCGCGGCGACGTCCAGGACCGGCGCGTGCCCGTCACGACCCGCGACGGCGAGCGGATGACCTCCTTCGGCGGCCGCATCGGCCGCGCCGACATGGCCATCCAGTGGCCCGGCCTGAACGGCCGCCTCTACCAACAGGTCACCCACGGCACGTACGTGTCGGTCATCGCCCCCGAGTACGGCCCCGCCGGCGAACGCCTCTGGGAGGCCCTGCGGCCTCTCACGAAGACCCCGCAGACCTGTTAGCCCTAACAGGTCCAACCCTCCCCCGCCGTGCCCGCCCCGGCCCGTCCGGCGCGGGCACGGCGGCCGCCCACCGAACCGAAGGAGGCTGCTGTGCAGCTCTCGATCTCCGCCGTCGTGATCCTGGCCATCGTGCTCGTCGTCCTCATCCGGGGAGGCCACCTCAAGTGGCCCGCCGCCCTGGTCGCCGTCCTGTTTGGCTTCTTCCTCGCGGGCACCACCGTGGCGCCCCAGATCCACGACGGCCTCGACGGGTTCACCTCCACCGTCTCGAAGATCAACCCGTGACGCTGCTGGACCGGATACGCCGGCGGAAACCGCCGGGCCACTGGTGCCCCCAGTGCGACGGCGACGACGTGCTGTGGCAGGAGCAGGGCGACGGCGGACGGGTGTGGTGGTGCGCCGACTGCGGCCACGAGTGGGGCCACCCGGCGGCCCGCCCGCTCACCCGACGACCCGTCGCCCGACCGGCCGTCCGCACCGACGCCGACCCCTACGCGTGACCCGCAGCTCCCTCCAGGCCGCCCCCGCATCGGGGGCGGCCTTTCGCATTTCAGGGCCGGTTGACCCTGTTGGGTCCAACAGGTCCACCCTGGCCAGATTGGCAACTAGAAGTTGGCCAACTCTGTATTGACATAGCCAACTCTGAGTTGGCATTCTGTGGGTGTGGGCAGCGGGCCCGCACCGACCGAGACGAAGGAGTCGCCCTGATGGAGCAGCAGCCGCAGACCGCGCCGCAGGCCCCGGGCCTCGACGAGCTGATCAGCCGCCGGGCCGCCGCCGCCGACGCCAGGCTCCTGCAGGCCCGCACCGACGTGGTCGGCGAGATCGCCCGGACCGACAGCAAGGCATCCGCCCTGCTCGCCGCCTTCGGCATCCCGCTGGCCGTGCTGGTCGCCGCCGTCCCCGGCCACGACCTGCCCGTCCCGGCCGCGATCCTCGTCGGCCTCGGCGCGGTCGGCCTGGTCGCCGCGATGCTCGTCGTCCTCCTGGTCGTCCGCCCCCGCCTCGGCGGCAACGTGCGCGGCTCGTACCTGCACTGGGCCACCTGCACGCCGGAGGAGGTCCGCGCCGACCTCGCCGTCGACCGCAGCGCCGAGCGCGTCGTCAAGCTCTCCCAGATCGCCGCCGCGAAGTACCGCGCGCTCAAGACGGCCATCGACATCACCGCCGGCGCCCTGGTCCTCCTGGTCCTCGCGCTGGCCGCCGCCCTCGCCCTGAACTGACCGCCGACCGAACCCGTCCCGACGAACCCCGAGGAGATCCGCAACGATGCTCACTGACCTGATCCGCCGCATCCTCACCCGCCTGACCACCCCGCTGAAGACCGCCACGTACTCGTGCGGCAAGTGCGGGCTCAAGGTGAAGGTCACCGACTACCCCGACCGCGTCAGCCACGTCCTCGACCTGGCCCTCGGCCACAACTGCAAGCCCCAGCCCAAGACCCTCTGACCCCCGGGGCGGGCGGCCACCGGCTACCCACCACGCGCCGCCCGCCCCGGGTCCGCCCGACCCGCTCCAGGTCGGAGCAGGGGGCAGCCACATCGTCCCTCACACCCGAAACGGAGCCCGACACCATGACCCCCACCCGCCCCGACACCCCCCAGGCCACCGCCGCCAAGAAGCGCCTCGACGCTGCGGCCGCCGCCCGGGACAAGGCCATCGAGGCCGCGCACCGCGCCTACTGGAGCGCCGTCGCCGCCGAGATCGACGCGAAGAACCTCACCCAGGTCGCCACCGCCGCGCACCTGGACTTCTCCCGCGAGCACATCCGCAAGCAGATCAAGCGCTACGTCGAAACGAACTGAGGAGGACCCCGTGGCCTGGTACTGGTGGATGATCCTCGGCGCCGCCCTCTTCGGCGCCGCCCGCTGGTGGATCGCCGACGCCGTGCAGTCCTCGACCGCGTGCACCTGGTGCACCCGCGTCTCCGGGCACCGCGTGGCCGGCCACACCGACGGCCAGTGCCAGGCGCCCCGCAGGGACCAGGAGCTGCGCGAGCAGTACGAGAGCGCCCTCAAGCGCCAGAGCGCCCAGCAGGAGCAGGCCCGCGCCCGCCGCGCCGCCACCCGGGCCGAGGAGGCGACCCGCGCGGCCGCCCGCCTCCGCCTCATCAAGGTCGGCACCATCACCACCCGCACCGGCCGGGGCGGCAACGAGATCCACGTCACCGGCTGGGAGTTCGACGCCGCCCACCTCCCCGGCGCCGAAGGCCGGGCCACCAGCACCCCCCGCCGCGCGTACCACCACACCGGTGCTCCCGAGGCCGCCCACGGCTGGACCCTCGACGAGCTCCACGCGATGGCGCACGGCGGATCGTGCCGCTGCGACGTCGTACGCCTGGCCAGGTACGTGCGCTGAATCAACCCGTCCGCGATCCGGAGGCGGCCGTCACGGCCAAGCGACCGACCGCCCCCGGCTCCCCGTCCCAGAGCAGAAACCGAGGAGAGAAACCAGCATGAACCACCGCTCCACCACCTTCGCCGCCGCCTACGTCCTGATGCGCGTCGCGGCGGATCACGCGGACCACTGGGGGCAGTCGGACTTCGACGCCCAGTGCAAGGGCGCCACCGACGACGCGCCAGTCGAGTACAAGCACGAGGACGGCACGACCGTCACCGTCGGCACCGCCGGCGGCCGCCGCGCCTGCCTCCACCACGTCCTCCAGTACAGCGCCACGCAGGGCCTGGTCCTGGTGGCCGGCACCCGCGTGCTCGGCATCCGCCTGCACCCGGCCGCCGTCGCCGCCGCGCTCGCCGTCAGCGGACTGACTCACTACGCCGCGGACCGCCGCGTGCCCCAGGGCCTCCTGCACCGCCTCGCCAAGGCCACCGGCAAGGAGCGCTTCTACAAACTGTCGGATTTCGGGATGAACGGCGCGTACTGCCTCGATCAGAGCTGGCACCACTCCTGGGAGACGCTCGCCGCCGCCGTCGCCAGCCTCAAGGCCCGCGCGCTGTGAGCGCCGAGCAGACCGAGCGGATCCGCCGCGCGGCCGCCGACGCCCACACCGCCCTGCAGCGGCTCACCGCCGCCACGGCCGGGCTCACCCCCGAGGGCCGCACCGTGCTCCTGGAGGCCCTGCACGACGGGCGCACCGACGGCCTCCTGGTCGTGCTCGGCGGGCTGATCACCGCCACCGGCGAGGACCTGCCCGAGGGCGCGGCCGCCGAGGACATCGACGAGGCCGCCGCGTACGTCGAGGACTACGCCGGGCAGCGCCTGGCCCGGGCCCGCACCGCCCTGAGCGCACAGGAGGACCGGACGTGAGCATCACTGACGAGACCGGCGCCGCACTCGGCGGCGAGTACGACGACTGGTTCGACCGCGGCTACCTGCGCGGCCTGGAACACGGCCGCTTCCACCAGGCGCCCGAACTCGCCGCCCGGATCGAGGCCGCGCCGCCCGAGCTGGACATCCGCTTCCGCGGCGAGCACCTGACCGTCCACACCACCGGCAAGGCCGCCTACGCGGTGCTGTGGGAGGAGTGGTTCGGCAAGGACGCCTCCACCTGGGTCCGGCACGCCTCCCCGGCCGCCGCGCACGCCTGGGCCCACCAGGTCGCTGCGCAGTGGCTGTGCAACGAGACCGGCTACCGCTCCGGCGGCGGCACCCTGCAGAGCTGGGGCCGGACCCCGTGGGCCGCCGAGCGCGACCTCGTCCACGGCCGCTGGCACGTCGCCGTCGGCCTGTTCCCCGGCGTCACCTACGCCAGCACCGAGACCGAGGACCCCGAGGCGGGGTGGGCGTTCCTCACCGGCACGCTCACCGCAGCCGGGTTCCCCGCCGAGACCTGGCCGGCCGCGATGCGTCAGGTCCGCGACGAGGACCTGCCCGACCCGGAGCCGGAGGCCCTGCCCATCGCGGCCGCCGCCCCGGCCCGCACCCCGGAGCCGGAGCGCACGAGCTGGCGCACCCGGCTGCGCCAGCTCCTCGCCCGCCTCCTGGCCAGCCTCCGTCAGACCCGTTAGTCCCAACACCCCCAACGGTGACGTCCCGGCGAACCCGCCCGCACCGTCACCCCGGCACGACAGCATGAGCCCGGGGGCCGCCGAAACCGGCCCCCGGGCTCACCGAGAGGAAATCATGACCGACACCGCCGCCAGCACCACCACCGACGGCCCCGCCTACTCCACCGAGGCGTACGCCGCCGTCGAGAAGGCCAGCCGCTCCCACCGCACCACCCTGTACGTTCCGAGCGTCCTGGAGCACGCCGCCGAACTCCTCACCGACCTGTGGGCCGCCGGCGAGCGCCACGGCGTCACCGCCTCCGAGTGGGGATGGTCGGTCGACCTCGCCAGCGGCGCGCTCGACGTCGTCTCCCGCCGCTACGAGCGGCCGGAGAAGGAACGCACCGCCGAGGAGACCTTCGCCCTGGCCCGGCACCTGCTGGAGGCCCTGACCTCCGACGAGATCGGCCTGAGCGCCAAGCCCGGCCCCCGCGCCAGCGTCATCGTCGAGCGCGGCGCCGACACCCCGCGCGGCGGCTTCCACGGCGACGCGAACCTGATCGTCGGCATCGCCTCCAACGCCGGATGGGACATCGCCTTCAACCAGAACGGCGCCTCCCTCCTGTCGATCGCCGCCCCGGCCTCGAAGGCCGGCGCCTCCCAGGTCGCCGAGATCGTCCGGGCCCTCGTGCACGGAGAACTCGGCAACCCGTTCCGCCGCTGACCCACCACGACCGACCCGAGGCGGGGCCGCCGAAACCGTCCCCGCCTCCCTCCCGAGGAGCCCTCGTGACCGCCTGGTCCAGCACCACCCTTGTCCGCATCGCCGACGACTACGACCGCGAGATGGGCGACAGCAACGCCCCGCTCGACAGCCGCTTCGGCCGCTACCTCGCCCAGCACATGAACGACCTGTGGGACGAGGACCGCACCGACCCGGCCGCCTTCCTGGTGTGGGCCTGGAGCGTCGGCACCGGGCCGATCATGTCCCCCGGCTACGTCCGCATCCGCCCCGACGTCGGCGCCGTCCGGCTCACCCAGTCCCAGGAGGACGGCCGCCTCCTGGTCGAGGTCGAGACCCCCGTCCAGCACGGCCAGCTCGCCCCCAGCGTGCGCCCGCCGTACGCCGCCGTCCGCGACTGGGAAACCGACCGGTACGCGTACTCCTCCGACGGCCTCAGCCCCCTGCAGGCCCCCCAGGACGAGTCCAAGCCCGCGCTGCTCCTGGCCGCCACCCTGCGCGTGCCGGCGGACGGCTGGACACTGCACCGGCCCGCCGGGAAGTGGCCGGTCGAGGAGCTGCTCATCGACGACGCCAAGCAGGCCGTCGCCGTCGCCGTGGCGGCCATCAACCGCGACGTCGGCCCGATGGTGGCCAAGCTCGTCGGCGCCGAGGGCGGCCACTGGTGAGCGGCCTGCCCGACCCGGCGCAGATGTCGCACCGGATGCTGATCGCCGTCCTGATGCACCACGGCGGGAGCATGGACCTGCCCGCGGCCGCGCTCGACGCGGAGGCGACCGGCACCGCCGACGGCACCCACCATGCCGTGCAGCTCGCCACGCTCGACGACGGCACGGTGCGGCTGTCCGTCGTCGCCCGCCCGCCCGTCGACGGCGCAGGCATCGAAGTCCGCGACGCGTGAGCATCCGCCTGCCCGGCGTCCTGTACGCCGCGCTGCAGGTGTGCCACCCCGCCCCCGGCGCACTGCCCGCCTGGCTGAGCCGCCGGGCGGCGCGGTGCGCCACCGGGGCGGTCGTCGACGTCGGCCAGGAGCACGCCGAGGAGCTGGCCGACCTGGTCGCCCACGCGTGGTGGGAGCTCCAGCAGGACGACACCGGCGACCCGTTCACGGCCGCCTTCACCGCGGCGTGCGCCGCCTACCTTGACCCCGCCGCCCCGCGCCCGCCGCTCGACCCGGCCGGGCCCGGGGCGGCACACTCGACACTGTCGGAAGGAAACCGATGAGCCCACAGACCCGCGATCGGGTGGCCCCGATCCCCCGCACCATCGACGGCATCGCCGACGCCCTGCCGTCCGCCCAGCGCGCCGCCTTCAACGCGGAGGCCCGCACCACCGAGGCCGCCGACCTGGAGGCGTGCCTGTCGAAGTGGTGGGGCATCGCCGTCCTCGAGGCCGCCGCGCCGAGCGACACCGTGACCCCGCCCGGCACCGCCTCCATGACGACCGTGTTCCTCCGCCGCATCGCCGCCGGCGGCGCGATCGACTGGAGCGAGATCGACGCCATGCGCGAGCGCCGCGGTGCCCGGCACATCGACTGGGACGCCATCGACCGGGCGCGCGCCGCCGCCGGAGCGGCGTGAGCGAGTATGACGAAGACGACGGCTGGCCCGTCGTCCCCTCCGAGAACGCCATGGCCGTCCTGGAGCACGCCGCGCTCACCGACGCCGACGCCTTCAGCGCCTTCTTCGCCGTCACCGTCGCCATCAGCGAGGCACACGAGATGGGCATCCAGCCGCCCGGCGCGCGCATCGACGACGAGGCCGCCGGCACCTGGACCATCGACCTCCCGCGCGGCCACGGCATCGCCCGCTACACCTACACCGGCAAGCCCCCGACGATCCTCGACGAGGTCGTCATGCTCCGCCTCGAATGACACCTCGAAGCCCCCGGCCGCGAACCCTGCGGCCGGGGGCTTCGGCATGTCCGGGGACCGGTCCCCTGACGCGTTGGGGACCGAGCAGAACGGGACGGTGCGGCTGACGGTCCGACACGGGGACCGTCCCTCTGACGAGCCTTCGGGGACCGTGCGCGGGGGACCGTGTAGCACGTCATCGGGGACCGGTCCCCGTGCACCGGACGGACGACATCGGGGACCGAGCGGTCACGAAACCGCGCCGACCAGCGGGTAAAGCGGGGGCAAAGTGCGCGCGGAACACGGTCCCGGAAGAACGCCAAGAACAGGCAAAGCGCGTGTGCGCCGCAGGTGCGCCAGGACCGTCATGGGACGGAGACGGGGGACCGTCGTGGGGACGCTGCGGGGACCGGGACGGGGACCGTCCTGGGGACGCCGGGGCGGTCGCCCGGGGGCCGAGGCGGGGACCGTCCTGGGGGCGCCGGGACCGTCGCCGGAGACCGGGGAAGGGGGCCGTCGCCGACGACGGCGACGTTTCGCCCGGCGGCGCGGCCCGCCCCCGCCGGCCTCGCCGCGGCGACGCTCGCCGACCACCGTCCGCAGTCGCCTCCCGGGGAAACCGTCCGCGAATCGCGGACGGCTCCCGGGCCGGATTCCCCGCCCGGCAGACCCGCCCGCACACCTGCCGACAGACCCCCTGGCAGACCCGTACCGAGCCAGCAGCCCCACCAGGCCAGACGCCTTTTCGGCAACCTCCGATCACGAGCTACTGTCAATGATCCCTGTGGCTGACTCGATCACCTGTCCACAGGTTCAAGATCAAACAAGACCTAGGCACAAAGGGACCTCCCCCGGCGGGGGAGGTCCGGCACGGCCGGGCCGAACAGCGCACAAGCGCACAAGCGCACAAGCGGGGAGGGCGGCCGGATGGCCTGGCTGACGAAGATCAGGGCGGACGCGCAGGTCGAGTACCGGCTGCGCGAGCAGGCCGGATGCGGTGTCGTCGAGGCCGACGCGGCGGAGACCCTCGTCCTGGACGACTCGGTCGACGCCGCCGTCGACTACCGGCTGCGACCGGAGGGCGACGGCCACCTGGTGTGGGTCGGCAGCGGAATGAGCGCATTCGGGTACGCGGCGGGCGAGCACCTGGACGACGAGGCGAAGGACGCCGCACGCCGGATCATGAACGGCTGCCACCCCGCCACCGGCGCCCGGCTGCTCGCCTCCACCGCCTCCGTACGCGTCCATCCCGACGCGCACCTGACGGTGGCGCGGCTGACCGAGGCGATCGAGGCGCTGGCCGCCGAGAAGGGTGTCGAGCCGGCCGACTTGTTGGAGGGCAAGCCGAAGCAGCAGCGCGAGCTCGCCACCCAGCAGCGGATGGTGCACCGGTTCGGCGAGGGGCAGCGGGTCCAGGTCGGCACGCTGCACAAGCTCGCCCGCGCGGCCGGCCTCGACCTCGCCGACGTCTACGGCACCGAGACGGTCGAGCGGGCGCGGGCGAGCATGGGCAAGCGGATCGACACCCGCGTGCGCGGATGGGACCTCGTGCTCGATCTGCCGAAGTCGGACAGCACGGTGTCCGGGCTCATGCGCGACCTCGACGAGCGCACGTTCCGGGAGCTGGTGCAGCGGGCGAAGGACGACACGGTCCGCCAGGCCGAGGAGTGGATCGGCTACGCCGTCACCGGCGAGGACGGGGAGAAGGTGCGCATCGCGACCGGCGGTCTGCTCGGCTGGTCGGTGGAGCACCTCGCCGCACGTCCGGTGACGCCGGGCGAACCGGGAGACCCGCACCTGCACGTCCACGTCACGATCGCCAACATGGCGCTGTGCGAGGACGGTGAGTGGCGGGCCGTCGCCAACAGCGGGAAAGACTTCCACCGGCACGCCAAGGCCCTCGACGCCTTCTTCAAGGCGCGGGTGCGGGAGCTGACGTACGAGACGTTCGGCGTGCGCCGCGAGTACAACCCGGAGACCCGCGCGTGGGAGATCCGGCACGTTCCCGAGGAGCTGCGCGACGCGTTCTCCCGTCGGCACATCGCGCTCGACGAGCGGGTGGGTTCGGACGCCTCGCGGGAGGACCGGCAGCGCGTCGCCGACGAGACCCGTCGCGCGAAGGTCGACGCCGACGCGTCCGGGATGAGGGCGAGCTGGCGCACCCGCGCCGAGGCGGTCGTCGGCGACGTCGACGCGATGGTGGCGGCCGCCGCGCCCGGGCCGCCCGACGGGGGCGGCGGTGCGGGCATCGACGGTCCCGGCGGCGGCCCGCAGCGGCCCGGTCCGGACGACCTCGCGCGGGTCGTGTTCGACCCCGAGACCGGGCTGACGGCGTCGGAGAAGTCGTTCTCCCGCGCGCAGCTGCTCGCCGCTGTGGCGACGGCGATGGAGTTCGGCATCGGCGCCGAGCCGGGTCTCCTGGACGACCTCGCGGACCAGGTCCTCGCCGTCGAGGGGTACGCGGTGCGCCTGCCGCACGTCGGCTCCACCGTCATGTCGTCGATGGACCGCTACACCACCCGCGACATCCTCGACGCCGAGGAATTCGTCACCGGCCAGGCACTGGCGCGGTTCGACGAGGGGGCGGTGCAGCTGACCGCCGAGCAGGCCGCGGCCGCCATGTCTGTCTTCGAGGTCGCCAACGGCTTCGCCCTGTCCGACGAACAGCGCGCCGCCATCGAGCGGACGCTGACCGCCGGGCACGGCATCGACGCGCACATCGGCGCCGCCGGCACCGGCAAGTCCACGCTCATGGAGGCGTGCCGGATCGCGTGGGACGCCACCGGCCACACCTACGCCGGCGCCACCGTGTCCGCCGTCGCCGCCAAGTCGCTGGACGACGCGTCGGGCATCCCGGCCCGCTCGATCGCCTCCTGGCTCCAGCAGATCCGCGACGGCCAAGGGCTCACCGGCATCGACGTCCTGGTCGTCGACGAGGCCACCATGTCCAACGACCGGCAGGCCGCCGTCCTCATGACGGAGGCGCAGCGCACCGGCACGAAGCTGGTGGCGATCGGCGACCCGCAGCAGCTGCAGGCGATCGGCCCCGGCGGATGGTTCAAGGAGGTCCACCGGCTCGTCGGTGGCCTGGTCCTCACCGAGAACCGGCGTCAGCGCAACGACGCCGAGCGCGCCGCCCTGGAGGTGTGGCGCACCGGTGACCACGAGCAGGCCCTTCGCATCCTGGCCGACACCGGCCGGGTGCACGCCACCGAGAGCGCCGTCGAGGCGCACGGGCAGATTCTGACCACCTGGGACGAGGTGCGCGGCCGCTGGAGCGACCCGCACGACCTGATCGACTCGCTGACCGTGCTGGCCGCCAAGAACGCGGACGTGGACGTGCTGAACCTGGGGGCCCAGCAGATCCGCCGGCAGCGCGGCGAGCTCGGCGCGGAGCACCGCTACGCCCTGTCCGGCGGCGCGGAGCTGAACCTCGCCGTGGGCGACCTGGTCCGCGTGCGCCAGAACGACTACCGCAGCAGGCGCGGCGAGGGCCCCGACGTCCTCAACGGCTACCGGGCCGTGGTCACCGCGATCGACGAGGACCACCGCGTCGAGATCACCTGGCGCGACAAGAAGACCAGCGAGACCGTGTCCGCCTGGTACGAGCCGAAGGCCCTCAGCTCCGGCGCCCTCTCCCTCGGCTACGCCATGACGGTCGCCGCGAGCCAGGGCCTCACCAGCGAGGTGAGCCTGCTCTACGGGCACGGCGCGAACGCCTTCGCCGTCTACCCGGGCATCACCCGGGGCCGTGCCGAGAACCACCTGTGGCTTCCCCTGGCCGCCATCGAGGACGACGACACGCAGGCCCGTCTCGGCGAGGCCCGCACCGAGGCCGAACGCCTGCACCGCGCGGTCACCGCCTTCGCCAAGTTCCTCGGGCAGGACCGGGGCGACTACATGGTCTCGGACCTGCTGCGCGAACCGCCGGCCCCCGCCCGCGTGCCCGTCCAGGCCGTACGCGATGACGAGACCGCCGCCCGTGCCCGCGAGGGGGCCGTCGCCCATGCCCGCGAGGAGTCCGAGGCCGCGCTGCGGCGGGCCCGGGCGGCGACCGCCGTCTCCACCGGCCTCGCGCGCCAGGCGCAGGAGGAGGCGCTGCGGGCCGCCGCCGAGGCACAGGGGGACACCGCGGCCGCCGACGTCGCCGTGCAGGTGCAGCCCGCCACCGAGGACGACGCCCGTGAGCGGGCCGCCAGCGAGAAGCGCCTGGCGGAGATCCAGCGCCTGCGGGAGATGGCCTCGGTGCAGTCCTGGAAGACCCGGCCGTACGGCAAGCGGTCGGACGCCGACCTGGACCGGGCGATCGGGCTGGCCTACGAGCGGGCCGGGATCGCCGAGCGCGCCGCGGCGCAGACGGCGGAGGAGGCCCGCGCCCTCGAGGAGCGCCTCGCCCAGGAGAAGGCGTCCGGGCAGACCCGCGGGCAGGCGTTCGTCGCCGCGGCCGCCACCGTGCTGGACCAGGCGGAGGCCAAGGCGAAGGAGGCGGCCCAAGAGGCCGCCCGCGCCCTCAACGCACGGAAGGAGGCGGAGCAGAGGGACACCTATCTGCGCGAGTACCTGGAGCCCAAGCGAGACCTGAGCTTCATCGAGCGGCGTCGCGCCAAGCTCACCCTGAAGCAGTTGGACGCCGACATCCGCGACGTGTCCGCCGAGCGCGCGGCCCTGCGGGCGGAGGCGAGCCGGGCCGCGAACGCGGCGGACAAGGCCCGCGATGAGGCGTGGAAGCTGGTCCGCGAGAGCAACTTCGTCGGGCAGTTCCGCGACCTCGATGCCGACAAGCCCGCGCCGAAGGACATCGACGTCGTCACCGCGCGGCTGGCCGCGATGCGCGAGCGGCTGCCCGACGTCGAGATGCGCCTGGACCGCCGCGACGCCCAGAAGCTGGCCCGCCTGCAGGGCGACGTGACCCAGTACACCGACGCGGCCGCCAAGAGCCGGAAGGCCGTGGCGGCCGGCCAGGCCGAGCGGGCCCTGCGCAAGACCATCGCCACGAAGTACCCCGAGCTGCACGACATCGAGACCAAGGCCCGCCGCTCGCACATCGTCGAGCAGAAACGCGCAGCCGCCGAGCAGTCCCGGGCCCGGGCCCAGGAGTCGGCCGGCTACCACCACCAGCCGCCCTCCCAGGGCCGTGGAGGGCCGTCCATGGGCCGGTAGACCTGTTGGGTCCAACAGGGCCAACAGGGCGTGAGCAGGCGTGCGTAGGGCCCCCGGCCGTAAGGCGAGTTCCGGGGGCCCGTGGCGTGCGCGGCGGTCAGGACGGCAGGAAGTTCTTCTGCCACTCCAGCGACGGCATCGACAGCGCGGCGTCGGCCAGGGCCTTCGCCGACGGCGTCTTGAGGCTGGCCAGGCTGGTGTCGATCCAGTTCTGGGTGAGGCTGTAGCCCTGCTCCCGGTACTCCACCGCCTGTACCAGGCACTCCAGCTTGTCCGCGTCACGGGCGACGATCGCCTCCGGAGTCTCGCCAGCCTCGTACTCGTCGACCGCGCCCTGCACACCCTGGCGGACCGCCGGGTGGGCGTTGGCGACCTGGTCGGCGGTCACCTCCTGGTTGGGGGCGGCCCTGATGTACTTCCGCCCGATGTGCGGGATGTCCCCGACCCGTGTCTCCTGCGAGTCGTGGAACAGGCACATCAGCGCGACCCGAGCCGGGTCGACGCCTTCCATCATGGCGAGCACCGAGCCGATCACCCCGACCCGGAAGGAGTGCTCCGCTACGGACTCCGGGGCCTTGTTGCCGGTGAACCACCAGCCGGTCCGTGCGACGCGCTTGAGCACGCCCATCTCGGAGATGAAGCTCGCGGTGCCCCTGGTGGTGTCGTCGGCCATGCGGTCCTCCATCGTCAGCGGTTGTGATCGAAAACGTAGTGGACGTGGCCCAACTCGTGCCGCGATCTTGCTGAGATGGCCGTCCCGTCCAAGAGCTGGGCGGCCCGCTCGCGCAGCGGCCCGGCGAGCGGGCCGGCCGCCTGCGGCAGCCAGGGGAACGCCGTCAGCAGAGCCCACAGCGAGTGCGCGTACAGATCGACATAGCCGGGTGCCACGTGCAGCCCCCGGGCCAGGCCGCGCAGCAGGGTCACCGGATCCCAGCCCGTCAGGTCACGGTCGCGCATGAAGGCGTCGTCCGCCTGCGGAACCGGCAGCGCACCGAGCCACAGCGCCCAGTAGTTCAAGTTCGCGGCCTCCGCCGTGTCGTCGTCGGCAAGGGCACGGTCGATGAAGTCCAGCAGCGGCTGCGGGTCTCCCAGGCGGGCCAGTGCTGTGGCGGTGGAGCGGGCTTCCGCCCAGTGCGGCGACCAGCCCCTGCGGGCCAGGAGATCACGCCGACGGTGCAGCGTGTGCGCGGTCCACGCGGCCGCGTCGGGGCCGCGGTCGTACGAGGCCAGATACAGCGCCTGGCGGTGCAGCAGTGCCCCCGATCTCCCCTGCGCCGCCGCCTGCTCGGTGGTGGCCCGAAGGTGGTCGAAGAACACCGTCCGCTCGGCGGGCGCCAGCTGGGGCGCCACGGCGACCGGGCCCCGCCGGGGCCTGGGTAACCGCCCGGCGAGCGCGGGCGGAACGGAGCCGTTCAGCGCCCAGGCCAGCATGTGCGCGGTGTCCCGGGTGTGCACCCACACGGCGAGCGGATGGGGTCCGCCGGTGTCACCGCCCAGTCCGGCGGCAATGATCCGGTCCGCGTCCATCGCCGCGTCCAGCCACTGCACCAGCGCCCCATCCGCGCCCAGCGCGGGCAGTCGCCGGCGCAGATCCAGCAGCGCCCCGGCCCGCATGTTCGCCAGCGGCCGCCGCCCGGACTCCCAGCCCTGCAACGTGTCCAGCTCCACGCCCAGCGCTTCCGCCAGGGCGGCCTGCGTCAGCGGGATGGACTCGCGGACCAGGCGCAGCACGAAGCCGGTGACGGCACCTGCCGATGTTCGTCGCGGCCTGCCCATACCGGCCTGCTCCCCGGTCGCCCTGCGCACCGAAACCCGTACTCACGGTCAGTCCTACCGCACTCAGCGTCCCCATACGGTCGCCTTGCGGTCAACGTACGACGAACGAGACCGCGTCCTCCGCGACCACGCCACCCAGCGAGGCCCCCCGATGACCAGCACACACACGGTCCTGTACGACCCCGAGGGACGCATCGAAGGCACGCTCCCCCTCGACCGCACGACCCACCAGTGCCTGGCCAAGGCCGTACTCGCGTGGACGGACGACCCCGGCCTGCAGACGGCGGACTACCAGCAGCTCGCCCTGCTGCTGGCCGGAGCCGCCCAGGCGGTGGCCGGCGACGTCCGCCGCGCCGCCGCCCGGCTCCCCGAGGACCACCAGGCCCGCGTGCTGGCAGACCTGGTCCTCGAAGAGACCGACCGGTGCCTGTCCGGCGGCCTGCAGGGCACCGCGTCCTGCGTCCAGGACCGCGCCGGGCTCGTCCGTGCCCTGTACGAACGGCTGGACCGGCTGACCGAGGTCAAGCAGCTGCACACCACGCTCACGCCGGACACCGCCCCCGCACCATGACCAGCCACCGCCGACGCCGGCGCTGCGGCCTGCCCTGGTGGGCCTGGTGGCAGACCTGGCTCCTCGGCGGCGCGCTCGCCGCCCTGGTCCTCGTGGTCCTGCGGCCCCTGTAGACCCGGCTGGACCGGGGTCGGACGTCACGCTCCCCCGGTCCAGCCGGCACCACCCGACCGAGCACCACCCCGACGAAGGGAAGACCAGTGACCACCGCAACCGCACTTCCCGCCCCTGCCGATGTCGCCGCGCGGGCCCGTGAGATCCACGGTGCCTGGCAGGCCGACGCCGAGATGAAGACCGTCCTCGACGGCTGCGCCAAGTACAGCAGCGACTGGGACGACTTCTACGGCGGCCCGCTGATCAGCACCTACAGCGTCGCCCGCGACGCCGGTCACCTCCTGGACGACGCCCTCAAGGTGATGGCGCTCAAGACGGCCGTGTACGAGCTGACCGGCGACGAGCTGCTCGCCGAGCTGCCCGTGCCCGTGCCGGTCGACGTCACCTGCCACGCGCTGTGCGCCCAGTTCACCGCCCTGTCCCGCGTCCAGCAGCGCACCGGGCACCTGTTCGTGCACTCCACGGTGAACGAGCACGCCATCGACACGCCGTGGGACACCGGCGACTTCACGCACCAGGCGTACGAGGCCGCGTTCGGCCCGGTCAGCGAGCGCTACTGGATCCCGGCCGCCGAGGCCGAGCGGCGCCGCCAGGTCCTCGACACCGCGTACGCCGCCATCGGCATCACCGACCGCGGAATGACAAGCGCCATCGACTACGCCGCGGCGTAGGCTCCGGCTCGTCCTCCGGCTCCGTCCTGGGCGGCGGGGCGATTCGGTCCGGCTCCAGCCCCACCTTGTGCGGGTGCACGCACGCCGGCGTCCGGTCGTCCAGGGTGTAGCGGAAGCCGTCGGCCGGGTCGAACGGGCACTCCCACGAGGGGCGCGAGTACACCACGAACGCCTCGCGCGGCAGGCGCTTCGACGGGCAGATGCCACATGCCGGATGGTCCTCGCCCTGGGCGAACGGCTCGCTCATAACGGCACGGTAGCCGAGCTACGGCACCCGCCGGGACCGGAACACCCGAACGTGTACGGCGCTCACCCCACAGCAGCACGGGGTGGGCGCCGTCGCACGTCATGCCCTGTCAGCCCTGTTAGGTCTAACGGGGGCAACCGTCAGACCTGGCGGGGCCGGGGCGGCGGGTCGCCGCACTCTCGGGCCAGCGCCTCGGCGGCCGCGCGGGCGTCGGCGGCCCGGTCCTCGGCGTCCTGCGCGAGGTAGCGGGACGACTCGTAGCCGGTGGCGTCGACGAGCCGGTGCAGCAGCGCGGCCCGCTTGTCCAAGTAGTGCAGTCGGGCATCGGCGCCGGCCGTCAGGTAGTGCTCGGCGGAGTTGAGCAGGCCGACGACTTCGGCGATCAGCACGGTGTCCGTACCGGGCGGCAGGGGCTGGCGGGGGGTCACGGCGTCTTCCCGCTCAGCAGGGCCAGACGCTCCATCTCCTGGAGACCGTCACCGCAGCACTGCCCGCACACCAGCCGCCGCCGGTTGGGCTGCTCCGGGAGCCGGATGTCGTAGGGAAGCCGGGCTTCGTCCTTGAAGTCGCGCAGGTCGTAGTCGCACTCCGCGCAGACCAGCCTGGCGGCGCGGGCTTGTTTCTTCGACCAGGCGGGCCAGTCGGCCGACAGCGCCATGTTGAGGATGGCCATGCCCTCGGCGCGGGGCTGGAACAGGTGGAAGGTCCAGCCGGGGCTGTCGTCGGGAATGTCGCCGATCCTCTCCTTCAGCGAGGGCATCCACCGGATCAGGTGCGTCAGATCGTTGCGGACGATCCGGACCTCTTCCCCGCGCCGCATCGCCTTGCTGTGGGAGCTGGCGAGAGGGAAGCGGAAGGCCGTCACGATCGTGTGCGGCACCTCCAGCAGCTCCAGGTCCCGGCTGAGGTCGGCGGCGGTGGCCTTCCACTCGCCGCATCCGTCCTCCCGCCACAGCGCGAGCCCGTCGCCGTTGAACACCCCGGAGACCTGCACCGTACTGATCACGCGCCGTTGTGCGGCCCGTACCTCCGGGGCGACTGCCTCGGACATGGTCTTCACCTCGTCTCGTCGGCGCCGACCGTAGGTGGCCGTCGTCTGCGCTGGTCAACGAGCCGGACCCTAGCGCCGTCGCGCAGTGCGCCGCCCGGTCCTCCACCAGATCCTCCGCCCGGTGGTGGACGACGTCTGTTCCGGCCGGTGTCCGCTTCGCAGGTCACGCTCCCTCCCGCACCGCCGAGACGCGGCGGCCGCGCGCCAACTACAGGGAGAGAGCAAGGCAGTGGAGACGAGGACGACGGGGGTCTACCGGGAGCGGGCGGAACGCCGGCGGCGTACGCGCGGCACGGGCGAGGCCCGGGGAGACGGCTGGCAGCGCACCGAGGAGGACGAGAAGCTGCTGCGACTGGCCACCCGCTACAGCACGCTGACGCTCCACCAGGCCGCGCACGCGTGCTGGGGCGGACGGATCGAGGCCGCCCGGCGGCGGGTCCGGCTGATGACCGAGGCCGGGCTGCTGCTGCGCAGCGCGGACGTGCGGTGGGCCCGGACGGTCCTGTGGCCCACCGAGCGCGGCACACGGATCGCCGGCACCGGGCTGAGCGCCCCACGGCCGCCGGGCGAGCGGCTGCTGCACCGCCTGGCCGTCGCGGACGCCGGGATCGCGCTGGAGACGCACGGGTACGCCGTGCTCTCCGAGCGGGAGGTCCACGCCGCCGAAGCCGTGCCCGGCCGCGCGGCGGAGCTGCTGGCAGCCCTGCGGGTACCCGGGGTACCCACCGGTGCCCGGCGCGGCGAGACCCTGGCCGTACCCGTCGGCGCCCGCGCCGTGCACTGGCCGGACCTGGTCGCCGTGCCGCCCGGGGACCTCCCGGTCGCCGTCGAGGTCGAGCTGACCCCCAAGCCCACGGCCGCGCTCCGTACGATCCTGCGGGCCTACCGGCACGCGCAGCGCCGCGCCCTCTACCTCGGCACCGCCCCCGTCCTTCGCCAACTGCAGGGCGCCCCGGGCCCGGACGGCCGGTGGGTCGACGGCGTCGCCCAGGACGTCGGCCTGCTCCCGCCGGGCGGGCCCGACCCGGGCGCCGGCGGACTCCTGCGCGTACGCCCGTTCACCGCCGTCGACGCCGCCGTCGACCGACAGGTCGCGCGGTACACGCAGCGCCGCTGATGGACCTCTTCGCCGGGCGTGGGGGCCAACGTGGCGGCCGTCAGGCGGGGTTGGGGACGTCTGCACCGCAAGAAATCTCCGTGACCTGCATCACATGGGGTCGGTGGAGCGGCGTACGGGCGAGTTCTCCACAGAACGGGCTTTGACCTGGCGTTTTCCCTGAAGAGGGATCAGCTCGTCTGCTTCGCGCGCGTGTTAGGCGGACGGGGAATCGCGTTCTGGGCGGACGCGGAGGAGGCGACGGTTCGTGGTGACGCTGGACCGGAGCACCACACGGCCACCAGTAACGTGGTTGGGCACCAAACGCCCTTCGGAACGACGAAGGGAGACCGCCTTGCGGAGCCGATGCTTGCCGGCCTGGCTCCGCCGGGATCTCCCACTCGCCTGATGTCGGGTGCCCGCTCACTGTGAGGAGACCGGAGACCTTGACGACCATTGACCGTACCCCAAACGACTTACCGCGCCACCCCAACCTGCTCGCGTGGGTGACCACCCTCACCGCGCTGGTCTCCATCGTCGCGGTGGTCGTACTGGCACTGACGCACAACACAGAGGCCGCGACCGCCGTCGGCACCATCGGAGGCGCGGTGACCGCCCTCGGCGGCTCCTGGGTGAACCTCCGCCGCCGGTAGTCCCGCTGGCAGCCCGCCGCGCGGCCGGTCTGCAACTGGATACGGGGTGGATAACGCGCAGCTCACGCGCGTTGCCACCCCGGCATCCGTCTGTCGCCACCCGTCAGCGGGCGTCGGCCCCGTACGCGGTCTCCTGCAGCGCCCGCAGGATCAGCCGGAGCTCGTCCTCGTCGACGGCCTGGACGACCGCGCCGAGCTGCACCGCGCAGCGGGACACCAGCGACGCGGCCACCTCCAGCATCGCCATCTCGCTGCGCGAGCACTTCAGCGCGCCGGGCCGGGAGATCATCAGCAGCCCGATCGTGTCCCAGTCCACCGAGGGGTGCGTACCGCGGCGGTCGATGACCGGCTTGTCGGCGGTCGCCGACAACTCCGCCTCGTCCTCCAGCAGGCGCCGCAGCCAGAACCCGTCCCGGTGCGCGCCGAGCAACCGGGTTGCCGCCCGCATCCCCTCGTTGCCCACGCCCTGCAGCAGTTCCTCGGCGAGCTGCTCGCCCGTCGTGGTGTCGGTGGCGTTCGTCATCGGCCTCTCCGTTCCCTCGCTGGCCCCGGCCGGGTTGGCTGGCCCCGCCTCACTGTGCGCGGCCGCCGCTCCGCGCCCGCGCCGCACACGCCGGACGATCGCCCGGAAGCCCTCCCCCACCGCCGTACGCACCAGCGGGTCCTCCGCCAGCTCGCGCACGGTGTCCATCCACTCCATCGCCGTCTCCCGTCGACCGTCGGGCAGCACGCCCGCGAAAGGCGCGCTGCCCTTCACCCCCTCTGTGGAGAGGGGCGGTGCAGGACAGGAGAGGGAGGCGAATCGGCTGGATGGGGTGACACCGCGGCGGGCCCGGGCGGGCTGCTCGGGGTGAGGTAGAGGGGTGCGGGGAGAAAGCGGCGGGCGGCGCGGTGTCGCCCCGGGAGACGGCTGTCCGGCCTCCGGCGGCGGGCTGTCCGGCAGCCGTCCGTGAATCGCGGACGAGTCAGCGGCTGCTGCCCGGGCCGGGGCGGTCCCGCGTCCGCCAGGGCGAGGGCTCGGTGCGCTGCCGGAAGAGTTCGCGGGCTTCCGCGTGCTCCCGGCGCTGCCGTGCGGCGACGCTGGCCGGGATCACCCTGACGTGCACCTCGACCTCGTACGGGCCGTGGACGCTGGCCTGGCCGATGGCCTGCATGGCGTGGGCCAGGGCCGCGGCGGCTTCGGCAGGGTCGGCGAAGGGGCTGTCCGTCATCGCAGGCGTCCTCTCGTTCGGCGGGCGTTGGAGGAAGCCTCGCCCGGGCGCGGGCAACCGTGGCGGGACTCCGGAGAGGAACGCGCTCCGCTCCCGCCAGGCGGGCGGGGAGTCGCTCCTTCGCCCGGCCGGCGGGCAGCACCCACGCGTCCCACGGCCGTCGCGGCTACAGTCCACGCGACGGGGGCCGGAGCCACTGGCATTGGCTCCGGCCCCCGTCATCGGGCGGTGAGGACGCTCGGGTCAGTCGGTGTCCTCGTGCGGTTCGAGCAGGGCGAAGTACGTCGCGCGCTGCTCGTCGGTCAGCTCACCGTCGAGCGAGAGCGCCGAGCGCAGCGCGCTCAGGGTGTCCGCCGCCGGCGCCTTCCAGGTGTTGTGGGCCTGGCGCTGGATCTCCCCGATGGTGGCGTACGCCTCGGCGGGGAAGCACCGGATGTACCAGTCCAGCGTCTTGGCCACCGACGGCGTCAGGTTGAGGTGCCACCACGCCTCGAGGCCCTCACCGTCCTCGTCGTCCTTGAACATCCCGACGGACTCGGCGAAGTCGAACAGCACGGCGGCCCGCACGGTCCGGCCCAGGTGCTCGGTGGGGACGATCTCGTCGAGGCTGGCGGCCACCGACCAGGCCAGCGTGCCGGCGACCTCCGAGACGGAGTCCTTGTTGCGGTGGCGCAGCACCCACCGCTTGCGCACGTCGGGCCGGTCGTACAGCGTGTGCTGGAAGTCGACGGCGAACCGGTCGCGGACCTCGACCGCGCCGGGCGAGAGGCTGTCGGGGTCGCCGCCCGACATGGCGGTCTTGACGCCCTGGTAGGAGCGCTGGCGGGACTCGACCCAGTCGTCCGCCACGGCCCGGGCCCACTGGTCGCGGCCGCCGACGACGGCCTGGGGCAGCGGCACCTCGGAGTTGCCGCGCGAGATGTAGGCGCGCAGCGTCGAGGCGGTGATGCCGCCGAGCTCCGCCAGCTCCGGGGCGCCGATCAGCTGCGCGCCGGTCAGCTCGGGGCTGGAGACGTCGACCACGCACCGCTCCAGCGGCAGCGCGTTGTCCTGCTCCTGGTGGCGGGCGGCCCACAGCGCCAGGTGGTCGAGCCAGTTGTCCGGCCGGGCGGCGTCCGGGTCGAAGGTGGCCACCTTGGCGACGTACGCCCTGGCCGGGTCGGCGCGGCCGTCGAGCATGTCGGCGGCGGTGACGGTGACGGCCATGCGGGCCTTGCGCTTCTCGTAGTCCTCCTCGACCGGGTTCCAGACCTGCCCGGGCCGGTACCAGGTCTCGCCGTTCCACCAGTAGCCGCCGGCCCGGAACAGCAGCTGCTCGCCGTCCCAGTCCATGTGCAGGGTGGAGGTGTCGCCGTCGCGCAGCAGGAGCACGGTCCGGCCCAGCTCGGGGTGGTGGCGCACCGCCCAGCCGAGCGTGTGGTCGATCGGGTCGGTGGTGAACGCGCGCCAGCCGCCGTCGGCGCGGTTCTTGTCGAAGCGGCCCCACATGCCCGGGCCCTTGTTGCGGCCGACGGCCTCGATGGCCTCCGCGCCGTCGTCGAGCGGGAGGTGGGAGTCGTCGACGAAGGGCAGGCCCGGCACCGGGTGATCGGTGCGCAGGCCGTTGGCGAGCGGAACGACGTGACTCAAGGCTGATTCCTCGTTTCCCTTCGAGTGCTGCACACGTTGTGCATCACTGAACCTGTCTCCCTTATACATGCACGCCAACCCTCTTCGTGCAGCGAAATCCGGCCAACCTGCCCGGCAGGCGTCCGCGAATCGCGGACAGTGGTGATCACGTCGGATAAGCTCTCCTTATCCGACGCGACAGAACGGGACATGACACCCCGTCAACCCGGGCGCCGGACACAGGGAGGGAAACCGAGTGAGCACCCCCGAGTACGAGCGCTTCCAGGCCGCGACGATCCGCCGCCCCGACGACGTCCCGCCGGCGACCCCGCTCTCCTGGCACGCGGAGCGGCTCACCGAGCACGACAACCGGCTGGCGAACCGCTCCCTGCGCGAGGACTTCCCGTACGAGATCGAGCGCGGGGACCTCGGCGACGCGCTCGCCGCCATCGCCTTGCGCGAGTCCATGCACCGCATGATCGAGGCGCAGCGCGGCAGCAGGATCCGTGAGGCGATGGAGATGGGCGCGACCTGGTACGAGATGGCCGCCGCCCTGGACATCACCCCGGACGAGGCCCGCACGCTGCTGCGCGAGTGGGCCGAAGGACAGCACCGCCTGCACCGCGGCGACGTCGAGCGCGCCGCCGACAGCCCGCTCGGGCTCACCCCCGAGCGGCACGCCCAGGTGCTCGCCCTCACCGAGCTGGGCGACAACGAGACCGTCCGGGCGGCGGTCCGTTGACGGTGGTGACCGAGGACGACGACGCCACCGCCCGCGCGTTCATCGCCTACTACCTGCACGACGTTGCCGCGAACGCCGCCGAGGACGGGCACCCCGCCCTGATCGAGGCGGCGGCCGCCGAGCGCACCGCGTGGGAGGACCACGGACGGCTGGAGGGCAACACCCCGCAGTTCGTCTACGGATGGGCGCAGCAGAACGCCGTCAGGGCCGGGCAGGACGCCATCTTCGGGCGCGGCACCCGGGAGGCGTGGGAGCAGGCCAAGCAGCAGATGGAGGCGGTCGGCCGGTGGCTGACCGCCCACGGCTACCCGACGGAGGGAGTGACGAGGAAGTGACGGTCACGGTGGAGACGGCGGTTGACGCCGGCGACGTCGGCGAGCCGGACGGCGCCGGGGCGCCGGCGGTGCTGGACCCGGCCGTCGCCGAGCGCCAGGCGCTCATCGAGCGGTGGGCCGAACGCCACGGCGTCGACGCCGCCCGGCGCCTGGCCGAGGCCGAGGACCTGGCCGACGCCGTACAGAAGGAGATCACCCCGGACAACACCGTCGACACCTACAACAAGAGCTGGCGGGTGTGGCAGCGGTTCTGCGCCGACGCCCGCCTGCCGGAGCTGGAGGCCACCCGCGGCTCGCTGGTGGCGTTCGTGGCGTGGATGCTGCGCGAGGGCCAGCAGAACGGCAAGGGCTACGCTCCCAGTTCCGCCTCCACCCACCTGGCGGCCGCCGTCGTCGGGCTGCGCCAGCGGGGCGTGACGGTCTCCGGCGACGACCAGGCCGCAGCCCGCACCGCGCTGGAGGGCCTGGCGGTCAAGCTCCTGCAGGCCGGGGAGCGGCGCGGCCGCGGACAGGCGGTCGGCGGCGACATCGACGGCCTGCGGGCCATCGCCCGCTCCTGCCCCGACACCCTCACCGGCGACCGGGACAAGGCCCTCACGCTGACCGGCTTCCACTACGCCAGCCGCTCCCAGGACCCGGCCGGACTGCTGACCGGCGACGTCACCCTGCACCCGCGCGGCCTGGTCGTCGCCGTGCTCACCGGCAAGACCAAGCACTCGGTGCGCAACGCCAAGATCCGCTACGCCGACGATCCCGAGATCTGCCCGGTGCGGGCCTGGACCGCCTACCGCACCCGGCTGGTCGCCGAGCACGGCCCGCAGTGGGCCGACCCCTCGACGCCGGCGTTCGTCGGCATCGACCAGTGGGGCCACATCACCGGCGGCATGGGACCGGACTCCGTCACCCGCGCCATCAAGCGGATCTCGAAGCGGGCCGGGGTGCCGATCGCCTGGACCGGCCACTCCCTGCGCATCGGCCTGGCCTCCGTCGGGCGCAAGAAGGGCAAGGACGGCATCGCCATCGCCGACCAGGGCGGCTGGGCCCGCCACTCCCGCTCGATGCTCGGCTACATGCAGCGCGACGACGGCTGGGACGACAACGCCTCCGCCGGCCTCGCCTGACCGCACACAGCTCAGCCCCGGTCGGACCCGTTGGATCTAACAGGCCCGACCGGGGCTGACGTGTGCTTGCTGCTGCTCAGCCGTTCCCCAGCTCGATGAGACCCGGGTAGTCCTCCTGCGGGTGGTGGACGCCCGGGAAGACGCGGACGCGGTCCGTCCCCACCTCCCGTACGCCCCACGGCGCGTCCGGGAGCGTCACCTTCTCCGTGTACGAGTTGCAGCCGTAGACACAGGTGAAGTGGTCCTCCCAGAGCGTCACCTCCACCCGGTCACCCGGCAGTCGCATGACGTGGATGAGGACGGCGTCCTCCTCGCAGTCGCACTCCTCGCCGTGTAGACCGTCGGCGCTGCCGCACGGGCACGGCTTGCCCGGCTCCTGATCCGGGTCGTCCCAGGACATCTGGGCCGCCACCGCGCGCCGGGCCGCTTCTTCCTCGTCGACGGCGGGGCCGGCCGCCGTGTCTTCCCCCTGCTGAGTCGTCATGTGCTCGACGCTACCGGCGCCATCGGCGCCCGCCGGACGACTTGGGGCACCTTCTCGGCGAAGAGGGAGGCTGCGGCCGAACTGGAGGGCACCACAGACAAGTAGTCGGCGGCCGACGTCGGAGGGAATCGCGCCGAACGCGCTGGTCACGGCGATGCTCAAGGCCCGCGCCGGTGAAGAGCGGTGCAACCCGGGGCGCGACCCAGGACGTGACCCAGGGCGCGACGTAGGAGGAGACCTAGGACGCGACCCAGGGTGCGACCCGCGAGCGGCGCGGCCGCGGGCCGGATCGTCGCCATGACAGCCCCCGCCCGCGGCCAGCTTCGACGTGGACGCCCGGCCCAACGAAGGACGCCCGGCCGGGTCACGCCGCGAGCCGCTCCACCTGATCGTCGGGACAGCCGATCGCCCGCCACTCCCATCGCTCGTACGGGAGCCGCTGGAGCATCGGCAGCGGGGCGTAGTCGATCCGGATGCCGATGCCGCGGATGCGCCGCTCCAGCCGCGCGGCCCGCCGGTTGAGCGCGTCCTCGTCGCCGTTGTCCAGGACCAGGCGCACGACGGGGAACTGGTCGCTGCGCGGGTAGCGCTGCTGCCACAGCAGACGCGTGACGCCGTTGGTGCCGCGCTCGCCCTCCCAGTACGTCGCCCGGCTGTACGCCTCGTACGCGTAGAGCTTCTCGACGAGCCGGGACATCGACATCGTGTAGCGGTCGACCTCGACGAACTCGACCTCGGCACCGCGGTTCGGGCGGTACAGCACCGCGTCGGAGATCACGCCGCGCACCTTGTCGATGGTGTGGGCGACCTCGACGTCCCAGTCCATGAGGGCCGCGTTCCACTGCACCAGGGTCTCGGTGACGGCCAGGCCGTGCTTGGCGAGGCCGGCGGCGATCGCCTTCTCGCCCGTCGCGGCGTTCGGACGGATCGGGATGTCACCGCTCTCCAGCACGGCCCGCTGTCCGGCCGTCGTCAGGTGGTAGGCGTTGTGCCGCCCGGACTTGCCGTGGCCGACGAACCCGAGCGTCTCCAGATCGCGCAGCGCCCTGCGGACGTAGCCGATACCGGCCCGGTTCTCCGTCGTCACGGTGGCGATCTGCAACGCGGTGGCGATCCGTACGCGGGCCAGCATGCCGATCGTCAGACCACGCTGATGCGGGGTGGAGGACAGTGACCTCTCTCCTTCCTCCGCCGGGTCGGAGTCAGGAGTAGAGGTGTCCTGCTCTCCGGAACCCCCTTGACCCGGCTCCTGACCTGCGGATTCGCCGCCATCTGCACGGCCGGACGCGGACCCGGAGCCGTTCCCGGACGGGTGCCCGTCGGGCTGCCCGTCGGCAGGCCCGTCGCCCGGAGTGTCCTGGCGGTCGTGATCGCGGTTGTCCACGGTGGTGCTCCTTCGTGATCGCGGGGCCCCGAGCCGGGCGCCCCTCTCACCTGCTACGGGTGTTGAAGATCGGCTCGGTGTGACACTGCGGGCGAAGAACTTCGGGAGCGGACGGCGACAGGGCGGCTCATGGAACTGGCAGAACGGGCAGCGCCCGGAGTCGAGCAGCACGCCGAGCAGGCCGCCGAGGCCGCCTGCCACCTCGCGGACGCGGCAGGCCCGGGCGGGTGGAACACGGCGGCCGCCGAGGACGTCCTCGACGCGATCGACACCCTGACGGAGGCCCTGGGCAGTGCCGGGCCGGAACTGGCGCGGGCCCTGACCGCCGTGGCGGCCGCGACCGACGGCGCCCGCCGGCTCCTGGGCATCGACGTCGACCGCCAGGAGCCGGAGCAGCCCGCCGCCGCGGCGACGGTGCCCCCGGCCCGCAGGCCGCCGAAGCGGCGCGGCCTCGGACCGGGCTTCCAGGGCATCCGTACGGCCCGCTGACCTTCTCGGACCGCCGCTCGTTGACGGGGCATGGACGACAGCCCCACCCGCGCCTTCAGTGACTTCGCGGAGCCCCAGGACGCCGCAGATGCGATCGTCGACGAGGTCCTGCGCCGCCGCCTCGACATCCAAGCCGACCGACGGAAGATCCGCTATCTGCAGCGGTTCGAGGATCGAAAGCCGCGTCTGGACGAGGGCTACAGCACCACGCAGGGGGTGGCGGGGATCGAGGAGGCTGCTCTGTGCCTGGCCCTGGGGCATGTGCTGGGGACGGGGGCACTGGGGCAGCCGGAGAAGTTCGTCCAGGAGTCGATCCTGCGGCGGTACGTCCGGCCATTCACCGACTGTGAGGTCGTGCCGTCCGCCAGCGATGTCACGGACGGGGAATGACGACGGGCCCCATTAGACCTGTTGGGCCTAACAGGTCTTACAAGGGCCCGTCTGCGGATTCGTGAGCGGGTCTGTCCGGGGGTCTGTCGGCGGGTCTACCGGGCGTCGGGCACGGCGACCGGGTTGTCCCCGAGGTAGCCCAGGCGCTCATCCACGTTCGCCTCGGCCTGCCGCTGGCGGCCGACGTGCGGCTTCTCGGCGGCCCACCCGGTCTTCGTCTTGCACTGCTCGCCCTCGCCGGCCTCGCACTTCTCGCACGGCAGGCGCAGGACCTCGACGGCCACCGCGGCGTCCCGCTCCCGGCGGCGCCGGGCGGACGCGGCCTTGGACTCCCAGCCGATGCCGATGCCGTCCATCGCCTCCGGGTAGGTCGTGGTCTCGCCGCCGGGGCGCTTGGCGTCCTGAGCGAGCTTGAGCAGCTGCCAGACGGTCGGCACGATCGCCGGGCCGCCGAAGCCCGGCCGGTCGGTGCCGCGCGCGGCCACGCCCCACGGGTCGTCGGAGTCGCGGAAGCGGGTGGCGAGCGGCACGTCGCCGTCGACGATCCGGGCCAGCAGGCCCATCCGGTCACCGGTCTCCCGCACCGTCGACGCGGTGGAGCGCAGGGAGTCGATGACGTCCGCGAGTTCCACCGGCGACGCCGGCACCTCGGCGGCCCGGGCGAGCTGCCGGAGCCTGAGCTCGATGGCCGACAGCTCCGTGGCCAGCTCGTCCAGGGTGATGTGCCGCCCCGCCATCACGGCGGAGGTGTCGGTCTCGGCAGCGGTCTCGTGGGTGTTCTTCACGGTCGGGTCTCCTTCTCGTTGGTGGTCGTACGGGCTGCGGGGATGCCGAGGCGGGCGACAGCGTCGACCTCGGCGGTGAGCCGGGCACGGGCCCGGGTGAGCTTCTCCTCGGCCGCGCGCTTGGCGGCCCGGGTGCGGGCCAGGGCCTGCTTCTGGCGCTGCTCCCGCTCGGTGAGGGTCCGAAGGACCTCCTCGTAGTGCGCCGTCTGCTCCGCCGCGATCTCGGCGCCCGGGCGCTGCGGGCTCCTGTGGCCGGTCCGGTCGCGCTCCCTGGTGCGCTGGTCACGGGCGAAGGCCACCAGCTCGACGGCGACGACCCACTTGGTCCGCTTGTGCGGCGGGCCGGTCAGCAGCACGAGGGCCGGGAAGTCCTCCGCGTACCGGTTCTGCCAGTTCGAGACGGCGGCCGCGCTGACGCCGACGAGCCGGGCGCCGGCCGCCAGGGTGACCAGCTCGCCCTGGCGGCCCTGGTACTCGGGCCGGAGCCAGACCACGCCGTCGGCGCAGTCGGCCGGTGAGCCGGGAGGATCGGGTTTCTGGTGCATCTGCGGGTCTCCTGTGGTGGGCCCGGGCCGGGGCCGGTGGCTGCTGGGGGGCTTCGCCGCCCCCCAGACCCCCGCTCCCCCGGCACCGACCGGCGCGGTCAGCGCTCCCGTGGTGCGGGTGCGTGCGCGCCGGACGGCACCGGGGCCGTGGCCTGTGACCTGGGCAAGTTCTAAATTTCCGACCGGAAATGAGGCGGTCTCAGTCCGCGTCGGGGTCGGTGCATCCGGTGTCGAGCTGGAGGTAGGCGCGCTTGCCGTCGTCGTAGTCCCTGGCGCTGGTGGTGCGGAACTCGCGCTCCAGGACGTCGAGGACGGCCTTGACGGTCTCCTCGGTGCCGCAGATCCGGACGTCCGCGATCCCGGGCAGGTACCTGCGCTCCGGACGTTCCGGGCGCTCACGGCGGGCACGGGCGGCCATCAGACGAACGCCACGCGCGCGACGACGGCCAGGAGCTCGCCCGCGTCGCCCGCGGCCTGCAGGGCGCCGGGGTCCTCGGGTGCCTTCACGGGCCCGGCGACCAGGACGTGCTGGACGCGGTCGAGCAGGTTCCACCACTGCGCCGGCAGGCTGACGGTCTCGGCGGCCCGCCACAGCTCGATGTCGTCCTCGCCGTCCGGGCCGACGTGCACCAGGCCCTGCAGGGAGCGGTCGGCGATCCGGGCGCGCACCCGCCAGTGCGGGTCCATGTCCGGCATCCCGTGCAGGCCCCAGTGCTCCCAGTCGGTGCGGCGCTCCAGGTCCTCGATCCCGGCGTCCTCGGTCTCTGGGTACAGCACGAGCATCGGCATCGGCTGGCCGTCGGGCGTGTCCGTCTTCATCAGCGTGACGCCGTAGTTCGGGGCCAGGTGGTAGGGGTCGACGCCGTCGGGCAGGTCGAGGTCGTCGAGTGTGAAGACCTTGATCCCGGCCTTGCGGAAGGCGTCCATCGGGTCGGCCGGCCGCTGGCGCGGCGGCGCGTCCCGGACGACCTTGACCTTGTCGGCGATCTCCTCGGGGGAGGCCCCGCCCACGGCCCAGTGGTCGAGCGCGTCCTCCAGGAGGTCGGAGGCGTCCGCGTCGGTCATCGCCTCGACGGCGGCCAGCGCGTCGGCGGCCGCCGACGCGTCCGTCTTCCCGGCCCGGGCCAGCGGCGCCCACGTCCGGGTGGTGGGCGAGGCGGTGAACCCGGGGGTGGGCACCGTCGCGTAGACCGCCGCGGCGAGCGCGACGAGGGTCGGCCGCTGCTCGGTGCGGAGCTTCTTCGCCAGCGTCCGCTGACACGGCTTGCAGCCGGTGCGGCAGGCGGCGACGAGGCGGGCGGCGAGTTCGGTGTCGAGTTCCCGCCCTGCGCGGTGCGGGAGTTCCTCGAGGATCGCCATGTCCGGCAGCGGCTCGTGCCGGTGGAGGGAGTTGGCGGCCGCCGATGCGTGGGCGGCTCCGGTACGGCGCGAGCGGTTCTTCGCGCGCTGCTTCTTGCCGTGCTTCTTGACCACGAGTTTCTCCTCGGTGGCGCGCAGCGGTTACCCATGACCCGATGCACGCGGAGAACTCGGTGGACCTGCGCGGGCATACGGAAGTACGTCGTCGAAGACGAGCTGGTGGTGCTCTCCGCACTGATGCGCTGGGACCGTGTGGTCCTGGCACCTTCGCCTCAGATCGCTCCCAGTCATGGGCTGAGGCTGGCTTGGGCCTGTGCGTGGCCGTGCACCTCGCACGATATCCGGCGGGTCTGACAGTGGTCACCGGAACGCGCGAGATCCGCCCGAAAGAGGACGGTGGGGAAACTCCGGAGTTCGCCGGCGGACAACTCCCGGCGCCCACCCAGGGTGTAAAGCCACCTGTACACCAGGGTGTGACAGGCGCTGTCCCGCACACCCGCTCCGACCTGCGCGTCCTGCCCCCCAGACATGTGCCCACCCACTCCCCTCGTCCCTCAAGGAGTGGGTGGGCACATCTCAGTTGGTCAGGAAGGTCGGAGCGGGTGTGCGGGACAGCGTGGAAGTACGGGGGATGGCAGTAGTTAACGGAGTTGGGCAGTTTCGGGGCGGGTGAGGCTGGTGTGACGGTGGGTCGGGAGTATCAGGCGGCGGAGGGCGAGAGCGGGGCGGGGAGTTCGGCGGGCGGGGTGTCGGCGGCGGTCGGTTCGAGGACGGCCTGGAGGCGGGCGGCGAGGCTGGCGAGTTCGGTGGAGTCGGCGCAGGCGCGTTCGTCGTGGAGCTCCTGGGCGGTGAACTCGTCGAGGACCTGGTCGAAGCTCAGGGCGTTCGGCCCGTAGTGCTCGGGGAAGACCCGGGCGAGCCACCAGGCGGCCGCCCGCCAGTCCGGGCGCAGGTAGCGCACCTGCCGTTCCTCGACGTTCAGGCCGGTGACGGGGTCGGTGTAGGTGCGCACGCGTTCCTCCAGGACCAGGCTCCCGGCACCGGCCTGCAGCACGCGGGCGAGTGCCCGGGTGGCCATCTGCGAGCGGGCGAGTTCCACCCGCCGGTACAGGTCCACGAACTCGTCCTCGCGCGGGTCGGCGGGTTGTCCGTCCTCGCGGGCCTCGGCGGCGGCGCGGCCGCGGGCGATCCACCGGGCGAGGGTGGCCCGGGAAACTCCGGCGGCCTCGGCGGCCAGGACCGTGTTGGCCCCGACGGCGGAGGCCCTGACGATGGCGTCGACACGCTCCGGGGTCAGCAGGCAGGGGCGGCCGGGGCGGCGGTTGCTCGATCTCATGACGGCGGACCGTACGGACGCCGCTGGCTACCGTCGCGGCCTTATCGCGCGTTGTGCGACAGACCCACGCGGGCGCGTGCGCGAGGTCTCACGGGGGACGCGGGCCGGTTCCTGCTGGTCAACGCGGGCGCCGATCGGTCCTGTTGGACCCAACAGGGTCAACCCCGTTAGGGGCAGGGGTCTGGCCTGCGGTTTTCCCCGATCGAGCGGACCGGGGCGCGGTGCACGTACGGGCCGTGCGGAGACGGTACGGTCTGGCGGTGACGACAGCACGGGGAGAGGCCCGGATGAGGAGAGAGACATGGTCCAGGTAACGCTGGAACCGCTGAAGATCCCGGAGCGGCTGCTGATGCCCACGGTCTTCGAGCGGGCGTGGACGGAGCCGGCCAACCGGCTCAAGCCGCGGATCCTGCTCCCCGCCGCCTTCACGGGCCCGGCCCCGATCCTCCCCGGCGAGCACCGGGTGTTCATGGTCTTCAACCGCAAGGGGGGCGCGGGCAAGACCACCACCACGCTGGAGCTGGCCTGCGCCTGGGCGGCGATGGGCTACACCGTGCGCGTGATCGACGCGGACCCGCAGGACGCGGGCCTGTCCGGCTGGCTGGAGCCGGTCTTCCCCGAGGGCCTGTCCGTCGAGAACCGCCGGACGCTCAAGGACGTGCTGTACGAGAAGGTCGGCCTGGACGAGGCGACCTACTACACGCGGTACAAGAACATCTACATCGTCCCCAGCTACGAGGACTGCGCGGTCGCCGAGTACGACCCGGCCGTCTCCGGGGAGCGCACCCTGCGCCGTGCGATCAAGCGTTCCGAGGCGCCGGTCGACATCACCATCGTCGACTGCCCGCCCAAGGTCGGAAAGCTCTCGACCTTCACCCTCGCCATCGGCGGCAAGGTGATCGTGCCGAGCCAGGTCAGCGCGCTGGACGCCAAGTCCAACAAGTCCCTGCGCAAGACGATCACCGACGCGCAGGACGAGTACGACGTCGAGGTCGTGGCCGCGGTCCTCACCGCCTGGGACGTCACGAACATCGCCAAGGAAGTCGGAAACGAGATGGCCGAGCACTACCCGGGCGCGCTGGTGTGCCCGGTGCGCAAGACCGTGGACGCGAAGTCCGCGCCGGGCGAGAACAAGGCCATCCGCGAGTTCAGCAGGCGCTCGACCACCACGCGCGACTTCGACCAGGTCGGTCGGATGCTGGTGGCGCCGCGAGAGGAAGCAGCAGCATGAGCAACGGACTGCCGTTCGGCCAGGGGAGCATCCTCGGCAAGGAGCTGGGCGACAAGGCACCGCAGGCAGCGCCGGGCACCAAGGAGAAGGTGCCGGCATACGTGACCCCGGACACGATGAACCGGCTGCGCAACACGGTGGTCGCGCTGCAGCGGCTCTCCCTGGACGACGAAGACGTCGACGAGCCCATCTCGCTGTCCGCGTACGTGGAGGCCGCCGTCCTCGCGCAGATCCGCCGCGACGAGCGCGAGCACAACAACGGCAACCCGTTCCCGCAGCGCCGCCAGAAGAACCTCAAGACCGGCCCGCCGGTCACGAAGTAGCCCCCCGGCCTCCCGGCCGCGACGACGGGCCCCGCCGACTCCGGCGGGGCCCGTCGTGTGTCCGCACGTCAGCGACGGTTGGGCCTGTTGGTTCTAATGGGTCTAATTCACCGTTCGGGACGTGGGGCTGTCCGGACGTGGCTACCGTGCGATCCGTGATGAAGAAGCCCGACGTCCTGGAGGAGCTGCCCGAGCTCCGGGAGGCTGTGGATGCCGTGTGCGAGCGGGCGCCCTCCGAGGCCCGCCGCCGGCAGATCCGCGCCCATGCCCGTGAGCTGGTCCGCGCGCTCCACCACCCCGAGCATCCGCTGACCGTTGCCGACGACCTGGCCGACATCCTCGACCGCGACTCGCTCCTGCAGTACGACCGCCTGGCCGTCGCCGGCGAACTGCGTGACCGGGGCGAGGCGGCGCCCACCAGCGAGGCGACGGCGATGGTGCGCTCCGGGGTGATGGTGCTCCTGCAGCGCGAGATCGGCCTGGAGGTCTTTCACCTGCGCCAGCTGCGGGAGCTGCCCGGCAAGGAGCCCGTCGACATCGCCCGGCGCGAGCGCCTGCGCGCCAGCCTGGAGACCTGGTCCGACCTCATCGGCCGCCGCACCCTGTGGACGGTCGACGGCGGCCTGCTCTCCCATGGCTATCCCCAGTGGGTGCGGATGCTCGCCATGGCCTCGGTCGTCCTGGACACCGGATCGCGGGTCGGTGAACTGTGCGCGCTGCGCCTGGAGGACCTCTCCCCCGTCCTGGAGGAGGTGCGCGTCACCCGGCGGCCGCAGAACGCCCGCCCCGACACCCCCGTCTCCGTCGAGGTCTACCCGCTGCGCCGTGCGACCCGGGCCGCGCTCAAGCGCTGGCTCCAGGTCCGCCGCCTGCTGATGACCGACGTGACGGGCGGCGCGGACTGGCTGTGGGTGTCGGTGCGCGGCAACCACGGCGGCGTCGTCGCCGAGGGCATCGACCCGCAGTACCGGCCCGCCGGCACCGCTCTGCAGCCGCGCGGCGTGGCCCGCAGCTGGACCAGCACCGTGGAGCGGGTGAACCTCAGCCTCGCGGGCACCGAGGGCTGGGAGCCGCTGCCCACGCGCATGGAGCAGCTGCGCCGCGGCGTCGCCGCCCCCGAGCTCCACCTGGTGCCACCCGCCCCGGACGCCGAGCGCGCCGCCGAGTACATGACCATGCTGGAGAAGGCCGGCGCCAAGCTGTCCGCCCTGCCCGACGCCGAGGCGGTGGCCACCACCGGCCGCACCGCCCGCCAGCAGGCCCGCCACGCACTGCGCGAGGCGTGGCGCGAGGGTGTCGAGCACCGTGTGCAGCTCGCCGCCCTCGGGGCCAGCGGGCTGTCCGCACTCGACATCCCCCGCACCGGATGGGAGCCGGAGCTGCTGCGGTCCCTGGACCTGGCCGCGCACTTCACGCCGCTTTAGACCTGTTGGACCTAACACCCCTGACCATCGCCGCAGGTCGGGGGTGTTTCTGTGCCGCAGCCACTTTTAGCCAACTAGGAGTTGGCCAACTCTGTATTGACATAGCCAACTCTGAGTTGGCATTCTCAAGGGGTCGGGCCAACCGGGCCCGGCGCACCGGGAGGGGAATCTCGTGGAACTGCTCGTCGCCGTCATCGCCATCGTCGGAACGCTGCTGGGCGCCGTGGTCAGCGGGAAGTTCCAGGAGCGGGCCGCCGGCCGCACCGAGAACGTCGTGCGCGGCGAGCAGCTGCGCCGCGACCGGCTGGCGGCCGTGGCCGACCTCGCCGAGGCGATCAGCACCCACCGGTCCCTGATGTGGCGCCGGGGCGACGCGGTCCTCAAGGAGGCCGGTGCCGAGCGCGTCGACGAGCTGCGTGCCCGGACCCAGGAGTCCCGCTCGAAGGTCACCCGCCCGCTGGTCGCGCTGCGCGTCCTCGTGACCGACCCGGCCGTCCGCGCGGCCGCCGACCGGATGGTCACCCTCACCTACGCCATGCGCGACGCGTACACCACCGCCGACGCCCTCACCCGGGCCCGCGAGGACGCCAAGAACGCCTGCGACGCCTTCGTCGACGCGGCCGCCGCCTACCTCGAACGCACCGTCTGACCGACCACCCACCCACCGCTACGTACGGGAGAAGCCCACCGTGATCTTCGGCAGGAACAAGGCCAGCAGGACCACCACGACCACCACCCACACCCCGACCGGCATCGTCCACGGCAGCCTCCCGCCCCGCCCCGAGCCCCCGCGCGTGGAGTACGTCGGCATCACCCTCGCCGAGGTCGAGGAGTTCGAGCGGATCCTGCTCCACTCCGAGGAGTGCACCCGCCGCTCCCGCCCGGACCTGGGCTACAGCAGCCGCAACAGCGACGTGATCGCCCGCCTCTACCAGAGTGCCGGAGCCGTCTCCGTCGTCCAGCCCGACCCCGAGCTGGCCCGCATCCCGGTCCGGCAGGGCGACTTCCAGTGGCTGGAGTACGCGATCCGCGACATCGAGATGTACCGCGGTGACCCCCAGACCGCCCGCGACGGCCGGGCGCTCCTCAACCGCCTCAACGCCCTGCTGGGCCGGACCCGCGCCGTGATCCACATGGGCGGCACGCCCGTCTTCGACCCCACCGCCCCCGAACTCCCCAAGGAGACGATGTGAACAACGAGACGACGTCGACGGAGCTCGCGACGGTCACCCGCGTCGAGACCGCCGCCGAGCGCACCGGCACCACCGCCGGCGGCGAGGACCTGGCCGTGCTCGCCCCGGCCGCGGCCGCCGCGCTGAACCTGCTCGCCGACGCCATCAAGCGCGGCCGCGCCGACCAGTACGCGATCGTCGAGGCCCTCAAGGCCGCCGGTGTCCACGAGGCGTTCGCCTCCGTCTTCGACGCCGCCGCCGAGCGCGTCATGGACGAGGCTGAGGACCCGTACGACTTCGACGACCGCCTCCAGGCCGACAACCTCGGCGGCGCCGCCTCCGACATCCGCCGCGCCTTCCACTGGCTCTGACCCACCCCGACGGGCGGCGGCACAAAGCACCAGGCCGCCGCCCGTTAGACCCGTTAGCCCCAATGACTCCAACAAGGAGACCCGCATGCCCCGCGTCGAGATCACCTCGTTCGGCTACCTGCACGGTGCCGAGCCCGACGCCCGCATCAAGCTCGACCTCCGGCACCATTTCCGAGACCCGCACGTCAACCCCGAGCTGCGCTACCTCACCGCCCACGACCAGGCCGTGCGCGACGCGGTGATGGCCACCGACGGCGTCGAGCAGCTGCTCCAGGCCGCCGAGGCCATGGTCGACGCGTATCTCGCCGGGCCCCGCCAGGACGAGCCGGTCACGGTCGCGGTCGGCTGTGCGGGCGGCCGGCACCGTGCTGCGACAGCGGCCTCCGCACTCGCCGAGCGCTGCGCCGCCCGCGGCCTGGACGTCGACCTGGTCCACCGCGACCTCGCCAAGGACGTCGTCGAGCGCACCGAGACCGTCCCGGCCGGACGGCGCTCCTGGTCGGTGGACTGGCCGGGGTACACGCCGGTGGACATCACGCCGCCCGAGCTGCTGCCCGCGGCGCTGGCCCGGCAGGTGCCCGACTGGGCGGAGGCCGCCGCGGTGCCGACCGATGTGGACGACTGGGACAGCCGCCGGGCCGCCGCGCTGGTCCCCTTCGAGCTGGACGCGCGGGGCTGGCCGCTGCACCCGCAGGGCCGCACCGGCCGCACCGGCCGGAATCTGGGCCGGTGGGGCGAGAACTCGGCAGCGGACCCGATCGTCGTCGCGGGTACCGGCGACCAGCGCCAGGTTCTGCTGATCACCCGCGACGACCTCGAGGAGGAGGCGATCCCGGGCGGCATGGTCGATCCGGGCGAGACCGCCCCGATGGCCCTGGTCCGAGAGCTGCGCGAGGAGACCGGCGTGGACCTGGCCGGACACCACCCGGTCATCCTCGGCCGGGCGATCGTGGACGACTGGCGGGCCTCGGACCACGCGTGGGTGGCCTCCACCAGCGCCCTGTACCTGCTGCCCGCCACCGTGCCCGCCGTCGCGGGCGACGACGCGGCCGATGCCAACTGGTGGCCGTTCGCCTCCCTCGACGCCCTCGACGCCGCGCTCACCGCCGCCGGACGCACCCTCTACGCCGCCCACCGTCCCCTGCTCCAGCGCGCCCTCGACCACCTCGACCAGGGCTGACACACCCCAGCCCTACAGTGACGCCCCAAGGAGGGGACAGCGTGTACCAGAAGCTCACCGCTGGCACCGTCGGCGAAGCGCGGGAGATCATCGGCCAGGCGGCCGGGGAGATCGACGCCGCCCTGCAGGCCCGCCCGGACGCCGACGAGACCGCCCTGCCGCTGCGCATGAGGATCTTCCTGGTCCTGCCCGACCTCGAAGCCGAGGGCCCGGTCTTTCCGCGCGAGTGCGCCGAGGGCCTCTACACCGACTTCGGCGCGAACACCGTCGTCGAGGCCAGGACCATCCTGGACCGGGCGCTGAGCCGGATCAGCGTGGAGTGCACGCTGCGCCCGCCCCACCGCCGGCACCGCAGGGCGACGCAGGACCGGCCGCTGCGGGCCACCGTCCACTACGACCTGGCCGACCTCGACCGCGAGGGCCCGCTCAGCGTCAACGAGTGCCTGTTCATCCCGTACGAGGGTTTGCCGCCCGGCCTCCAGCCGCGCAACCTGCACCCCGAGTACCGGATCCGCGACTGGCGGCCCGAGCCCCGTCGGCCCGCCCCGAGGCCGCGCCGCACGCTGCTGCAGCGCCTGCTCGGACTGGGCTGACGGTCCACGTCAGAGCTGGTCAGACCCGTTAGATCCAACAGGCTCAACCTGGCCCCGTCCGTGAGTCGCGGACGGGGCCTCGGCGTGCCCCGGGCCGAATCCCGCCCTACGGCCGCCCGGTCGGCGCCACCATGACGAGGTACGACCCCGCGACCCCGCAGGAGAACCACGCCGTGATCCGCGACCACCATCGGCTCAAGGGCGGCGCCGCCCAGCTCGGTGCCGCCCGCCCCGGCCTGCCCGGACCGTTCGGCGTCTGGCCCGCCGACGACCACCAGGACGACGAGGACCAGGAGCACGGTGACCGCCGCGCCGTCGCAGCGTTGGACCGGCCGACCGGCGGATGAGGAGCGCGCCGTGCGCCGCCGTGGTTGGGCCCGGCGCACGGCCGCCTCCGCGGCCTGGCTGTCGTACGACAGCGGACGTACGGTCCGGTTATGGACGACAGCGGCCCTGAGCCGGGTCCGCGCTGCCTGTGGTGCGGCCAGCCGTTCCCCGAGGGCGCCTCTCCCCGTCGACGGTACTGCGCGAGGCCGCGCGGGTGCCGGGACAAGGCGTACCGCGACCGTCGCCGTGCCAAGCAGGCCCAGCCCGCCCGCAACGTCCTCGCCCGCGCCGGGTACAGCCTCGACAGCCACCTGCAGAAGGTCCGCGAGGTCCTGCTCCGGTCCGTGCTGGGCGAGGACGCCTGGCCCGGCATCTTCGCGCTGGCGGCCGCGGGCATCGAGTCCCGCGCGCAGGACCTGGTGCGCGTGTGCGTCCTCGAGGAACGCGCCGCCGGCACCTCCTGGGAGCAGATCGGCAAACCGTTCGGCATCAGCGCGGACGCCGCCCGCAAGCGCTGGGGGCACTGGGCACTCGCCCCGCATCCCGACGACGACCAGCCCGGAGACGGCTGACCCCGTTGGACCCAACAGGTCCAATGGCGCGCTCTCGTGGAACCGCGCCGTGCAACGCACGAGGAGCAAAGCACCTCAATACGGGTGGTCCGGGCGTGCCGTACGGAGTTCCACCGCCGTCAGCGCAAGCCTGTGACCTGCGGAAAGAACACTTCGTGGAACTTCGTGGAACCACTCCACGCGCGCGCGTGTCACGAGGCGGCCGCGGCCGGCCCCGGTCACGACCCGGCGGACACGTCCGCCCGGCCCCGGCCCCGGCCGCGCCACCGCTCCAGCAGGGCGGCGAGCAGGCCGCGCTTCTGGGCCCGCTCGACGCGGCTCTCCCACTTCTCGACCGTGCGCGCCTGGTAGCCGGTCCGCTCGCTGATCTCCGCCGGATCGACCCCGGCCGCCAGGGCCCGCGCGGTCGCCTCCCGCGCCCGGGCCGTCAGCCGCAGCCCCGCCTCGTAGTGCGCGGTGCGCTGCCGTCCGATCTCGTCGAGCTCGCGCAGCACCTGGTCGTCGTCCCCGTTGGCCTCCATGGCGCCGATCTTGCCCGGCCGCCCCGACATCCGTCCGCGATTCGCGGACAGGTACAGGTCAGTGCCGGTTGGACCCGTTGGGGTCAATGGGTCCATTCCCCGGGGGCGTCGACGCTGTGGCGGGCGGCGCGCAGTTCGGCCAGGAGCTCCAGGACCTCGGCGCGGGCGGCGCGGGCCTCGGCGCCGGGGGGCTTCTCGGCGCCGGGCGAGTCGAGGATGTGGCGCAGCGCGTTCAGCCGGGCGGCGAGGCCGGGGCCGTCGAGCTCACGGTGCCAGTCGGCCAGCTTCTCGGCGGAGGCGTGGCGGGCCAGCAGTGCCCAGGAGTCGCCCAGGCAGGCCAGGGACCACACGGCGTCGCGCAGCCGCGGCGCGTTGTCCCGGCACCAGGCGGCACCGGCGCGGTCGCGGGCCCGCTCGGCGCGCTGGCGCTGGGGGTAGCGGTCGCCGCGGTAGGAGGCGGCGTCGCGCTCCAGGCGCACGAAGCGGCTCTCGGCGCTGGAGCGGGAGGCGAGCCCGAGGGAGTCGGCGACCTGCTGCCAGGACGCCCCGCGCCGCCGTGCGGCCCGGGTGAGGTCGCGCTCCAGGGTGTCCAGCGCCGCCCGCGCCTCGTCGAGCTGGGTGAGCGCGGCGAGGACGTCGGCGGCCGGCACCTCCGCCTGCTCGGCGTCGTCGAGGCCGTACCGGTCGGCGGCCGCGCGGACCGCGTGCATCACCCGGACCGGGTCGAGCCAGTCACGGCCGCCGCTGTACTTCGCCAGCAGCAGCGCCTCGGCGTCCTGCAGGAGCTGCTCGCGGGCCTCGGGATCGGTCTTCGCCATGCCGGGCAGCCTGCCACCTTGCCGCCCGTGTCCGCGAATCGCGGACGGGCGCCCGTGCGGGGCCGCCGGAGAGCATCACATATGTGGATGATCTACCCGAAAGGCAGCCCCCACCAGGGGGGATGCCCGATCCGGCCACCGAAGGGATCATGCGAAACAGGCCCGAGACGGCGCGTGAAGGGGGTCAGGAGCGCCTATCCCGGCGTCCGCGTCGGGGAGTGCCGATCCGGCCCCGAGAGCCGCACAGGGCCGCTCAGAGACGCCCCGCCCCGCTCTTGTAAGTCGCCGCGCGAAGCGCGTCTGTAGTCATCGGCGAAGCCGATGGGGCTTGGAAGGTCGGGCCCGTAGGGCTCCTTTCTATGCCTTGACCTGCACGGACTCCCCCAGGGACGCCCCACAGCGAGGCCCCGTCACCCGAA
>NZ_JBVKBI010000038.1:0-50993 GCF_055639035.1 Streptomyces sp. NPDC107654
ACCCGGGTGGCCTTCGCCATATCAGTCATCGTGCACATGCGCCCCCCGTGATCGCTTAACCAAGTCGACTTGGCACGCAGGGAGTTCGACGCTCGATCGATCGTGACCACCGTCTGGCGGCGGGGCACTGCTGCGGTGTGGCGGACACCGGTTCGCGAGGCTGCTCCGCACGCTGCTGGGCGCGTTCCGCGGTGACCAGGACGACTGCCGGGGGTGCCGTCGCACACAACGCGATGGCCGACCGCCCACCAGAACGCCGTGCCGAATGACGCATCCTGTTCCGCACGGGTGGGCGCGGTGTCCAGCCGACGCTGCGGCACGACGGCGAGGATCGCGGCGTTGAGCGAACCCCCGATGCGCTGCAGCACGTCGGTCTTGTCCGTCGCGTCGCTGATGGCCGTGGGCGGGAGGCCCCGGAAGGCCGCGGTCATGATCGGCACCATCGTGGTGCCGATACCGAAGCCCAGCACGACCATGAAGGAGCCGAACGCCCAGCACAGGGTGTGCGCCGACGTGGCAGCTCGAGGCAGCCGACTTCGGCGGGCTCGTCGGGAAGATCCACACCAGCCCCCGTGATCGGTCAGGTTCTCTCCGAGAGCCGCCCGCAGATACGCGGCGGTCATCCATCCCGATGTGCCACCAGCGACGACGACTACGCTGCCGAGCATGTGCAGGCCTCCCGCCGGATTCCGGTCCGTCCAGCATCGTCGCGGCCGCCTTTGGGGAACGGATCTAGGAACGCTCCATCACGGGGCGGGCCCGCCGACCGCGACGACGTGCCCACGCGCCCGGTGGGGCCGGGGCGCGCCGGGGAGACCATGTTTTCTCAAGAAGGCCTCGAAGCACGGCGGAGAGCATGGTGCCCGGCAGAACCGGCGCCCCACCCGGTCACCGATCGGCACCGGCTGGGGCCACGGCACCGATTCCTTCGTCGAGGAGCATCCGTGAAGGCACTCGTCCTGTCAGGGGGGACCGGTACCCGGTTGCGCCCCCTGACGCACACGTCGGCCAAGCAACTGGTACCGGTGGCCAACAAACCCGTGCTGTTCTACGGGCTGGAATCCATCGCGGCGGCCGGCATCACCGATGTCGGCGTGATGACAGGCGACACCGAGGACGAGGTGCGGGCGACCGTCAAGGACGGCTCGGAGTTCGGGATCTCCGTGACCTATCTGCGGCAGGAACAGCCACTCGGGCTCGCGCACGCTGTGCTGACCGCCCGGGAGTGGCTGGGGGACGAGGACTTCGTCATGTTCCTCGGCGACAACTTCCTGATCGACGGCATCACCTCGGTGGTCGAGAAGTTCTCCGCGTCCCGGCCGGATGCGCGCATCCTGCTGACCAAGGTCGCTAATCCGTCGGCGTTCGGCGTGGCCGAGGTCGCCGCTGACGGCACGGTCGTACGACTGGAGGAGAAGCCCAAGGCCCCCCGCAGCGACCTCGCCGTGGTCGGGATCTACTTCTTCACCTCCGCGATCCACGAGGCCATAGCGCACATCACCCCTTCGGCGCGGGGCGAGTTGGAGATCACCGACGCGATCCAGTGGCTGATCGACCGGGAGTTCACGGTGCGCTCCACCCTCATGGAGGGTTACTGGAAGGACACCGGGACGGTGGAGGACCTGCTGGAAGTCAACCGGATCGTGCTGGAACGGCTGCGCTCGCGCACGGACGGACAGGTGGACGACGCCAGCGAGCTGGTCGGACGGGTCAGCGTGGGCCGGAACGCGGATATCCGCAACTCGCGGATCATCGGCCCGGTGGTCATCGGCGACGGCGCGCGCATCCACGGCTCGACGATCGGACCGTTCACCTCGGTCGGCGACGACTGCGCCGTCATCGACAGCGGCATCGAGCACTCGATCGTGCTGGAGGGCTCCCGGATTGAGGGCGTGGCCGGCGTGGAGGCATCGCTCATCGGCCGGAGCGTACGGGTCACCGGCGCGCCCCGGACCCCACAATCCCACCGGCTGGTCCTGGGTGACCACAGCACGGCCCGGATCAGCGCGTGAAGGCCCTGGTCACGGGTGCGGCCGGGTTTATCGGTTCGTATTTCGTCCGCATGCTTCTCGATCCGGCGCAGGGCGGCGACCGGCACACCGTCACAGCGGTCGACAGCCTGACCTACGCGGGCAATCCGGAGAACCTCGCCCCGGTCCTCAACCACCCGGGGTTGCGCTTCGAGCAGGCCGACGTCAGGGAGGTCGCGCTGCTGGACCGGCTCGTCGCGGGCCATGACACGGTGGTGCACTTCGCCGCGGAGTCCCATGTGGACCGCTCCATCGACGGAGCCCGGGACTTCGTGCTGACCAACGTGCTGGGTACGCAGTCGGTGCTGGACGCCGCGCTGCGGCACGGTGCACGGGTGGTGTACGTCTCGACCGACGAGGTCTACGGCTCGATTGCCACCGGATCGTGGCCGGAGGAGCACCCCCTGCGGCCCAACTCGCCATACGCCGCGTCCAAGGCCTCCGGTGATCTGCTGGCCCAGGCCTACCATCGCACGCACGGCCTGGACGTCCGGATCACCCGCTGCTCGAACAACTACGGTCCGTACCAGTACCCCGAGAAGATCATCCCGTTGTTCGTCACCAATCTGCTGCGTGGACTGACGGTCCCGCTTTACGGCGACGGGATGAACGCGCGCGACTGGCTGCACGTCGACGACCACTGCCGGGGCATCCTGCTGGCCCTGCGGCACGGCCGGGCCGGCGAGGTCTACAACATCGGCGGCGGCACAGAGCTGACGAACCGGGAGCTGACCGATCTGCTGCTGAAGGCATGCGGGGCGGGCCCGGAGCGCATCGAGTACGTCGCCGACCGCAAGGGGCACGACCGGCGTTACTCGGTCGACTGGAGTAAGGCCCGGCGCGAACTGGGCTATGAGCCGCGCCGTGACTTCGCCGCCGGGCTCGCCGAGACAGTGCAGTGGTACCGAGAAAACAGCACCTGGTGGGGGCCCCTGCTGCAGCGTCCGCCCAGGTGACCTGCTCACCCCAGGTGCCGTAGGCAGGCGAGCAGGCTGCGGGCCTCCACGTTGAGATAACCGCTGTGCTGCACCAGGGCGTGCAGCCGGTCCAGCGCCACCCAGCGGAAGCCCGGCGCGGTACCGGCCGCGCGGACCGCCTCGTCGACCTCGACGGCGAGGTAGCGGTTCTCGGCGTGGTAGAAGCGGCCGCCCTCCTCGGACAGCAGCGTGTCATAGAGGATCTGCGACGGCTGCGCTTCCTGGACCAGGTCCAGGTAGCGCGGCCGGTGCGGCCCGTAGTTGCTGGGGATGCACTGGACTGTGGGCCCGAGCTCGACCACGTCGGGGGTGCCGGCCTCCACCCGTGCCTGCACCAGCACCTCTGTCGTACCGCGGGCCCGGCATATGAGGAAGGCGACCACGCCAGGCTCGCGCGGAGCGATGAGCGGCTGACTCCAGGCGCCCACTTCCCTGTTGCTCGCGCGCACGGACACTCCGATGATCCGGAAGTGTCGGCTCGCCTCGTGCTCGATGGTGTCCTCGGAGCGTTTCCACCGGCGCACCGCGTCCAGCGGAATCAGCCCGGAGGTCAGCGAGCAACGGCTCTTGGCGTCGTTGAGCCAGTTCTGGATGTCGACGGTCTCCTGCTGGGCTGCGGCGTCCGGCAGGGCCGCGGGCAGGCAGGACAGCACGGAGCGAGCGTCCATGTTGACCATGTTGTCCTCACGCAACAAGGCGTGGACCTGCCCGATCGTCAGCCAGCGGTAGTCGGCGTGCACGGCGACGTCCTCGTCGGTCTCCACGACGATGTTGCGGTTGCGCTTGCGGAAGAAGCTTCCGCCCTGCTCGGAGTGGAGGACGTCGGCGAGGACGCGGCCCCGGCCCGGCTCGGTGAAGTACTCCAGGTAGCGGGTGGCGGCGCCGCCGTGCAAGCGCCGGAAGTTGCTGCGGGTCGCCTGCACGGTGGGCGACAGCTGCAGCGTGTTGATGTTGCCTGGTTCCATCTTCGCCTGGACGAGCACACACAGCACACCGTCGATCTCCTTGGCGAGTATGCCCAGAACACCGACCTCCGGCTGGTCGATGACCGGCTGGGACCACTCGGGCACCGATCCGTCCGCCCCCGAGACGGCCAGGCCCTTGATGCGGAAGAATCCGCCGCTGCGGTGCGTCAGGTCTCCCGTGTCCTCGGTGAAGCGCCAGCCGTCCAGCTGCGCGAACGGCACCCGCGCGGTGACGAACTCGTTGGCGAGCGTCCGTTCACGCAGCCACGCGTGGACGGCGGCCAGGTCTTCGGTGGCCGCGGTGGCCAGGACCTGAGACGCCGCCCGGCAGCGTGCCGCTGTTTCCAGAACGGTGAGCGGTTCGGCGGCCGCAGAAGAGTGAACCACTGTGTCTGTACCTCTCATCATCGTGATGGGAGATCCAGCTTGTGTGGTCGACTTCGAGACCCGACCGCGAATGGATCCACGTCCCGGCTAGCCGGGGCTGTCGAAGACGTCCGTGAGCAGCCTGCGCTGTACCGCCACCGTGACCGCGGCCGTGCGGTCGTCGACGTCCAGCTTGGTGAAGATGCGGACCAGGTGGGTCTTGACCGTGGTCTCGCCGATGTTCAGACGCCGGCCGATCGCGGCGTTGGTCAGGCCGCGGGCCACTAGGCGCAGCACCTCCCGCTCACGCCCGGTGAGCATCTCCTGGGGAGGGGTCCGCACGTGGTTGACGAGCTTCGCCGCGATCGGCGGGGGCAGCACCGTTTCGCCGTCCGCGGCTGCCCGGATGGCGGCCACGAGCACATCAGGCGTGGCATCCTTGAGCAGGTAGCCGGCGGCTCCTGCCTCCACTGCGTGCACGATGTTGGAGTCGGTGTCGTACGTGGTCAGGATCAGCACGCGCGTCGCCGGGCACTCAGCGGTAATCCGCGCGGTGGCGACCACGCCGTCGAGTTCGGGCATCCGCAGGTCCATGAGCACGACGTCCGGAGCCAGTTCGTGGCTGAGGCGCACGGCCGCCAGGCCGCTGGCGGCCTCTCCGACGACCTCCAAGCCGCTCTGGTCGGCCAGCAGCCCGCGCAGCCCCGCCCGAACCACCGGATGGTCGTCGGCGATCAGCACTCGGATGCTCACAACTCCATGCCCCCCTTGTCGGTGGCCGCCGCGACCGCGCGGGCGGCCGGTCAGCCCGCCCATTGCACCTCCACGGTGACGCAGGTGCCCTGTTCCGGGCCGCTGTTCACCCGCACCACCCCGTTGACCTGCTCGGCGCGACTCCGCATGCCCCGCAGACCGAAGCCCTGGGCCTGTTCCGCGCCGAACCCCGTGCCGTCGTCGGTGATCTCCAGCAGGACCGATGTCGGATGGTAGCTCAGCCGCACCTCCACCCGGCTGGCCTGGGCGTGTTTGCGCACGTTGGCGAGGGCCTCCTGGGCGCAGCGCAGCAGCACCACCTGGACGGCTGCGTCCAGCGGCAGCGGTGTCCCGCTGATGCGGGCCTCGGCGGTGATTCCCAGCTCGGCTCCGAGACGGGCCGTGATGTTCTCGATGGCGGTGGCCAGGGGAGCGCTGCGTAACTGGAGCGGGCCACTCGCACTCACGAGGGCGCGGGCCTCGGCGAGGTTCTCGCTCACGGTCCGCTGCGCTAGGTCGAGGCGTTCGAGGACCCGGTTCCGATCGGTGCGCGCGGCGGTGCCGGCGGCCCGCAACAGCATCAGGGTGCTAGTGAGCCCCTGGCAGATGGTGTCGTGGATCTCCTGCGCCATACGGTGCCGTTCAGCCATGACACCTGCCTCGTGGTAGGCGGAGGTGAGCAGGATCCGGCTCTCCTCCAGCTGCCGTATGAGATCACCGCGCCGCCTGTTCTCCGTCAGCAGTTGGGTGACGAAGAACCCGACGAGCAGCGCGAACAGCCAGGTGGTCGCGTTCTGCAGGGCGGTTTCGCCGACCGCCCGCGCGGTGAAGCCGTGCCGGTCCAGGTACAGCGCGTCGCTGAGGAGGGTGACGACCACGCAGCAGGCGACGGCCAGGCGCACCGGGGTCAGCAGCGCAAAGGCGGCGGGGAGGACCAGGTACAGTGCGACGGAGGCACGGTCGTCGACCGCGATCAGCACCAGCGTGCCGACGCAGGCGCAGGCCAGGAAGATACGCCCGGTCCTCGGTGGGCGGTCACCCGAAAGCGCGGGCGCGCCGAAGGTGACGTAGCCGGCGGCGAGGCCGTAGAGCACCAGATGCGCGGCCGGGGAGGCGCCGTCGGCCCACAGCAGCACCTCCAGCACGAGCCCCATGAGGGTGAACGAGGCATGCCACCCGAGGAGGATGCGCATCAGCCAGCCCTGGCTGCTGTCCTCCTCGGCCACGTGCAAGGCGGGCTCGGTCCCGGTCAGCCGTCGTCGCGGCCCTTCCAGCGAAACGTCTTCAGACATACGGCCAATCCCACTAGGGCGAAGGCGGTCAGCGCCAGCGCTGTCGGTGCGTGTCCCCAGGAGTGGCCTGGCTCGTACGGGCGGAAGGTGTCCGGCAGGAACACCGAACGCATGCCCTGGCAGATCCACTTCATGGGGAAGAACGAGGCGACGATGCGCAGCGGATGCGGCAGCTCGTTGAACGGTATGAACACGCCGGAGATGAACTGCAGCACGATGACCGGCAAGAACACCAGGGCTCCCGCACTCTGCGGCGCCACGAAGCTGCTGTAGGCGAGGCCGAGCAGGGTGCAGCTGACGATGCCCAGGACGAAGACCCAGAGGAAGGTGCCCCAGCGGCCGGGGTCGGTGGGCAGGTGCAGACCGAAGAACGCGGTGCCCAGGCCCAGCAGGACGGCGCTCTGGCCAGCGCTTGAGACCAGCACCACGGCGATCTTCCCGGCGAAGTAGGCGCTCTTAGGCATGGGTGTGGTGCGCAGCCGTTTGAGGGTGCCGTTGGCCCGCTCGCCGACGACCTGCAAGATCATGCTCTGGAAGCTGGTCGACATGATGCCGACGCCGAGCATGCCCGTGACGTAGATCTGCTGCGCGTCCACCCCCGTATCGCCGAAGCGGTGTTTGAACGTAGAGGCGAGCAGCACAAGCATGAGCAGGGGCATCAGGAAGGTGAAGACCACCTGGCTCTTCTCGCGGAAGAACTGCTTGACCTCCAGGGCGCTGCGGGCCGCCGCGATCTTCCATAAAGGCAGCCCAGGCCGGGGCGGGGCGGTCGTGGTGAGGGGTGGCGCGCTCACGAGGCCTCTCCGATCATGCTCAGGTAGATGTCTTCCAAGGTGGGCCGGGTCACGGTTAGTTCGCGGACTGTGCCGCCGTAGCGGCCGGCGAGGTCGAGGACGACCGCGGTGGGGTCCGTGGTCTCCAGGCGGTGGGCTCCGTCGTCGTCGCTCCAGCCGACCACTGATCTGGCCAGGTGTCGGCCGCCCAGACGCCGCGGGGTGTCGGTGTCCACGATCCGCCCGGCCGCCAGGACGGCGACGCGGTCGGCGAGGTGTTCGGCTTCGTCGAGGTAGTGGGTGGTGAGCAGGATGGTGGTGCCCCCGCGCTGCAGATCGCCGATGAGGTCCCAGAACTGGCGGCGCACCTCGGGATCGAACCCGGTGGTCGGCTCATCGAGGAACAGCAGCTCCGGGCGGCCCACGATGCCGAGCGCCACATCGAGGCGGCGACGCTGGCCACCGGAGAGCCGCCGGGTCTGCTGGCCGCGGTGCTCGCTGAGCCCGACGGCCGCCATCAGTTCGTCTGGGTCGCGCGGGCAGTCGTACAAGGAGGCGAAGTGCCGCAGGATCTCCTGGACGGTCAGCTGCGCGTAGTCCTGCGCGTCCTGCAGGACCACACCGATGCGCGTACGCCAGGCCGGTGCCGCGGAACCGGGGTCCGCGCCGAGCACGCGGACCTCGCCGGCGTCGCGGTCACGCAACCCTTCCAGGATCTCGGTGAGCGTCGTCTTGCCCGCACCGTTCGGGCCCAGTAGAGCGAAGACCTCGCCCTGGCGCACGCTGAGCTCCGCCACGTCGAGCACCAAGCGCTCGCCGTAGGCCTTGCGCACGTTACGTGCGTGAATCACTTGGTCGGTTGCCACGTTGAGGACCCTAGAGATCGTCGTCGCCGGCCACAGGATGCTGTCGTATGAGGCCCGGGTCCATCGATCGATGGACAGCGCACTGGCGGGTGGTTGGCGCCGGGCGTCCCAAACAGTTTGGACAGGGCTTCGAACACGGTCGGCCAGCATGAAGCTCAGCACTTCGGCCTGCCATGAGGAGCGGATGGATGGAGATCATCGGCCGGGGCTTCGTCGCCCAGAACTTTCGTCCCATCGCGCACCGCCACCCGGACGCGGTGCTGTGCGCCACCGGGGTCGCGTCCACCACCGCGACTGGGCACGAGGCCTTCGCCCGGGACGCGGCCCAGCTGTACGACGTCATTGCGAGGTGCGGTGCGAAGGGGCTGCGGCTGGTGTACCTGTCCACCGCCTCGCCTGCCATGTACGGGCCGTCCCAGGCCGGTTCGGGCACCCAGGAGGACGGTCCGGTGTACCCGACCCTGCCGTACGGCCGGCACAAGCTGGCGATGGAGACGGTCGTGGCCCGCTCCGGGATCGACTTCCTGATCGTACGCATGACCAACCTGGTGGGTCTTCGGCAGCGGCCGCACCAGTTGCTGCCGTCCCTGACGGCCCAGATCCGCTCGGGACGGGTGCGGGTCTTCGTAGGCGCCCATCGCGATCTGCTGGACGTCGCCCACGCGCGAGCGGCCGTGGACGGCCTGCTGGAGGCGCGGGTCACCGGGGAGGTGATCAATCTGGCGTCCGGCGTCTCGGTGCCCGTCGAACAGATCGTCACGCGGATCGAACGGCGGCTGGGGGTACGGGCCGATTGGGAGCGGGTGGCGTCGGACAGCTGGGGAGCGGGTACCGCGGTGTCCATCGCCAAGCTCTCCCGGCTGCTGCCCGGCGTCGAGGAACGCTTCGGGCTGGGACCGCGGTACTTCGAGGGCGTCATCGACCGCTATCTCGTGCCCGAAGCGACAGTGGTCGCCTGATTCACCGCCTCACCAGTGGGGCGCGCGCGGCATCCACCTCGGGATGCCTCCTTCGGCGTTGACGCCCTTCTCCATGAACGCGATGTTGTGATAGACGTGCAAGCCCGTCAGATACGCCTCGGTCTGCGTCGGGGTGCTGCCCGGCGCGCGGTCGCGTTCCTCGTGGTGCAGATCGTCGATGAGGGACTTCACCAGCCCGATCATGGTGTGGGACGCATTCAGATCCTTGTCGTCGCCGCCATAGCCCGGCAGATACGAGGTCCACAGATCCTCGATGACGTAGAAGCCGCCCGGACGCACATGTGGGAAGAGGGCGGCGAACGATGTGCGGACGTGCTCGTTGATGTGGCTGCCGTCGTCGATGACGATGTCGAAGGGGCCGTGCTCGCGGGCCAGCACGTCCAGGGCGTCCGGGTCGTTCTGGTCTCCGCGAAGGATCTCGAGGCGGGGGCCCTTGAGGGCGGATTTGTCGAACAGGTCGAGACCGAAGACGGTGCCCCGGTGGAAGTAGCGGCGCCACATCTTCAGCGAACCGCCACCGGACGCGGAGTCGCCGTAGCCGCCGACACCGATCTCCAGCAGTCGGACCGGGCTGTTGCGCAGCGGAGCGAAGTGCCGTTCGTAGTGCGGGGTGAACCAGTGGGTCTGCCCCCACTTGTCCGAGCCATGGTGCAGCGCCAGCGCGCCGAGATCAGGGGTACGCGGGGACAGCGCGGCGAGCACCGTGGACGTTGCCGCGGCGATCGAGGGCTGCGCCTCGCGCGGCGGGAAACGAGTCTCGTGCGCGGTGGCCAGCTCGATGCGCCGGGTGCCCGCGGTGCGTGCGAGGTCGACGCCCCACAGCTCGCGCACCAGGTCCTTGAGGCGGTAGACGATGTGCACGTCGCACTTCGGATTAAGGCCCTCGGCGAGGTGCACGGGCCGGCCGGCGGTGAGCGTCAGCGTGCGGTCGGTGGCCGAGTCGTAGCCGTCGTGTTCGATGCGCAGGCCGACGCTGACCTCGCGCGGGTTAACCGGCGGTTCCAGGCGGGTCAGCAGCTCAGCCACCGCCAACTGCGCGGCGCGCGCCGGTCCCACGATGTCGACGGCGTCCCGCAGCGCCCGGGGCGTGTTCCCGGCCGCGCTGACGAGCTGTTGGATCTCCGCCGTGCCGGTGGCCTGCGAGGATTCGTCGGCCTCGATGTCCGGGTGCGTGCCAGTGCCAGGTGAAACTGTCACCTTTCCTCCTCAGGTGGATGGTGCTTTCAGACCCGGCCGGTGTCTTCCTGGGTCTGTTCGAGTTCTGCGCAGATGTCCCGCACTGCGGCCGGCAGGCGGTCGGCGAGATCGGCGGCGTGTGTCGCGGGTACGGCGTCCTCGCGGTACCGCAACACCCCGCCGTGCCGGGGAGGCAGCCACAGCTCGACGGTCAGCTCCGGGAGCGTGCGGCGCGGCGCCAGGTGTACGTACTCGGCCTGTCCGCCGCCCAGGGACAGCACCGCGGGCGGCAACTCCACCTGCAGCAGTTGCGCTTGCAGCAGGGGGTGGCGATGACAGTCCTCGGGCAGCTCCGGCAGGATCGCCTCCATCGGGACCAGGGGCGGGCGCATCGCCTCACGCAGCTGTCCGGCCGCGGCACGGACCAGGTCGCCGGCCTCGACCGCGTGGTGCGGGGCACGCACGGGCAGCAGACCGGCGAAGCAACCGATCGCGGTGGAGGCCTGCTCCGTGAAGCGGCCGGTGGCCGGCACCGCTACCACCGGCTCCGCCGCGCCCGTGTAGGAACGCAGCAGGCGGACACATGCGGCGTGGAACACGGCGAGGCCGGTGCCGCCGACGGCGGCGGCGGCCCGGTCGGCGCGCTCGCGCAGTTCCCCGGGGATGTCCAGGGGCAGTTCCGCCGCTGGGCCGCTCCACGGCCGCCGACCGCCGAGCGGGAAACGCAGCTCCGTCACGTCGCCAAGGCGGCTCGCCCAGCGCCACGCCGCCTGCGGGAACCGCGCGTGATAGCGCTTACGCTGGTCGTCGGCGGCCCGGTAGTAGGAGGGCGCGGTGTCCGTGAAGGCCGGCCGGCCAGCGGCGAGCGCGCCGTGGGCTGTCTCCAGGTCCCGCAGGAAGAGCCCGGCGGACCAGCCGTCGAAGACGATGTGGTGGACCGCGACGGCCAGCAGGGGACGCTGGCTGGCGACGGGGATCAGGGCCGCTCTGAGGGGCAGGCCGGCGGTGAGGTCGAACGGCCGGTGCGCCCAGGCACGGACCTGCTCGACGGCCTCCTGAGGACTCGCGGCGGTCGGCCGCGTCTCGAGGAGCGGACCCACCCGGTCGCTGTCCAGCACATGCACGTCCGGCACGCGCGGGCCGTCGGTGAACCGGGAGCGCAAAGCCTCGTGCCGTCGTACGACCGCCACAAGGGCGGCGTCGAGCAGAGCCGGGTCCGCCTGGTGCGGCAGCCGGTAGACCATGGGCACGACGTCCTCGTCGAGGTGCCGTCCGTCGCGCGCGGCGGCCCAGAACACGCCCTGCGCCACAGGGGCACGGACGGTGCCTTTCCGGTCCGCCGTCTGGTCCGGTGCGGGCGGCAGGGGCGGCGCGGCGGCGAGCAGCGCGGCGATGGCACGGGGCGTACGCGCCTTAAGGGCGGCGGACGCGTCGACGTCCCGACCCAGGCGGGCGCCGACCCGGGTGGCCAGCCGGAGCGCCGTCAGCGAGGTCGCGCCGCGGTGGAAGATGTCCTCGTCCGGCGCGACCGGGCGGTCGAGCAGTACGACGAGGGAGTCGAGGACGAGGCGCAGGACGTCCGGTCCCTGCGTGCCGGGATCCTCGTGCTGCCCGGGGGAGGGTTCCCCGGGCCCGGGCAGGCGGGCGGCGAGCTCGGCCAAGGCCCGCTGGTCGACTTTCGCGTTCGTCGTGAGGGGCAGTTCGTCCAGCGGGAAGAGCAGGTCGGGCAGGAAGGACGCGGGCAACTGCTCGGCCAGCGCACGGCGCACCACGTCGGCGGGCACGGCCGCCGACTCGCCCGTGTAGAAGGCGGCGAGGTGGGTGTTGACCGGGGCGTTCAGCGGCAGCGCGAGCGTGTGCGCCTGTCCCACGCCGGGCACGGCCTCGATCAGGCGCTCGATCTCCTCGGCCTCGATCCGCATCCCCCGTACCTTGATCTGCCGGTCGCGGCGGCCTAGGAAGACCAGGCGCCCGTCGTCGTCCATGCGGGCGATGTCACCGGTGAGGTAGACCCGCCGGGGTCCGCCGGGCAGCGGGAGGACCGGGAAGCGCCGCTCGGTCTCGGCGGGGTCACCGAGGTAGCCCAGGCTGAGTCCGTCGCCGGCGACCGCGATCTGTCCCGGGACACCCTGTGGCACGACGCGGTGGTCGTCGTCCAGCAGGTACACGGAGGTGTTTACCGAGGGCGTCCCGATCGGCACCTCGTCGGGCACCGTGCCGTCGGCGAGCCAGGAGGCGCTGCTGATGGTGTTCTCCACCGGCCCGTAGCAGTTGACCACCCGCAGCGCCGGATGAGCCGTCCGGCAGCGCTCCAGGTGCCGGGCGGAGGCCCGGGAACCACCGGTGTACAGCAGCCGCAGCCCCGTCAGGGCACCCAGATCGTCCTCGACGAGCGCGTTGAGCGGCGCGGCGGAAATGACCAGGGCGTTGACCCCGTCGCGCAGGTGGGCACGCAGGGTGGCGGCCGTCAGCGGGCCGCCGTCGTGCAGTACGCAGGTGCCGCCCCGTAGCAGGGGCACCCACAGCTCCAGCGCGAAGACGTCCCAGGCGGGGGAGGCGGACTGCAGGCAGACCATGCGGCCCGGCAGGACGTGCGTCGGGTCCAGCGCCGTGCGCAGGACGCCGAGATGCGGGGCGAGCACCGCCTTGGGTTCTCCGGTAGTACCGGAGGTCAGGAAGACGCACGCTCCGGCGAACCTACCGGAACCGGCCTGTGGTCCGTCGGCGCCTACCGCACCGGGAGTGGGCCGGGACGGGACGAGAAGGTCCGCGATTCGCGCCGTGGGAACCGGGTGCGCCGCCTCCTCGGCCTCCGGCTCGCCGTCGCTGCCGGAGTCCGCGTCAAGCAGCAGAACGGCGCCGGTACGGCGCAGCAGCGCCGCTCGCCGGAGCTCCGGCCAGTCCTCGGGGACGCAGACATACGCGGCGTCGGCCAGCAGGATGCCGAGGAGTCCCGCGACCATCTCGGGTGTGCGCGGCGCACACACCGCCACCACGTCACCGGAGCGGACACCCCGTGCGTGCAGGCCGGCGGCGACGGCGCGGGCCGCAGCGAGGAGTTCGCCGTAGCTGACCACCCGGTCTCGGGTGCGCAGCGCGGGGGCGTCGGGCCGTTCGGCCGCGCGGCGCGCCACGACCACATCGACGCGGTCGCCGTCCGGATGGGCGGCGCTGGGGCCGTGCAGCACGGCGAGGGAGCGGTTCCCTGTCGGCATCGGGTTCCTTTCGGCGAGGCGCGCTCAAAGCGGTGGGAGCCGCCGGGGCGACGGGCCGCTCGGTGCGGGTAGGAACTGATCGTGGTCGGCGGGCTTCGAGATCCGTTCGAAACGCCGTCTCGCAGGCGGCCCCGGGCATTCCCGCACGATCCGGTCGACTGACGGCCGGGTCCTCCGGTCGATGGACCCCAGAATTCGATCTTTGGGACCTCATGGCGTGGGTCGCCCCCGGGACAGACTCTTCTGCGAACCGACCCTCCAACGGGACAGGAGTCCTCCATGAAGTACCAGCGCTCGGCACGCAAGGGGCTTGTCCTGGCCGGCATGGGCATAGCCGCGGTGCTCGGTCTGGGCGGCCAGGCCTCCGCGGCTCCGCTGCTTGCGGTCAGCCCGGCCTCGGCACTGTCCAACGGCCAGTCCGTTTCCGTGACGGGCAGCGGCTACACGCCTGGCTCGACGATCGTGCTCCTGCAGTGCGACGCGGACAAGCCGCAGGGCACCGCCTGTGACAAGCAGAGCCTGGTGGCCGTCACCGCCGACGCCCGGGGCGCCATCAGCACCAAGTTCACTGTGCACAAGGCCTTCACGGGCACCGACCTGACCGGGGGCACCAAGACCACGTCGGTGGACTGCGGTAGCGGGCACTGCTACATCGGCTCCACCGACGCCTCGCACCCCGGCTCGCAGGGTACCGGTGTGGTGATCACCTTCGGCTGAGCCAGGTTCTCCCCAGAGCGGCGCGAACCGGCTCCCTCATGACCGGCCCGCCCCGATGACCTCGCCGCCCCGGCCCCCGCGGGGCGGCGAGGTCCGCGTCCTGTTCGCCCCACGGCCCTTTCAGCGGATCCCAAAGGATTTTCGATCGGCGCTGCCCAGGATGAGCGCGATGACAGTTGGCGGTGCGGCCGCATCCCCCGGACCCCCGCGTGTCACCGGCCCATCCCTATTCGCAGAATGAGGACGCATATGCTCGCCGAGTTGCTCGCCAGGTCCGGCAAGTCCCTGCTCAAGAACGTACCTCCGGACGGCCGCCGCTACTGGGCCGCGAGGTTCTGGGACCGGGAGGCCGCCGAACAGCATCCGCTGCTGCGCGATGACTTCCTCCGCCAGAAGGACACCATCGCCGGCTACCTCAAGCAGTACGGCACCGAGACCGAGAAGGTCCTCGAATTCGCCTGTGGCACGGGCGAGTTCACGGCCCTTGCGGCCGAGCACACCTCGGCCCGCGCCATCACGGCGCTCGACATCTCGGCGCAGGGCCTGGAGATCGTCCGGGGGCGGGTCACGCACGAGGGCCTGCGCCTGGTCTACGGCGACTTCTGGGCAGACAACAAGGTCGGGACGGCGGACCTGGTGATGTGCGTGGACGCCATCCACCACCTGGGAGACGTGCGCAAGGTGCTGGAACGCATGAAGACCTTCACCGAACCGGGCGGAGTGCTGGTGGGCAACCTCTGGACGGGCGACCACTTCCACGACTTCGAGCGCCGCCGCTACGGCACCGTCAACCACCTGGTGCGCACCGCCGGCTTCTTCGGCACGGCGGCGGCGATCCGTGTCTCCCGCGGCCGGCTGCGCACCGGTGCCTACCGCACGCAGCTGATCAACAGCTGGGAGGGCGCCTCGATCCTGCGGGATGTCTTCTCGGAGGTCCTGGAGCTCGACGTGCACCGTCACTTCATGTCGTTCGTCGTCAAGCCCTGACGCCCCGTCCGCCCGCCGGAGCAGACCTGCCCGGTATCCGGCGGGCGGACGCACGCTCAGGGCGAGACGGTGCGGTGGGCCCGGCCGGCGACGGCGTCCAGCACGTCCGCCTGCCGTACGAGACGTTCGTGTTCCACGTGGTGCTCCGCCGGGCGCGCGGTCAGCTCGGCGAAGCGCCGCAGCGTGTTCGCCCACTGGTCGTCCGCCCGCAATACCCGCTCCTCGACATGGTCCTGCCGTTCGATGCGCAGCACCGGCCCGGTGGTGGCCGGCGGGGTGAAGGCCCAGGTGAGAGAAATACGGCCGGCCTCGCCCCACAGCGCGTACGTGTTGCGGTACCCGTGGGCGAAGCCGAACGCGCACTGGGCCGCGAGGCCGTCGGCGCCGCTCAGCAGCACCGTGCCGGCGATGTCCACCCCCGCCTCCGCGTCGATGCCGAGGGTCGCGCCCAGCACGGCCGGCGCGTCGCCGAGGAAAAGCTGGGCCGCTCGCAACGGGTAGCAACCGACGTCCAGAAGGCAGCCGCCGCCGAGTTCGGGGTTGTGGCGGATGGTGGCGCGGTCGGCGAGCGGAAAGCCGAACTCGCCGGTGAACAGCCGGGGACGGCCGATCGCGCCGTCCCCGACCAGCTTGCGCACCTCCGCGTGCTGGCCGTGCTGGAGGAAGGTGAAGTTTTCCATGACCAGCAGGTCACGGCTGGCCGCGAACGCCGTCAGCCGGCGCGCACCCCGGCCCGTCGTCGTGGCCGCCTTCTCCAGCAGAACGTGCTTGCCGGCCTCCAGTGCCGCCGTCGCCCATTCCTCATGCAGGGCGACAGGCAGCGGAATGTAGACGGCGTCGATGTCCTCGCGCACCAGCAGCGCCTCGTAGCCGTGCAAGGGGGTGCCGCCGAACCGGTCGGTGAAGGCACGGGCCTTGCCGGCGTCACGGCTGGCCGCGGCGGCCAGCGTCAGCCCGGCGGCACGCACCGCCGGCGCGGCGCGGCGCACTGCGATGTCGGCGCAGCCGAGGACGCCGATGCGCAGCCGACCGTCGGTCACCACCGCACCTCCAGCCGGTCGGGCCGCGGAAAGGCGGTGGCCAGCTGCCAGGTGAGGTCCCCGACCGGCTGCGCGAGGCGCAGGGCTACCCGGCGGTCGGCCAGCACTTCGAGCAGGAGCCGCAGTTCCAGGCGGGCGAGCGGGGCGCCGAGGCAGAAGTGGATGCCCGCGCCGAACGCGAGGTGTGGATTGGGGGAGCGGTCCAGCCGCATCCGGTCGGGGTCGGCGAAGACGGCGGCGTCCCGGTTGGCCGAGTTCATCAGCGGGACGACGGCCTCGCCGGCGCGTATGGTCCGGCCGCTCAGCTCGACGTCCTCGACGGCGATGCGCAGCGACCCGAAGCCGGAGGCGACCTGGCTGTAGCGCAGGGCCTCCTCGACCGCGCCGGGGATCGTCGCCGGGTCGTCGAGCAGGGCGGTGTAGCGGCTCGTGTCGTCCAGGAGGTGCAGCAGCAGGTGAGAGATCGCGGCGGTGGTTGTGTGATAGCCGGCCACCAGGAGCGTCATCGCGAACGTGAGCAGTTCCTCGCCACTGAGGGAGTCCTCGTCCTCAGCGCGGACCAGGCGGCTGAGCAGGTCGTCGCCGGGAGCGGCCCGTTTGGCGGCGAGGAGCTTGCCGAGGTAGCCCATGAGGCTGCGGGCGGCGGACTGGGCTGCTGCGGCAGCCTCGGCTGCGCCGGGCCCTGCCGGGGACAAGGTCAGGATGTGGTCGCTCCACCGCTGGAACTCGTCCTGTTCCTCCGCCGGGATGCCGAGCAGCTCGCAGATGACTCGGATGGGCAGGGGCAGTGCCAGCGCGTCCAGCGCGTCGGCACGCCGGTCCTCGGTCAGGAGCATGCTGTCCACGAGTTCCTCGGCGATCCGCTCGACGCTCGGCCGCAGGGCCTCGATGCGTCGCCCGGTGAACTCGCCCGACACCAGGCGGCGCAGCCGGGTGTGGTCGGGCGGGTCCATGGTGACCAGGGAGTTCGAGCCACGGTGGATGGGCAGGATCCGGGGCGCGTCCGGGGCGGTCGCGGCCTGCTTGCTGAACCGGCCGTCGGTCAGGGCCGTACGCACGTCCTCGTACCGGGTGAGCAGCCAGCCGGTGTGGCCGCCGGGCAGTCGTACCCGGGCCACCGGCTCGTCGGCGCGCAGGCGCGCGTAGGCCTCCAGCGTGGCTCCGGGTGTGGTGAACGGGAAGGGGAATTCGGGGACGGTGTCCATCGTGGACATAGTTGCTCCCAAGGGGGTGTCGTCCGGCTCGGAGGCCGGGTGGGTGGCGTGTGGGCGTGCGACGGCCGAAGGCCAGGGACCGGTGGCGTGCGTCACCAGGCGACAGGACGGCCAGCCCGCAGGAAGGTGCCGGTGGGGCCCGAGTCCGGAAGCGTGGCGGCCCACACGATGTCGGCCGCAGCCTCCTCGGGCTCGGTGGTCGCGGAGGGCATCATGCGGGTGCGGACGCGTCCGGGATTGACCGCGTTGACGAGGACGCCACTGTCCCTGGACGCGGTGGCCAGGAGTACGGTCACCGCGTTCAGCGCGGCCTTGGAGACCGCGTAGGCCGGCGTGCCCGGGTGCAGCCCGTGGCTGAAGGCGCCGGTACCGCTAGACACCATGACAACCCGGCCCCACCCGTGTTCGAGCATGCCGGGCAGGAAGTGCTGCGACACGCGTAGCGCGCCGAGCGTGTTGACGGCGAAGGTGTCGGCGACCAGGGCCGGCGGCACCTGGTGGGGCGGGCGGCCGTCGTCGAGCAGGACACCCGCGTTGTTGACCAGGATGTCGACCGGGCCGACCAGCTCGTGCGCGGTGCGCACGGAGTCGTCGTCGGTCACGTCGAGGACGACCGGGCGGGCTCCGGGACCGAGCCGGCGAGCGGTCTCCCGGGCGGCGTCGGCGCGGCGTGCCGCGACAACCACGTCATGGCCCTCCGCGAGCAGACGGGCACTGACCGCCAGCCCGAGCCCGCGGTTGGCGCCGGTGACCAGCGCGGTGCGGCGGGTCATGAGGCCACCAGCCGGTCCCGTACCGCCTCGGCCAGCGCGGTGAGCTGCGCCGGGTCCGCGTCACAGGGCATGAGGACCAGTTCGTCGCAGCCGTCCTGGTCGTAGGCGGCGGCGGCCTTCGACACGGCCTCGGGCGTGGTGAGCGCCTCGGACACCACCCGGTGCAGGTACGGGCCGGTGTTCCGGTAGCAGTCGCCGAGATAGCGCTGTACGGAGTCGGCGGCGCCGTCACCGAGCGCGAAGTAGCCGAGCGCGACGACGCGCGGGCGGACCGTGCGGCCGGCCTCCCGCCACGCCTGGTGCAGGCGATCGAGGCGGGAGGCGAACGGTTCGGCGGAGCCGCTTCCCGAGATCCAGCCCTGGGCGTACCGGGCCGCACGGCGCATCGCCGCGTCCGAGTGCCCCCCGACGAGCAGCGGTGGCGCGCCGTTGGGCAGCGGCGGTCCCACACATCCCGCGCTGTCCTCCGTGCCGCCCTGCCACAGAGTGCGCAGGGAGCCGATGAGCGCGTCGAGGTCCCGTCCCCGATTGCGGAAGGCGGCCCCGGTGGCCGTGTAGTCGTCCTCGCGGCCCCCGACGGCCAGCCCGAGCGTCAGCCGTCCGGCGGCGACGCGGTGCAGGGAGGCCACCTGCTTGGCCAGCACCACGGGCGCGCCGCGCGCGGCGCCGAGCAGGACGGTGGTCGTCAGCCGGATCCGCCCGGTGACCGCGGCCGCTGCGGCCAGAGTGACCAGGGGGTCGTAGTTCCCGTACGCGATGCGGTCGAGAACACCCAGTGAGGCGAAGCCGCCTTCCTCTGCCCGTACGGCCCACTCAAGGAGTTGCCGCGGGCTTGTACCGGAGACCATCGACGGCAAGCCGACACTGATCTGCATACGAAAAGCTCCCGGTCTTCGACGACGATGTGTCCGCCACTGTCGCCGCCGGCTCTCAAGAGCGGGTCTGATGCCGTTCGGGCCCCGCACGCCGGAGCGGCCGGGCGGCCCCAACGAGGGTGGAACGGTCCTCCAGGACGGCGCACGACGCTGGGGGGGGCGCTGTGCGCCCCGTGATCCGGTGACGTCTTCACAGAGGAAGCAGTCTCGCGATGAGAAACCGTACTGCGCCGTTGTTCCGGCGCGCCGTCGCCACCGGGGCGGTGGGCGCCGCACTGCTCAGTTGCATGGCCCTGGGGACCGTCCAGGCCCAGGCCCAGCCCCGGCCCGCGGCCGCCGTGAACGTCAAGGTGCGCGTCGCCGACGTCCTTGCCGTCCGCGTCACCAACGGCGACTACCGGCTGACCTGGACGGCGTCGGTACCGGACGGGAGCACGCGGATCTACGTGTCCACCGACCCGGCGCTGCGGCCGGGCCACCGCAGCCTGGTCGCGGTCATCTCCGGCACCGACACGACCGTGCAGGGACTCGACCCGCTGCGCCGCTGGTACTTCGCCGTGGTGCCCGACGGCGGCACCGCCACGGTCACCGCCGCGCGCACGGTGACGCTCGACGGGGTCGCCAACTCGCGTGATCTGGGCGGCTACCCGGCCGCGCACGGCATGCGGATCCGCTGGGGCACGGTGTTCCGCTCCGGCCGGCTCACCCCGGCTTCCGACCTGGGACGGCAGCAGCTGGCCGCACTGGGCCTGACGGAGGTCGTCGACTTCCGCAGCACGGCGGAAGCGGCCCGCGAGGGACTCGACCCACTGCCGGCCGGGACCGTACACATCGCGGACCCAGTGGGCGACCCCGACCAGGCGGTGCCGCCGGCCACCCCGCCGTCCGACGACCCGATCGCCGACAACTACCGTCTGTTCGTCTCCAATCCGAACCTGCGCCGCCAGTTCACCCACGGGCTGCTGCGCGCCGCCGACCCGGACCAGCGCCCCCTGATGTTCCACTGCACCGGAGGCAACCACCGCACGGGCTGGATGACGGTCGTCCTGCTCAAGGCGCTGGGCGTGCCCGACGCCGTGGTACGTCAGGATTACCTGCTCTCCACCGGCACCAGCGAGGCCTACCTGAACGCCGCATACGACGAGATCCAGCGGGACTACGGCTCCTTCTCCGCCTACCTGTCCTCGGGACTGGGCATCTCGCCTGACATGGTGGCGCGGCTGCGGGCGACGCTGCTCGTCCGGTCGTGAGGGGGCGGCCAGTGGTGCCGCGCACGGCACGTCCGGACCACGCCGACCGGGACACCGACGTACTCGTCGTGGGCGCGGGCTTGACCGGTCTGTCCGCTGCCGTGTTCCTGGCCTGGCAGGGCCACGCGGTGACGGTCGTCGAACGCCACGCGAGCGCCCTGGCGCACCCCCGGGCGCGCAGCATCAACCCGCGCACGGCCGAACTGCTGCGCCAAGTGGGCATCGAGGAGGCGGTCACCCGGGAACAGGGCTATGAGAGCCAGTTCCCTTCGGCGTATATGCTGCGCGCCGAGACCCTGGCCGGCCCCGAGACGGGCCGCACGGAGCAGCGGCCGCCCGCGGGCGCCCGGGAAGGGCTCCGCGTCAGCCCCGCCTCCTGGAGCCTGATCGACCAGGACCGGCTGGAAGGGCTGCTGCGGGCCCGTGCCGAGGAACTGGGTGCCGACATCCGCTTCGGTCACGAGATGCTCTCCTTCGCGCAGGACCCGGACGGCGTGACCGTCCGGCTGCGCGCCGGCCGCGGCGGGGAGTGCGTCCTGCGGACCGCCTACGTGATCGGGGCGGACGGTCACGCCAGCCGGGTGCGTGACTTGCTGGGGACCGAACTGCGTGGCCCTGGAACCCTCGGCCATGTCGTCAGCATGGTCTTCGACGCCGACCTGAGCGGTCTGCTGCGCGGCCGACACGACCCCGCCCGGGGCCGCTTCATGGCCTCCTGTCATCTGGGCAGCCCGGCGCCCGGCACCGTGCTCTTCCCGCATGGGACGCCGGACCGCTGGGTGTTCAACACCCCGATGTTCCCCGGTCGGGGCGAGCGCATCGAGGACTTCGACGACGAGCGCTGTATCGCGGCGGTCCGGGCCGCCGTCGGTGTGGCCGGCCTCTCGGTGCGGCTCATCCCGCAACTCGCCGACGGGACGAAGGTCCTGAGCTACCGCATCGGCGCGGGCGTCGCCGAGTCGTTCGGCTCGGGCCGCGTCCTGCTGGCCGGCGACGCCGCGCATGCGATACCGCCAACCGGCGCCTTCGGCGCCGGAACCGGCATCCAGGACGCGCACAACCTCGCCTGGAAACTGGCGGCGGTCCTGGCCGGCCGGGCAGGCGACGACCTCATCTCGACGTACGAGGCTGAACGGCGGCCCGTGGCCGACTTCACCTTGGGACAGGCGCTGCTGCTGATGCACCAGCGCGGTGCGCTGCCCGAACCTCCCTCCGGGCACCGGACCGTCCCCTACGACGCGGTCGTCTTCGGTTACCGCTACCGCTCCTGCGCGGTCCTCGACGAGACCGGCGAGGCAGGCTGGGACGAGGAGGCGGTACCACCGCAACGGCTCACCGGCCGCCCCGGGACACGCGCCCCGCACGTGGCCGTGCCAGGCACGGCGGAGGGATCCTCGCTCGACTGGTACGGGCGGGAGTTCGTGCTGGTGGTCGCGGACGGGAACGGCTCATGGGCCACGGCATCACGCGCGCTACGCGGCCGGAACCTGGTGGTGCGGGTGCTCGACGAGGAGTCGGCCGCCGTGCACGGCATCTCCCCCGAGGGCGCGGTGCTCGTACGGCCGGACGGCTTCGTGGCCTGGCGCTGCACGGGCGCACGGCCGTGTCCCGACCGCGAACTGGCGGACACGCTGGACCGGGTGGGCTGCGGCGTCGCACCCTGACCGGTACACCCACCAAGGGGCGGGGGCGTCGCGCCCCCGCCTCCTGTTCGCCACGTCCGGTCAGGCCGTGCCCGTCAGGCGACCAGGCCTGTCAGCACGTCGGACAGCGTCCGCTCACGGTCCGGCTCGTCTCCCGCCGGCGAGCGCCAGGCCACGAACCCGTCCGGGCGTACGAGCACCGCGCCCGTGGCGGACACGCCGTAACGGGCACCCCAGTCGGCGCCTTCCGCGACCAGGCCGTCAGCACCGATCAGGTGGGCGCGCAGCGGAACCGGTCTCCGCGCCGCCGCCCCGGCCGCGGCCTCCAGCCAGCGCTCGTCCTCGGTCAGCAGCGTGAAGGCGTCGCCGAACAGGTCGAGCGTGGACAGCCGCTGGTCCTCTTCGCGCAGCCACACGTGCGGTGCCCGGGTGCCGGGTGCGCCCGTAAGGTCCAACCCGGGCAGCAGGGGGGCGGCGTGCCCCGGCCCGGCCACCGCCGAGGAGGTGTAGCGGTAGCCGAGGGTCACCACGATGTCGTCGACCATGCGCTCCTGGTCGCCGTCCTCGGCCAATTCGTGACGGATGCGGTTGCGCAGCAGCGCCTGCTCGGCCATGGCGGCGCCCAGCGGGCGGCGTTCGGTGTCGTAGCTGTCCAGCAGCCCGTCGCCCGCCCAGCCGTGCAGCACGGCGGCCAGCTTCCACGCCAGGTTGTGCCCGTCGTGGATACCGGTGTTGGCTCCGAAGCCGCCGGCCGGCGGGTGGACGTGCGCGGCGTCCCCGGCCAGGAAGACACGCCCCGCGCGGAAGGCCGAGGCCACCCGTTGCGCGCCCTCCCAGGGCACGGTGGCGACGATCTCGACCTCCAGGTCGGGGACTCCGCTGGCGTCCCGCACGACCTGGATGCAGCGTTCCTCGGTGAAGTCCGCCGGCGATTCCCTCTCCGGGTCGTAGAGGGCGGCCCCCGCCCAGGGGTCGCAGCCGTGCAACCGGGACAGGGTCATCATGGTCGGCCCCTGGGTGGCGTAGCACAGGATGAACTTCCGGCCGCCCATGATCTCTTCGAGCCGCGGAGCCCGGAAGTAGATGCTCAGCGCGTGGAACACGGTGCCCCGGCCGTGCTGGGTGATGCCGAGGCTGCGGCGCACGGAACTACTCGCGCCGTCCGCCGCGACCAGGTAGTCGGCGCACACTCGCCGTTCGCTGCCGTCGTCATGGGAGCGCAGCACGGCGAAGACACCGGTATCGTCCTGCCACAGGTCCACCAGCTCGGTGCGGAACAGGACCTCGGCGCCCGCCTTCTGCGCGTGCTCTAGGAGCACCGGCTCGTAGCGGTCCTGCCCGCAGCCCATGACGGTCACGGGAGAGATACCGGCTCCGTCCAGCCGGGGGGCCTCCACCACCTCGGCGTCGCCGATCTCCGCGAGGGTGGTGGTGCGCAGGATGCCGCCCTCGAAGTAGGGCAGGGTGTCGCCCATCTCCAGAGCGCGGATGTCCTCCTCCAGCCCAATAGAGCGGAACAGCTCCAGGGTGCGGGCCTGGATGCCCGGCGCCCGGGGCAGCCGGGAGGTCGCGTCGCGGCGCTCGATCAGCAGCGGCCTGATGCCATGCCGGGTCAGGAACAGGGCGGTGGACAGGCCGACCGGGCCGCCCCCGACCACCAGCACCGGGACATGCAGGGTCTCGTCAGGTGTCTCGTCGTCCTCGGCCGAGGAGCGGGGCGCCGCTGCGGAGTCGTTGTGCGTCATTTCGCTCTCTTTCTCACGCGCCGGTGCCGGAGTCACCGGGCTTGCGCGCGATGACCAGGGTGTCGTGCGCCCCGATTGACGCTGTCTCGACCGGCTCAAGGCCCGCGTCGGCGAGCCATCGAGTGCACTCGGCGAGTGTGTACTCCGACCCGCCGTTGGAGATCAGCTGCATGTTGAGGCTGATGAGCGTGTTCCACGGGTCGCTCGGCTCGTCCTCCAGCAGCTGGTCGTAGATCAGCAGCGCGCCGCCGGGCCGTACCGCGTCGGCCAGCTTCTTCACCAGGTGGGCGCGTTCCTCGGGAGTCCAGTCGTGCAGGACATGGCCCGTGATGACGACGTCGGCGGGGGGCAGCTCGTCGGCGAAGAAATCGCCGCCGCTGAACACCGCCCGGTCTGTCAGTCCGAAGCCTGCGATGTGTTCGTCGAACATCGGTCCGATCGGCGGCAGGTCGAACACCCCGCCGGTCAGGTGAGGATGGGCGGTGAGGATGCTGGCGAGCAGGTTGCCCCGCGCGCCGCCCACGTCGAGGACGGTGCGGTGGGCGCCCCAGTCGAACGCCGCGCAGATGTCTGCGGCGAGCGGGCCGCTGACCGCGTCCATCATGCGCAGGAAGTTCCTGAGACGGCTGGGTTCGGCCATCATGCGCTTGAACGCGGCCGCCTGGTCCTCGCGGCCCGCCAGCTGCGGCTCGCCCGTGCGCAGCAGACCCGTCAGCCCGGACCAGGCCGGGTACATCATGTGGTTGGCGCGCTCCAGGAAGGCACCGCCGTACTCGGGCTTGGCCTTGTCGAGATAGCGGTCAGCAGCTGGCGTGTTGGCATACCGGTCGCCGTCGCGGCGCAGCAGGCCGCAGCAGACCAGGGCGGTCAGGAAGTCCCGCGCTGCCCGCGGATGCAGCCCCAGACGCTCGCGCAGCTGTCCCACCGTGGCCGGACCTGCGGCCAGCACCGTGAACAGGTCCAGCTCGATGGCGCTGAGGACGACCTTCGCCTGAGCGAAGGCGATGCCGAGCCGGTTGATGTCCTCAAGGCTCGTGGGTTCAAAGGTCGGTGAGGTGTGCGTCACGTGGTCGTGGCCCCTTTCCGGCGGTCGCGTCGACAACACGGCACACACTGACACCCGGCGTTCGAGCTCGGATCCAGGAACCGTCGGCGTGCCCGCAGAGCGGCCCCAGCGGACCCCCAACTCTCTTGGAAAAGCTTGGCGGATTCTGGTCCGGCACGCCCGCCAGGGCGGATACGGAGCGCGGAGGGAGATCCCATGGCCGGGGAGCACCAGGCCGCCCGTGCGCGGCGCGCACTGGGCCAGCCGAGGTGGTTCGTCACCCTGTTCCTCACGGACATGTGGGAGCGGTTCAGCTTCTTCGGGATGCAGGCCATCTTGGTCCTGTTCGCCACGGCACCGGCACACGACGGGGGCCTCGGGCTGCCTAGGACACAGGCGCTGGCGCTGTACGGGGCCTACGTGGGCGTGGTGTTCATCGCAGCGATGCCGGGCGGCTGGGTGGGAGACCGGGTCCTGGGCGAGCGGCGGGCCGTGCTCGCCGGCGGCGTCGTCATCGCCCTGGGACACGCCACGATGACCCTGCCGACGACGGCCTGCGCCTACGCGGGCCTGGCACTGATCGCCTGCGGCACGGGGCTGCTGAAGCCCAACATGCTGGCCCTGCTGAGCCGGTTCTACCCCCCGGACCGAAGCACCGAACGCGAGGCCGCGGTGTCGGTTTTCTACGTCAGCATCCAGATCAGCGCGCTGGCCGCCCCGCTGGTGACCGGTTTCCTGGGCGAGACGTTCTCCTGGCACTGGGGCTTCGCGGCGGCGGGCGTCGGCATGGCTTACGGGGTGCTCCAGTTCGCGTGGGGCATCGGGTCCTTCGGGGCGGTGGGCGCGGCCCCCGGGCATCCGGCCACACCGGATCACCTGCGGCGCGTACTGCGCATCGTGGTGACCGCGGTCGGCTGTGTCGGCGCGGTGGCTGGCGCGGACGCGGTGAGCGGGGCGTTCCGGCTGATGCACGCAGTGGCGGCGATGGGCCTGGTCACCATGGTCGCGCCCGTCCTGTGTTTCCTGGCGCTGCGTCGCAACGCGGCGCTCGACGCCGGCGAGCGGGTTCGCGTCACCGCGTTCGGATGGGTGCTCGGGGCCACTGCCCTGTTCTGGATGTTCGTGATTCAGGCTGGTTCTGTCCTCAGCCTGTTCGCCAAATGGTCCACCGACCGACACCTGGCCGGCACCCAGTTGCCCGCCGGCTGGTTCCAGTCGGCGACACCGCTGTTCATTCTGGTGATCGCCCCGCTGGCGGCCCGGCTCTGGACGAGCTCGGGACGGCGTATCTCGCTGCCGGTGAAGCTGGCGGTCGGGCTGGGGCTGGCCGCCGCGTCGATGGCCACGATGAGCGGCGCGGCCGCGCGTGCGGCTGGCGGTCACCTGGTGTCACCTCTGTGGCTGCTGGCCGCCTTCTTCCTGCTGGCCTGCGGGGAGGTGGTCCTCGCCCCGGTCGGACTCAGCGCCTCCGCGGACATCGCGCCGGCCGCTTTCGCGGGCCGTGCCATGGGCCTGTACTGGATGTGCTCCGCGTTCGGCGCGGCCATCGGGAGCCAGCTCGTGCACCTGACGGACCTGGTGCCGCAGCCCGTCTACTTCCTGCTTCTCGCTGCCACCGGTGCCGCGGTCGCGGGCGCGCTGCTGGTGGGCCGCCGGGCCCTGACGCACCGGCTCGCCATGCCTGTGCCGACGACACCGCAGGCAACGGGACCGGTCACCACATCCGCATTCTGACGGCTTTCCCCGTGCCCCTTCGCTTTCCCGAAGGGCTGGCAATGCCCTCGGAAGAAAACGAAGGAAAAGTGTAGCGAAGGCCTTTCCCAACACCGTCTCAGCCCGAGTAAACGCCCAGGCCAGCGGGCTGGAAGGCTTCTAGATCGGTTCTCTAAGAAGTGCCGGAAAGATCTGGGTCGGAAAATCGAGCAGCGGAGGAAAAGCACGGTGGAACGCAGGCTCATCGTGGCACGAATGGACGAACAACACGCACATGCCGTCGCCGACGCGTTCGCCGCGTCCGATGCGGGGCCGCTGCCGGGCCTCGTCGGCGTCACCGGCCGCTCACTCTTCCACTACCGCGGTCTGTACTTCCACCTCATCGAGGCGGAGGAGCCGGTGGCGGAGCGCATCACCGAGGCCGCGGCGAACCCGCACTTCGAGGACATCAGCCGCCGGCTGGAGCCGTACGTGAAGCCGTACGACCCGGACACCTGGCGCGGCCCGGCCGATGCCATGGCCACCCGCTTCTACACCTGGCGGGCGCGGTGACGGCCGGCGCCGCACCGCGGCCTGAAGGGCCGTCGGCCCTGCCGCCCGCCCCGCGCGCGGTGGCCTTCACCGACGTCGAACCCAACCGCCGGCGCGGCGGCGAGCTACGGATCGTGCTCGGCCCCAAGACGGCCGGTGCCACAACGGGGTTCATGGGCATGCTCACCCTGCGCCCGGGCGAGTTCGTCAGCGAGCACTACCACCCCTACTCAGAGGAGTTCCTGTATGTCACCCGGGGCGAGGTGACCGCGCGCCTGGACGGCCGGCCTGTTCCGGTCCGGGCCGGCGAGGGTGTCCTCGTGCCGCGTGCGATGCGCCACCGCATCGAGAACCACGGTGCCGAGCCAGCGGAGGCGGTCTTCCACCTGTGTCCGCTGGCGCCTCGCCCGGAACTCGGCCACGTCGACACCGAGGCGCTGCCCGCCCCGGACGAGCCGCAGCCCGAGGTAGGAGGCGCCCGGTGAACCGGCGTCGGGCGGTCATCACGGGGTTCGGCGTCGTCGCACCCGGCGGAGCCGGAGCCAAGGAGTTCTGGTCGCTGCTTTCCGAGGGGCGCACGGCCACCCGTCCCATCTCACTGTTCGACGCGAGCGGATTCCGCTCCCGGATCGCCGCGGAGTGCGACTTCGACGCCGAGGCCGAGGGCCTGACCGCGGACGAGGTCCGCACCCTGGACCGGGCGGCCCAGTTCGCGGTGGTGTGCGCCGAACGCGCCCGCGCGGACAGCGGCCTCGACGGCGCCGTCACCGACCCGCACCGCTTCGGTGTCAGCCTGGGCACCGCGGTGGGCGCGTCGACCGGGCTGGAGACCGGCTACGTCGCCCTGTCGAGGCGGGGCCGCGACTGGGTGACCGGTGTCGCCTCCGAAATGCCCCAGCTGCGCGACCACCTGGTGCCCAGCAGCTTCGCCGCCGAGGTAGCCCGGCGCAGCGGTGCGCGGGGTCCGGTGACCACGGTCTCGACCGGCTGCACATCTGGCCTCGACGCCGTCGGCCACGCCGTCGCGCTGATCGAGGAAGGATCCGCCGACGTGATGCTGGCCGGCGCGACCGACGCGCCGATCACTCCCATCACCGTTGCCTGCTTCGACAGCATCAAGGCGACGACTCCTGACAACGACGACCCCGCGCACGCCTCCCGCCCCTTCGACCGGGACCGCAGGGGATTTGTCCTAGGCGAGGGGGCGGCCGTGTTCGTCGTGGAGGAGCACGGCCGCGCGCTGCGCCGCCACGCCCGCGTCTACGCCGAGGTGTCCGGCTTTGCCACCCGGTGCAACGCCTACCACATGACCGGTCTGCGGCCCGACGGCCGGGAGCTGGCCGAGGCGGCCCGCACGGCGCTGGACCGGGCCCGGACCGACGCCACCGCCGTCGACTACGTCAACGCCCACGGCTCGGGCACCCGGCAGAACGACCGCCACGAGACGGCCGCGCTGAAGAGGGCGCTGGGAAGCCACGCGTACGACGTTCCGGTCAGCTCCGTCAAGTCGATGATCGGGCACTCGCTGGGCGCCATCGGCTCCCTGGAGATCGCCGCCTGCGTGCTGGCGCTGGCGCACCAGGTGGTGCCGCCCACCGCCAATCTGCACACCGCCGACCCGGAGTGCGACCTGGACTACGTGCCGGTTACGGCCCGGGAGGCCCGGCTGGACACCGTGCTCACGGTCGGCAGCGGGTTCGGCGGCTTCCAGAGCGCCATGGTGCTCGCCAGGCCGGGGAGGGCCGCATGAGCACGACAGCGCCCGACACCGCCGCTCGCACCAGGGTCACTCCGGCCGGCCGCTCCGGCGAGGCGGTGGTGACCGGCATCGGGATCCTCGCCCCTGGCGGCACGGACACCGAGGAGGTGTGGGCGAGCGTCCTCGCCGGGCGAAGCGCCATCGGCCCTCTCACCCGCTTCACCCCCACCGGGCCCGCCCGGCTGGGCGGCACGGTCCCCGACGAGGCGTTCACCGCCGCCGTGCCGAGCCGGATCCGGGCGCAGACCGATCGCTGGACGCAGATGGCGCTCGTCGCCGCCGAGGCCGCCCTGCGCGACGCGGGCCTGGACGATCCCGGGCAGGGGCCGTACGACCCGTACGACATGGCCGTGATCACGGCCAGCGGATCCGGCGGCACCGAGTTCGGGCAGCGCGAACTGGCCCGACTGTGGACCGAGGGACCGGGGCGGGTGTCCGTCTACCAGTCCATCGCCTGGTTCTACGCGGCCACCACCGGCCAGCTGTCCATCCGGCACGCCCTGCAGGGGCCGTGCTCCGTCCTGGTCGCCGACCAGGCGGGCGGACTCGACGCCCTGGCGGCGGCCCGCCGCGCGCTGCGCACCGGCACCGCTCTGGTCGTCACCGGCGGAACCGAGGCTCCGCTGTCGCCCTACGCGCTCACCTGCCTGGACGCCGACGGGTCCGTCAGCCACCGTACGGATCCCGCACGCGCCTACCTCCCGTTCCACGAGGACGCGTGCGGATACGTGCCCGGGGAGGGTGGCGCGCTCCTCGTCACCGAGGACGCGGCGGCCGCTCGCGCGCGCCGTGCCCCGCGGGTGTACGGCCGGCTGGCGGGACACGCCGCGACCTTCGACGGCCCCGGAGAGCCGGCGGGCAGCGGGCTCGCGGCTGCCGCCCTGGGCGCGCTGCGGGACGCCGGAGTCGAACCCGCCGGGGTCGACGTGGTGTTCGCCGACGCGGCTGGCGACCGGGTGCGTGACACGGCCGAATCGCGAGTCCTCGCCGAGTTGTTCGGGCCGCACGCAGTACCGGTGACGGCGCCGAAGGCGCTGCTCGGGCGGCTCAACGCGGGCGCTGGTGCGCTGGACGCGGCCCTGGCCCTGCTGGCCCTACGCGACGGCGTCGTCCCGCCGACCGCCCTGCCCACCGCGCCGAGCCCCGAGCATCCGATCGATCTGGTCGTGGGCCGTCCGCGCGCCGCCGAGCTGCGTACCGCGCTGGTGCTCGCGCGTGGAGCGGGCGGCTTCAACTCGGCGCTCGTGCTCACCCGCGACTGGCTCCCACTGCACCGCACATGAGAGAGGACGGACACGTCATGCTGCTTGACGAACTGAAGGGGATCATGCGCCAGAGCGGCGTCGAGGACAGCGTCGACCTGGACGACGACATCCTCGACCGCAGCTGGACCGAGCTGGGCTACGACTCCCTCGCTGTGCTGGAGATCACCACGGAGGTCCAGCACCGCACGGGTGTGGATCTCCCGGAAGAAGAGACCTCCGAACTGACCACACCGCGCCTGTTGCTGGAGCGCGTGTCCGGTCGGAACCGGGGGGCCTGACCATGGCCATGCACACGGACAACAGTGTCTACATCGAGGCGCCCATGGACCTGGTCTGGGAGCGCACGAACGACATCGCCTCCTGGCCCGAGCTGTTCGACGAGTACGCGGAGGCCACCGTGGAGCGGCAGGACGGGGACACGGTCGTCTTCCGGCTCACGCTGCATCCGGACGCGGACGGGCGGAAGTGGAGCTGGGTCTCCCGGCGCACGCTGGACGCGGCGACCCGGACCACCCGCTCCCACCGGGTAGAGACCGGCCCCTTCAAATACATGAGCATCTTCTGGGAGTACCTGCCTGACGGTGACGGCGTACGGATGCGCTGGGTGCAGGACTTCGAGATGAAGCCGTCCGCTCCGGTCGGGGACGCCGCGATGGCGGACCTCATCAACCGCAACACCCGTCGGCAGCAGGCACGAATCAAACACCTTCTGGAGGAGGCCGCTCAGCAGGACCGTGGCCTCGTCGGTGACCCCGGGTGAGCGTCGGTACGAAAGGGCTGAGGTGTTCCCGACCCTGATCGCTGTGCTCCTCGTGTGCACCGGGGTGGCCGCGGGCGACATGTTCTGCACGGCCGTGGGTACCGCGCCGCTGATGCAGGTCCAGACCTATCGCGAGTACGTGACGACCGTTCAGTTCCTGCAACCGCGCTACGACCCCGCCATGCCGGTGATCAACACGGTGGCGATGCTGTCCGGTGCCGCGGCCGCGGTGTGGGCCCCCTCGGTCGCCGCGCGGACCCTGCTGGTGTGTGCCGTCGTCCTGGTGGCCTCGGTGGTCGCGTTGTCAGTCGCGAAGGCGGTCCCAATCAACCGGTTCGTCCTGGCCCTCGACCCCGAACGCGAACCCGGCGACTGGGCCCGCAGCGACCCCCGCGCCAGGTGGCGGCGCTGGCATCTGGCCCGTACCGCCGCGATGACCGGCGCACTGCTGCTCGACGCCCTGGCCGTGGCGAGCCTTCTGTGACCCCGTTCCGACCAACCCCGAGAGAGAGTGAAGTGGCATGTGGCTCGACGGAAAGCGTGTCCTGATCACGGGAGGCACCCGTGGCATCGGACGCGAGCTGGCTCTGGAGTTCGCCGACGCGGGAGCGCGTCTGGTCGTGTGCGGTCGCTCGGACGACTGGGCGGCCCAAGAGCTGGCCAAGGAGCTGGCCGAACGGGGCGGCGAACACCACGTCACCCTGGCGGACGTGACCGTGCCCGACCAGGTCGACACCCTTCTCGACGAGTGCCGCACCCGGCTCGGCGGACTCGACGCGCTGGTGAGCAACGCCGGAGCCATCAGCCATGTGCCCTTCGCGGAACTGGCGCACGAGGAGTGGCACCGGGTCATCGACACCAACCTCACCGCCGCCTACCTGTTGACGTCCCGCGCGCTGCCGCTGCTTCAGCCGGGCGCGTCCGTCGTGTTCGTCGGTTCCCGTTCCGCGCAGGCCGGCATCCCGCTGCGCGCCCACTACACCGCGGCCAAGGCCGGGCTCGTGGGCCTGGCACGCTCGCTGGCGAAGGAACTCGGCACACGCGGCGTCCGGGTCAACGTGGTGGCGCCCGGGGTGATCGAGACGGCCGACAAGCCGCTGACCGACGAGATCCGAGGTCGTTACCAGCAGCTCACTTCGCTTGGCCGGATCGGCCGCGGCGCGGAGGTTGCCGGCCCGGTGCTGTTCCTCGCCAGCGACCTGTCCACCTATGTGACAGGCGAGACCCTCAACGTCGACGGCGGCATCTGACCGGCGGATCCCGGCAGGCCAGGCCGTACAAGGAGAGACGACGACCATGTCCGAGCAGAACACGTCCCCCGAGCACGTCTTCCGCGTGACGCTGCGCATGGAGGTCCACCCCGGCCGGGGCCCGGACTTCGAGCGCGTCTGGCGGGAGAGCGCCGGCACCATCACCGGCCAGGCAGCGAACCTGGGCCAGTGGCTCTCCGCGAGCCTGGAGGAGGAGGACGTCTACTACATCGTCAGCGATTGGACCGACGAGCAGCGCTTCCGGGAGTACGAGCGCAGCGCCGAGCACCTGGAGCACCGCAGCCGGCTGCACCCGTACCGCCGCGCGGGCAGCATGACCACCATGCGCGTGGTGAGTCACCTCACCGGCCAGGCGATGACGGCACGGACACGCGTCCTTGTCCACGCCCGGGAGCCCGAGGACGCCAGCGGCGCCGACGCCGTGACCACGGCCTACCACCACATCAGTGAGGCCCTGCGCGGTACGCCCGGACTGCTCGGCAACGAACTGCTGCGCTCCCGCCTGGATCCGCGCTGCTTCGTGGTGATGAGCGAATGGGAGTCCCTGGAGGCCTTCCAGACCTGGGAGCAGGGGCCGGGACACCGGGAGACGACGGCTCCGCTGCGTCCCTACCAGGACACCTCCCGCGGCCGCACCTTCGACGTCCTGACCGTCAGCGAACGGTACTGACCGGCGTGCGCCCGTGAACTCCGACGAAAAGCACGCCATCACCGCCGTGCTGGAGGTCCTCGCGCTTCTGGGCAGTGGCATCACCGCCGGTGTGCTGTTCTGCGTCGCCCTGAGCGTCGTACCCATGTTCCTGCGCCTGTCGTGGCCCCGTTACGTGGAGGTCCACCGGCTCATCGGCCGCAACTTCGACCCCGCGATGCCCCTCACTGTGCTCTCCAGCGCGGTGCTGGACGCGGCCTTGGCCACCACTGGTCCACAGGGCGTGCAGCGTGCGCTGTTCGGCGCCGCCGGGGCGCTGCTGATCGGCGTCTCGGCGGTGTCGCACCTGGCGAACGTGCCCATCAACCGGGCGGTCAAGGCGCCTGGGTCCGACGAGCGGCTGCCCGGCCGCTCCGACCCGCGGCCCCGCTGGCGCGCCTGGAATCTGCTGCGCACCTGCTGCGCCGTGGGCGCGCTCGCCGCGAACGCCACAGCCGCGGTCATCCCCCGCTGACCGGCCGCTGACAAACGAAGAGGAAGAGGAACGAGATGACATTCGGCCTGACGGGCAAACGCGTCCTGGTGACCGGGGGCAGTCGCGGTATCGGCCGGGCGATCGCCGTCGCACTCGCCACGGCCGGCGCACGGGTCGTCGCCGCCTACCGCGAGGACAGCGCCGCAGCCGCCACGCTGGAGGCCGACCTGCGCCGGGCCGGCGGCGAACACCATGTAGTGCGTGCCGATGTGACGGACCCACAGGCGGTCGGGGCCCTCGCCACCACCTGCCGGGAGGCGTTCGGCGGGCTGGACGCCGTCGTCAACAACGCGGGCATCCACGACCACACACCGTTCGAAACCCTGGAACCCAAGCGCTGGGCACATCTGCTGGACACCGACCTGACCTCGATGTTCCTGGTCACCCAGGCCTGTCTGCCGCTCCTCGGCGAGCAGGCGTCCGTCGTGAACATCGGCGCATCCGTCGCGCTACGCGGCCGCGCCGGGGCGGCGCACTACACGGCGGCGAAGGCCGCGGTTGTCGGGCTGACCCGGTCCCTGTGCAAGGAACTGGGTCCGCAGGGCATACGCGTCAACACCGTCGCCCCCGGCGTGATCGGCACGGGCCTGGACGACGTGGCCCCGCACGTGGCACGGCAGATCAACGCGATGACCGCGCTCGGCCGGCTCGGCACCCCCGAGGAAGTCGCCGGCGCGGTCCTGTACTTGGTCGGCGACACCTCCCGTTACGTCACCGGCGCCACGCTCAACGTCGACGGCGGCATGTGACCGCCGCGCACCCCACCCGAACGAAGGGAACAGCTCGCCATGCCGTACGCGGCCATCACCTATGACATCAAGCCCGGCCACGACGAGGAGATCGCGGAGATCTTCGCCGGCTTCCAGCGCGCCGACTCCACCGTGCTGCGCGACGACTCCGGCGCGGAGGTCGGCCGGCTGCTCGGCACGGCCGTCTTCATGAAGGACGGACTGCTCGTGCGGGTCATCCACTACGAGGGTGACATCAAGGACGTGGGCCGGCACATGGCCCGCCAGCGCGGCGTACACATCGTCGAGGAGCGGCTGAAGCCGTATCTGGCCGCGCCCCGCGACACCGCGACCGCCGAAGGGTTCCAGCGGCACTTCGCAGGCAGCCTGATGCGCTGCATCAGCCAGTTGTCCGTGCCGGCTCCGGCGGCCGAGCGCTGACCGGCCCGGCGAAGCCGAGGAGAGAAGCTGAGGAGAACGGCATGACAACCAAGGCGATCAGCGTCATCGGACTCGGCGCGATGGGCGCGGGCATGGCCGCTCGCCTGCTCGCGGCCGGCTTCCGGGTCACCGTCCGCAACCGCACCGCCGACCGTACCGAGCCGCTGGTGCGGGCCGGTGCCGTGGCCGCCGGTTCCGTCGCCGAGGCGGTGCGCGGTGCCAGCCTGGTGCTGCTCAGCCTGAGCGACGAGCGGGCGGTCGACGCCGTCCTCGACGCCGCGGGGGACGCCTGGCGGCCGGGCGTCTGCCTGCTGGACACCTCCACGGTCTCCCCCGACTGCTCCCGCCGCGTCACCCAGGAGCTGGACGCCCGCGGTGTGCGCCGCGTGGAGGCCTGTCTGCTGGGCAATCCGCCGCAGGCGGCGGCCGGTGAGCTGCGGGTCCTCGCGGCCGGTGCCCGGGACGCTGTCGGCGAGGCACAAGAAGTCCTCGACACGTTGGGCCGGGAGGTGTCGTACCTCGGCCCGACGGGCAACGCAGCGACCGCGAAGCTGGTCTTCAACCTGCTGCTCGGCGGCCAGCTGGCCGCGCTGGCCGAAGCCGTGGACTACGGGGTGGCCGCCGGGCTGGACCGCGACCGGCTGCTGGCAGCCATCGGGGCCAGTGGATTCAGCTCGAAGGTGCTCTCCTTCCGTATCGACCGCAGCCGCAAGGGCGAGTACGAGCCAGCGGCCTTCAAGGCGGCTCTGATGGCGAAGGATCTGACCCTGGGCACCCGCGCGGCACGCGCCGCGGGCGTGTCCATGCCGGTGCTGTCCGCCGCGGCGGACGCCTTCGACGCCATCGTCGACGCCGGAGCCGGTGACACCGACGCGGCGGTCGTCCTGGCCCCCGACCGCCCCGGCACCCGGCGTACCTGACCGCTTCCCGGACCGGCCGGTCTGACCCGACAGGAACGACAGCAACGACAGGAGGGACAGCATGACCGTGGGAATCCCCGATTCGCCAGGGACGGCGCCCCCGGTACCGGAGCGGACACAGCTGCTGCGCTCGCTGGACGACGTCGGGCCCGGCGATGCACCGCTCGTCGGGCGCAAGGCTGCCCAGCTGGGGGCCCTGCGCCAGGACGGCTTTCCGGTGCCCCGCGGCCTGGTGCTCACCGTGCGTGCCTTTGAGGCAGTGCTTCGCGAACCGAGCGGCGCCGCGGCCGGCTCCCGGCCCGCCGAACGGCCGCTGCCTGCGGACGTCCTGGACGCCGTGCGGCAGATCGCCGAGGCGTTCGACGGCACGGATGTGGCGGTGCGCTCGTCCGGCATCGCCGAGGACACCCCGGAACGCTCGTACGCCGGGCAGTATGTGACGACGCTCGGTGTCCGCGGCCCGGCCGCGCTCACCGAGGCCGTACGCGAGTGCTACGCCTCGGCGCTCGCGCCGCACGGCGAGGCCCGGCCCGGCACACCGGTACCCGGTATGGCCGTGCTGGTGCAGCCCATGGTGGACGCCGAGGCGGCCGGTGTCGCCTTCAGCGTGAACCCCGTCGACGGCTCCCCGGACGACACGGTCGTCAACGCCGTACGCGGCCTCGGCGACCGGCTGGTCTCCGGCCAGGCCGACCCCGACGAATGGGTGCTGCGCGGGGACGCGGAGCCCCGGCGGGTCGCCGGCACCCAGGACGCCCTGCCCGCGGACGGCATCTCCCATGTCGCCCGGCTCACCCGCCAGGTGGCCGACTGGGCCGGCTGCCCGCAGGACATCGAGTGGGCCTGGGCCGACGACGCGCCCGTCCTGCTCCAGGCCCGGCCCGTCACCGCGTTGCCGCAACCCGCCGAGCGCACACCGGTCGCCGTCGAGGTGCCGCCCGGCCGCTGGCTGCGCGGCGGCTACACCCTCAAACCGCTCACGCCCATGAACGTCAGCACGCTCATCGCGGCCGTGAACGCGGGCAGCGAGGGCCTCTTCCGGTACGCCTTCGGCGAGCGCATCGACGTACGGAGCCTGGGCGGCTGGTCGTACCTGCGCATCGTGCCTCTTCCAGACGCCGCGGCCGTGCTGCGCCGGGCCGAACGGGTGGCGGCCGCGGTGCGCGCCGACGAGCCGTACGCACTGGTCGAGCGGTGGCACGCCCGATGGCAGCCGTGGCTGGCCCGGCGCACCGCGTCCGCTGTGCCCGGCGCGCTGCCCGGACTGACGGACCGCCAACTGCTGGACGAGTTGGACTCCCGGCTGCGGCTCGCGCACCGCGCCCAGGCCGTGCACTTCCTGATCGGCGGCGCCGCGGGCTTGGTCTGGGCGCAGTTCGGCGTGCTGTGCCGGGACCTGCTCGGCTGGGGCGTCGCCGAGGTGCTGCCGCTGCTGACCGGGCTCCCCGGCAAGTCCTCCGAGCCGGCGCTGGCGCTGGCCCGCTTGGCCCAGCTGGCCTGCGCGCGCCCCGTGCTCCGCGCGCTGGTTCAGGCACCGGACGACGACGCGGTAGGGCGGCTGTCCGGCGTGGACACCGAGTTCGCCGCCGCGTTCGACTGCTTCCTGCGGGACTACGGCCAACGCTGCATGGGCGCGGACCTGGCCGAGCCCTCGCTGTCCGAACAGCCGGCGACTGTCCTGCGGCTGATAGCCGGTCAGCTGGCCGTCGGCAGCGACCCGCAGCGGGCCATGGCACGCGCGCGGCGGGGCCGGCGATCCGCGGCGGCGGCCGCGCGGGCGGCCCTGAGCCCCGGCGACCGGGCCCGCTTCGACCGTGCCCTGGAGCGGGCCGAGCGCTCCTTCCCGCTGCGCGACGACACCGGCTTCTACGCACACACCTGCTGGGGGCAGGTGCGCTACGTCCTGCTGGAACTGGCCGCCCGGCTGGTCCGGCGCGGTCGCCTGGCCGAGGCGGACGACGTGTTTCTGTTGTCGGCCGAGGAAGCGTGCGAAGCGCTCGGTTCGGACGACGACATGCGCCCCCTGGCGGACCGGCGGCGCGGCGAGCGGAACTGGTCGGCCGCGCATCTCGGCCCGCCGGCCTACGGGGAGCTGGAGACAGCCGCCTCGCTGGACGACGTGCTGCCCGCGCTCGCCGGCGCGGACCGAGCACTGCTGGAACCGGTGCGCTGGACCGACTCCGTCTCCCACCTGGGAGCGCGCGAGTCGGCGGCGAAGGGCGACCGGCTGCTGCGTGGTACGGCGGCCTCGGCCGGGCGCTGCACCGGCACGGTCCGGGTGATCGTCAGCGAGAGCGAGTTCGGCCGGCTTCGGCCGGGCGACGTGCTGGTGTGCCCCGAGACCACACCCCAGTGGTCGGTGCTGTTCGGGTCGATCGGCGCGCTGGTCACCGACACCGGGGGCCTGCTGTCCCACCCATCGATCCTGGCGCGCGAACACGGGATCCCTGCGGTCGTCGCCACCGGCAACGCCACCGAGGTGCTACGTGACGGGCAGGTCGTGGAGGTCGACGGCCAGGCCGGCACCGTCCGGCTGGTGGATGTGGCGGCGGGCTCGTGAACGGCCCCCTACGCGTCGTGGTGACCGCGTTCCCGATCGTGTCCCACCTGTATCCGCTGGTGCCCGCGGCGTGGGCGCTGCGGGCCGCCGGGCACGAGGTCCGGCTGGCGCTGCCCCCGGCGTTCGCGCCCGTGGCCGCCCGAAGCGGGCTGCCGGTGCTGCGGGTGGGCCGGGACGTCGACCCGGGCGCCGCCTGGGAGGGGTTTTCCCCGGCCGCCGAGCAGCGCACGGCCGCCGAGCAGCGCGCGGCCCGCACGATGGCCATGTTCACCCTGACGGCCGAGGCTGTGCTGGAGGACCTGACCGAACTGGCCGAGCGGTGGGCGGACGTCGTGCTTTTCGAGCCGCGAGCCTACGCCGGTCCGCTGGCTGCGGCGCTGGCCGGCCGGCCGGCGGTCCGCCTGCTCTACGGCGTCGACCACACCTACGCACAGCGTGACCGGGAGTGGCCCTTGCTGGAGCCGCTGTGGCGCCGGTGGGGGCTGGGCGCGCCGGCCCCCCTGGGCTCCTTCACCCTGGACCCCTGCCCGGCCGCGCTGCAGACTGCGACTCCGGCGGGCAGCCGGCCCATGCGCTACGTCCCGTTCAACGGCACGTCGGTGGTCGGGCCGCCGATGCGCAGTGGCCGGCCCCGGGTGTGTGTCACCTGGGGCACCACGTTCGGTGCGGTGCACGGGAATCTCGAGCCGCTGCGCCGGATCCTTGTCCAACTGGCCGCGCTGGACTGCGAGACGGTCGTGCTGGTCGCGGGTGACCAGCGCGGTCTGCTGGGTGAGACACCCGCAGGCGTGCGGGTGCTGGAGTCCGTCCCATTGCACACGGTGCTGCCCGGCAGCGCGCTGCTGGTGCATCAGGGCGGGGCGGGCACCACGCTGACCGCGGCCGCCTGCGCCGTCCCCCAGCTGATCGTGGCCGGCCAGGGCGATCAGAAGGTCCATGCCGAACGCGTGGTCGCGGCCGGCGTGGGCCGTCTACTCGCGCCTGACGCGCTGTCCGAGGCCGGTGCCGTAGTCGCGGAGATGCTGCGGGACGACCGGCTGGCGGCGGCCGCAGCCGAGGTGGCCCGGGAGAACAGGGTCCGGCCAGCTCCGGACACCGTGATGCGTTCGGTGGCCGGCCTCGCGTCCCGTGTGGGTCCGTAGGCGCACGCAAGGCCGCCGCCGGGCGTCTCTTTCAGGCGACGTGCACCGTCCGCGGCACGACCGCGGCGGGAACCGGGCGGCGCACCGGAAGGATGTGCGGCGGACGCAGCGTGGGACTGCGGCGGGCGGGGGTGAGCACGGCCCGCAGCAGCGGGTGCAGGACGTAACGCAGCTCCTTCTCCGAGGCGCCCGGCACCGGGCGCATCAGGTGGGCGGCGGACAGCCTGTCCAGGGTGTCCTCGGCGGTGCGCGTATCGGTGCCGGTCAGGGCCGCCGCGGTGTCGATGTCGAACCCGCTGCCCTCGCTGGCGCGGCCGAGCGCGTACAGCGCCTCGCGGTCGACGTCTGCCAGGTCGCGGAAGGCGCGGTGCAGGTAACCGCGCAGGTCGAGGCCAGCCTCGCGCAGCTCGGTGAGCAGGCCGGCAGTATCGGTCACCCGTTGTGCGAGCTTGCCGACGCTCCAGTGCCGGTTGACGCTCAGGCGCCGGCCCAGAGCCCACAGCGCCAGCGGCAGTCCGCCGCAGCGACGGGTCAGCCTGGCGGCGTCGGCCAGCTCGGCGCGCACATCGCGGTCGCCGAGCATGTTGTCCAGCAGGTCGATGCTCTCGGCCGGGGACAGCGGTTCGACGACGACGTCGTGCGAGCCGGGCAGCAGTCCCGTCAGATGCCGGGCAGTCACGATGACCGACCAATGGGGGCCACCGGGCAGCAGCGGACGGATTTGCTCGGCGGACCGGGCGTCGTCGATGAAGAGCAGCCCCTTCAGGTGGGCCACGCGCGAGCGGAAGATGCTGGCAAGTGATGCCTCGTCGGCGGGCAGCCGGCCCAGCCCCTCCCCCAGGTCACGGAGGAAGCCCCGCAGCGCCTCGGCCGTCGAGACCGGCTGGTCCGTGCTGCTGGCCAGACACGTGTACAGCTGGGCGTCGGGAAAGCGGCCGCACGCCGCGTGGGCCGCGTGCAAGGCCAGGGCGGTCTTGCCCACTCCTGGCATGCCGGTGATGGTGACGACCTGAGGGGCGTTGCGGTCCGGGGTGAGCAGCCGGTCGAGCTCGGCCAGTTGGCGTTCCCTCGCACGGAAGTCTGGTAGGTCACCGGGCAGTTGGGCGGGGCGCAGTGCCGGGGCGGCGGCTCCGGTGACGACCGCCTGGGGGGACTCGGGCTCGTAGCGCAGCCACGGAGCGTCGGTGAGGACGGCCTGATAAAGCTTCTGCAGATTGGGTGAGGGGTCGATACCGAGTTCTTCCGCCAGGCTGCGGCTGACTTCGTTATAAATTTCCAGGGCATGGGACCGCCGCTCACACCGATACAGAGCGACCATGAGTTTCGCGCAGAGTCCCTCATGCCAGGGATAACTGGTGAGCAAACCGCGCAATTCGCCGACGAGTTCCTCGTGGCGGCCGATACGAAGATCCGCCTCGGCCTGAATGAGGAGCGCCTGGAGCCCCGCTTCCTCCAAACGCGTCGCGTGCGCTTCGAGCAGCGGGCCGCGGTGGACGTCCCAGAGAACTTTCCCGCTCCACAGATTCGTCGCCGCGTGCAGCAGCTCCGACGCTTTGTGTGGATTTTGTTGTTCCAGCTCTCTTTTCCCGGACTCGACGAGCTGGTCGAATCGGTGGACGTCGATGTCCTCTGCCGGGATGTTCGCGACATATCCCAGCGGCTTGGTGAGCAGGATGTCCTTGCGGTTGCCTGTCGCCTCGGAGAAGGTCCTGCGCAGCTGGTAGACGTACGTCTGAAGTGTGGTGACCGCGGTAGCCGGCGGGTCGGTCGGCCAGATCTCCTCGATCAGGGTGGTGATCGGTACCAGTCCACCGCGATGCATCGCCAGGAGGGCGAGCACGCTCCGCTGTTTTGGCGCTGTGGGTGTAAGAATGCGTCCCTCATGAGAAACCTCAAAAGTTCCCAATGCGCGAAAGTACATCTGCTACCCCGTGTTAGTCGCGCACAAGGGTGCCAAACACCCTACCGAAGGTGCATGCCACACTTGTTCACGCGTTCCCCCAGTGCGTTGGCCCTCCGTGGACTGCTGGTCATCTCGGTCCACGCGGCGCGCCATCAATATCGGAAACTTTAGGGGCAGCGCCTCGACCAAGTCAACAACGAATGCTCAGAGAAGGCTCAAATCCGATCAAGCCCCAATACCGCCACACAGCCGGGAGCGCACATTTGACCGAACGATGACCTGCATTGCACTTTATTTACTGTTGCCGAATGGGTGACAGCGCCTCGCCGACAAAGGCACGGACCCCTTCCTCGAAGGGGACCTCGGGCCGCCAGCCCAGATCGTCGCGCAGCCGGGCAGGGGAGGCCACGATGTGCCGCACGTCGTCGAAACGGTACCGCCCGCTCACCCGCGGCTCGGGCAGCCCGCCCATGCGCGACATCACACGCGCCAACTCGCCCACACTGCGCGGAGTGCCGCTCGCTACGTTGTAGGCCCGGAACCCGGGCTCGGCGCGGCCCAGCGCCACCACGTTGGCGGCAGCCACATCGCGTACGTGGACGAAATCGCGCATCATCTCCCCGTCCTCGTACAGGTCTATCCGTGTGTGGCTACGCACGTGCGACTGGAAGGTGCAGGTTACTCCCGAGTAGCCGGAGTCCTGACGCATCCCTGGCCCGTAGACGTGGTGGTAGCGCAACGCGGTGGCCGCGGCGCCGGTCTCGGCGGCCCAGGCCGCGGCGAGGTGCTCCTGGGCCAGTTTGGTCGCGCCGTACACGTTACGCGGGTCGAGGCGTCCGTCCTCGTCGACCGTTTCCGGAGCAAGCCGGGCCGCGCACCGTGGGCAACGCGGTTCGTAGCAGCCGGCGTCGAGGTCCGCGCGGGCCCGAGGACCCGGCGTCACCGCGCCGTGCTCGGCGCAGCGCCACTGTCCCTCGCCATAGACGATCACGGAACTCGCCAGGGTCAGCCGCCTGGTACCAAGGACCTGCATCTGACGCAACAGCACGGCCGTGCCGAGGTCGTTGCAGGCCGCGTACAGTGGGGCGTCCGCGAAATTGTCACCCCGTCCCACCGCGGCCGCCTGGTGGCACACCGCGTCCACACCGCTGAGCGCCGCCGCCACATCGGCGGGTTCGCGCACGTCGCCCTGCACGTTCTCGGCGCCGTCGGGCCAGGGCACCGGCCGGCCCGCGTACACATGAGGCAGTGCAGCGTCCAGGACCCGCACGCGGTGCCCCTGCGCGAGCAGCGCGGAGACCACGTGGCGGCCGATGAAGCCGGCTCCTCCGGTGACGAGCACGTGCACAACGGACCTCCGTAATCCCTACTTCCACCTTGGTCACAGTCTCCGGTTGCTGGTTCAAGCCTTCTTCGAACATGGTTCGACAGGCTGTCGAGCGGTCTGTGCTGTGCGGTCGTGGCCTGCTCCTTCGGCCGTTCAGGGCTCGAACCCGAATGGAGCCGGAACCGACACATTGAGATCCGTATCCCGGTCGTCCGTACGGCCCGACAACGTCACGAGGAGAACCATGCCCCGCTCGCCGCGCGTCGGCGCCTACGAGCCGCACCGCATCCTGTTCGTCACCTGGAGCTGGCGCACCCACCTGTACGCCATGGCACCGTGGGCCTGGGCGCTGCGCGCTGCGGGGCACGATGTGCGCGTGGCCTGCCAGCCGTCCCTCGTGCCCACGGCGGGGGCACTGGGCCTGCCCGCCGTCCCCGTGGGGCCGGACGTCGACGTCCGGCCCGACTTCCGTCGGCTCGTCATAGGAGAATCGTCCTCCGCCGCCAAGCGCAACAAAGTGCCCCGCGCGCTTGAGCTGTTCACCCGGCTCGCCGATGTGATGGCCGACGACCTCGTCCAGCTCGCCAGGAGCGAACGACCGGACCTGGTGGTCTTCGACCCGACGGCGTTCGCGGGCCCTCTGGCTGCGGCGGCCATCGGCGCCCCCGCCGTGCGCTGCCTCTACGGCCCGGACCTGCTCAGGCCGTTCCACCGTCTGCTGCCGGAACTGTTGCGGCCCACCTGCCAGCGGCTCGGCCTGCCGGAGGTGCCGGGGACGGGCGACCTGACCCTGGACCCCAACCCCGCCTGCCTGGCGCTGCATTCGGACCATACGCGGCTCGTGACCCGGTACGTCCCCTGCAACGGTCCCGAGGCGGCACGGGCCACACTCGGCCCGACGCCCCGGCGCCGCGTGTGCGTGACCTGGGGACACACCATGGCAGCGCTCGACGAGCGGCACTTCCTCGCCGGTGACGTGGCACGCACGGTCGCGGAGCTGGACGTGGACGTCGTGGCCCTGGTCTCCAGGCAGCAGTTCGCCCTGCTGGGCCGGACCCCGCCGAGCGTCCAGGTCCTCGTCGACGTCCCCCTGCACTCCGTCCTGCCACACTGCGATGCGCTGGTCTCCCAGGGCGGCGCCAGCTCGGTGCTGACCGGGCTGGCGGCGGGGCTGCCCCAGGTGGCCATCGGCCAGCTGCCCGACCACTTGGCGATCGCCCGCCAGATGGAGGCCGGCGGGGCGGGACGGGCATTGTCGGGCCCCGACGCCACGCCGGACGCGGTGCTGTCCGCGGTGTTCGATGTGCTGGAGCGGCCGTCGTTCACGACCCAGGCCCGCAAGGCGCGGCAGGAGAACGCCGACCGGTCCGCGCCGGCCGCCCTCATCGGGGATCTGCTGGAGATCGTCCGCTCCGCCTGACAGCACCGCCTCCCAGCCGATCGATACTCCAACGGCTCCCCAAAACACGGTGCGACGGTGGCACCGCCCGGACGGCGCCCACGGCAGGGCCGTCTTCCGCCGGACGAACGCCCCCATCCCACCGCGCCCGCGCCAGGCGGGCGAACAGGACGGAGAACACATGCGTGTGCTGTTCACCGCGTGGGCCTGGCCCCCGCACTACTTCCCCTTGGTGCCGCTGGCGTGGGCGACACGCAACGCGGGCCACGAGATCCGGGTGGCCGGGCCGCCTGCCCTCGCCGACGCCATCACCCATTCCGGACAGCCGGCCGTCGAAGTGGGCGCGGACGTCGACTTCACCGAGCTGACCCGCAGCACGATGGGCATCGGCCGCGAGGCCGAGGCCACCCCGGAACTCTGGCGCGAGCTGCGCAAGCCCAAGGGCGAGAAGGCACTGCACATGTTCGCGACCATCGCCGAGACGATGGTCGACGACCTCGTGGACTTCGCCCGCGCCTGGCAGCCGGACCTCGTCGTGCACAGTCCCACAAGCTATGCGGGAGCCATCGCCGCGTCCGCCGTCGGCGTGCCCAACGTCCGGGTCCTGATGGCCCCGGACATCGCCTACCGTGGTCGGCACGCCGAACCCGCCCTGCTCGCCGACATGTGCGCACGCCACGGTGTGACGGACGTGGCCCCGCTGGGCACGCTCACCCTCGACCCGTGCCCCCCGCGCATCCAGATCCCCGTGGACTACGCCCGCCGTCTGATGCGCTACATCCCGTACAACGGCCCCGCCGAGATGCCGCACTGGCTGCTGGACCCGCCGGCCCGCCCCCGGGTGTGCATCACCTGGGGCACCACGCTGGCCGCCGTCAACACCAACCTGGTGCTGGCCGGACGCATGATCGAAGCGGTCGCTGACCTGGACGTCGAGGTCGTCGTCACCGTGGCGCCCAGCCACCGCGAACTGCTGGGCACCCTGCCGGACAATGTGCGCGTCATCGAGGGACTGCCGCTTCACCTGTTGCTCCCCAGCTGCTCCTTGATGATCCACCAGGGCGGCAACGGCACCACCATGACGGGCATGGTCAGCGGCGTGCCGCAGCTGATCGTCCCCCAGTTCCCCGACCAGGCCTTCGTGGCCGAGCGCATGTCCTCGGCAGGCGCGGCGAACGTACTGCTGCCGGAGGACGCCACGGCCTCCGAGGTGCGCGCCCGCGTCGGCGACCTGCTGCAGAACCCGCGATGGGCCCGCGACGCCGCCCGGCTGCGGGATGAGGCCGCCGCCCAGCCCGCGCCCACGGACCTCGTCCCGGCCCTTGAGGAACTCGCCCACGACGGCCGCCGCGCGCGCAGCGCAGCCCTGACCGGATAACCGGCCGGGTGCGGCGGGCCCGCCCGCACGCCCCGGCCAGACGACACAGCGAAAGGCACCAGCATGCTCGCGCGCAAGAACCTTCCGCCGGAGTTCACCGCCTGGAACAAGAAATGGGGTGCCCCCTACGGGCACCGGTCGGTGCGCCTGGTCGAGGAGGGCAAGCGGCCCGAACAGCGTCCCAACCAGGCACTGGCGGACCCGACGAACCCCGACTACGGCCCGTTCGCGTTCCAGTACGCGAGCGGCACCCGGGACCACGAGTACCCGTGGATGTTCCTCAACGCGCACCTGGAACCGGGTATGCGCGTGCTCGACGTGGGCAGCGGGTTGAGCGGCCTGCAATTCGTCGCCGCCATGAACGGCTGCGAGGTCGTCAACGTCGACCCCTCCGCCCGGGACGACTACAACGAGTGGACCGACCCGGGATACCTGCCGCTCAACCCCGAACTGCACCAGATGCTCAACACCACCTTCGGCACGGACGTCCGTCTGGTCGCCGAGCGGTTGCAGGACGCCGACCTCGAACCGGAGAGCTTCGATCGCGTCATGTGCCTGTCCGTCCTGGAGCACCTCGACCGGGCCGAGGCCCAGCAGGTGGTCACCGCGGCGGCACGTCTGCTGCGACCCGGCGGACTCATGCTCCTGACCGTCGACCTGTTCTTGGACCTGAAACCGTTCGGCGTCATGGAACGCAACGTGTGGGGCATCAACCAGGACGTCGGCGGCCTGGTGGCCGACAGCGGACTGACCCTGGACAGCGGCGACCCGCGCGAGTTGCTCGGCTTCCCCGAGTTCGACCTCGACCACGTGGTCGCCACCCTGCCCGACCTGCTCATCGCCCCCCTCTACCCCGTCATGACCCAGTCACTGTCGCTGCGTAAGCCGCAGGCCTGAGAGGAGCGGGCCCAGTGATCGACGTCTCGGGGCTGAGCAAGACCTACCGGGGCCGCGGCCGGGAACGCGAGGCGGTCTCATCGATCACCTTCACGGTCGGGGCCGGGGAGTTCTTCGGTCTGCTCGGCCCGAACGGGGCCGGCAAGTCCACAACGATCGGCATGCTCACCACTCTTGTGGCGCCGACCGCGGGCAGCGCCCGCATCGCGGGCTTCGATGTCGTGAAACAGACCCGGGACGTACGACGGCGCATCAGTCTGGTCCATCAGACGAACGCCGTCGACCGGGAGCTGACCGTGCGGGAGAACCTCGAGTTCCGGGGCCGTTACTGGGGACTTCGGGCCCGGACCGCGCGGCGGCGGGCGGACGAGCTGCTGGAGTGGTTCCGTCTCGGCGACCGCCGTGACGCGGTCTTCTACCAGCTCTCCGGCGGCCAGCTGCGCCGCCTGCTCATCGCCCGCGCGCTGGTGCACCGGCCCGAAGTCCTCTTCCTGGACGAGCCCACGTCCGGCATCGACGCCCACAGCCGGATCCAGCTGTGGGACGTGCTGACCGAACTACACGAACAGGGCCAGACCATTTTGATGACCACGCACAACCTCGACGAAGCCGAGCGTTTCTGCTCCCGCGCCGCCATCATCGACGGCGGCCGGATCCTCGCCTGCGACCACGTGGACGCGCTGGTGGCCCGTGCGGGCAGCGAGGTCTCGGTGACCGCCACGTTCGACGGGCCCGTCACTTTGGAGGCCGTGCTGGCGGGAGGCAAGAGCGTCCTGGGCCGGGCCCGGGTCGACGGGGCGGTGCTGCACGCCGTCACCCAGCGACCGGAGGGGCTGCTCCCCGAGCTGGCCGAACTCGGTTCCTCCACGGGCCGACGGCTGATGAACCTGACAACCTCGCGGCCCAGCCTGGAGAGCGCGTTCCTCACCCTGACCGGAAGGACCTACCGCGTATGACCGCCGCGACGGTGACCCGTGCGGAGCCGGAGCCCGCCCCGCCCGTGCGCCTCGGCCGGGTTCTCCTTGCATTCCTCGCCCGTGACCTGCACGTGGTCTTCCGACGGCAGCTGGTCGGCTTCCTCGCGCGGGTGATCGTGGAACCGCTGCTCATGGTGTTCGTCTTCTCCTACGTACTGCCCACGGTCTCCGGCGCGCCGCGCACGGCGGGAGCCTCGCTCACCCAGGTGCTCATGCCTGGAGTTATGGCCACCACGATGCTCTTCAGCGGCGTCATGGGCGTCACCATGCCGCTCATCAGCGAGCTGTCGTACCCCAAGACCGTCCAGGACCGGCTGCTGACCCCCGCACCGCCCTGGGCCGTCGGGGCCGCCCGGATCGCCAGCGGCACGGTGCAGTCGGTCGTGGCGGTCCTCCTGGTGCTGCCGATCGCCTTCTTCCTGCACGCGCCGGGGCACTCCCCGGGCGTCTCCCTGCACCACTGGCCGCTGCTCGTGGTCGTCGTGCTCACCGGGTCACTGCTGGCCGCTGCGCTCGGGCTGTGGCTGGGTTCCGTGATCCCGCCCGCCCAAGTGAACCTGATGTTCAGCCTGGTGATGATGCCCGCCATGATGCTCGGCTGCGTGTACTACCCGTGGACGTCGCTGGAGGCGATCCCCTGGCTGCGGGCGGCAGTGCTGGCCAACCCGGTGGTGTACCTCAGCGAGGGCATGCGGGCGGCCCTCACCCCAGCGATGCCGCACCTGTCCCTGTGGGTCCTGCTGCCGGTCGTCATCGGCGGCGGCGCCGTCATGACCCTGCTCGGCCTGCGGGCGTTCCGCCGCGCCGCGCTGGACTGAGCCCGGACCACCAGCCGTCGGGCGCCGAACACGCCGACGGCCGGTCACCACGACGCCGACCGCGCTAAGCCCCCATCGTCACCGCGTCCGAGACGCCACCGATGAGGGTCTCCACGAGGTCGGCGGACGACGGCAGCCGACGGCTCTCCTCCCGCAGTCGGCCGGCCGCCTCGCCGTACTCCGGCCGGGACAGGATGCGCTGTGCCGCGTCCCGAATCGCCTCGATGCTCGCATCAGCCAGTTCGAGCCGCTCACCGGCTCCCGTGCCCGCAACCATGGCCGCGATCAGCTTCTGATCGGGCATCTGAGGGATCATCAGCTGCGGCGTTCCGCAGGACACCGCCGTCAGCGCGGTGCTTGGTCCCGCCTGGGACACCAGCAGATTGCAGCTGGGCAGCAGCGTGTGCAACGGCATGCGTTCCACCAGGCGCACGTTGTCCCGCCGTGCGGTGAGCCGGTTCAAGTCACTGCCCGCCACCGTGGCGACCACCTCGACGGGCAGACCGGCGACCGCTGCCACGACCCGGTCCAGCACGAACGCATAGTGCGCCAGGCGCGAACTGGTGGTCCCGTAGGTGACGCACACACGCGGCCGGCGCGGTCGGCGGGCGGTCCAGTGGGGCAGCACACCGGCACCGTTGAAGGGGACGTACCGCATCGGCAGACGGCGGAAGCCCGCGCCGGGCACCTGAAGACTGGGCGGACAGTGGTCGACGGTCGCCAGGCCCGTGGTGTCCGCCGCCGCCAGCCCCAGCCGCCCGGTCAGGGAGGCGAGCGCAGACGGTTCGAAGGTGCGCACCGACGTCAGGATGTCCACGCCCCACAGATGGCGCACTGCGGGCACCCCTAGGCGGCGCGCGACCAACGGCGCCGCGTACGTGCTCTCCTCAAAGACGACCAGGTCCGGCCGCCAGCGCGTCATGAGGTCGTGCAGGGGGTCCGCCATCGTCTCGGCGATCGCGGCATACGTAGACACCGTCCGGGAACGACGCCCGTCGCCCGCGACGGCCGGATCCACGGCGAGCAGCCGGTTGACCACCGGAGTGGAGTCCCGGTCGCTGCCAATCGCCACACCGCTGAGCCCGGACGCCCGGACCGTGGGCATCAACGAGGGCTGACTCGCCACCAGCACCTCATGACCGGCGGCCCGGAACGCCCAAGCCAGAGTCACCATCGGCTGGTAATGCGTGGGCCACGCCCAGGTGGTGAACAGTACGCGCATACTTCCCTCACCTCCCCGCCCCACCGGGTCCGGGGGCGTCGGCCACACCGTGGCAGACGGCGGTCGAGGAGACGGCGTGGACGGCTGAGGCAACGGCGACCACCGGGCACCGGCCGTCCAGCCCGCACGCGCCTACCGGCCCCGCCTCATCCGCATCGTCGCCCCAATGCCCACCCACAGGACGAGAACGACGATGGCGATCCCGATCGACGTGAGCACACTGGTGGACACGGCGCGCGTGAGGTAGAGGACAACCCACACCATCGCCAGCGGCAGCGCGGAACCGATCCAGGCCGACAGCGGAAACCTCGGGGCGGTCGGGTGGGACTTGTTCCCGGACATGCTCTCTCCTTACGACGTGGGAGGGTGGCCAGCACCCCTGTGCACAAAGCCGGCGCGGTGCCTATTGCATTGCACCTTGAATCCTGCGCCGATCCGGCCACCGACGACAACCACGTACACCGTGGACCTCACCGTTTCTGGACGGGTTTCCCATGCAGTTGACCGAATGTTGGCCCGGACGGAATCGACCATGAAGCGGCAGCAGCGGAGGGAACCGTGCGCGTCCTGTTCGTGTCCTGGGCCTGGCCCTCGCACCTGTACCCCCTCGTACCGCTCGCCTGGGCGTTCCGCAGCGCGGGGCAAGAGGTCCTGGTGGCGACCCAGCCCGCGCTGATCGACGCCGCCGTACGCACCGGACTGCCCACCGTGCCGGTGGGCTCGTCGGTGGACCACGGCAACCTGCTCGGCGGGGCCATGCGTCCTGTGCACCAGCCGCCGGACCGGAGCCCCGCCCCGCAGCCGACGGCCGGCTCCGCACCGCCGGACGGGCCACGGTCACCGCGGCGGCGCCTGGACCTTTCGGTCCGCATCGCCGAGGACATGGTTGACGACCTCGACGCGCTGTGCGCCTCCTGGAAACCCTCCCTGATCGTGTCCGAACCGACCACCTACGTGGCCCCGTTGGTCGCCGCGGCCCACGGCATCCCCCATGCCTCTGTGCTCTGGGGCGTCGACTTCCACGCCCAGGCCCACGACCACGAACGCGAGGCATTCGCCGAACTGTCGCACCGCCTCGGCATCGACGGCTTCGACTCCCGCGGTGTGGCGCAGATCGACCCGTGCCCCGCATCGCTGCAGGTGCCCTCGACCCACCCGCGCCTGGCCCTGCGACACGTGCCCTACAACGGCAGCGGCACTGCACCCCGCTGGGTGCTGGGCAAACCCGACCGCCCACGGGTGTGCCTCAGTTGGGGACTGTCCGCACAGTGGGCCAACACCACCGAGGGCGACCGCTCTGTCGATGCGCAGCACCGGCTGATCGAAGCCCTGGCCGAGACGGGCGCCGAGATCGTCGTCCCCGTCGCCGACCTGACCCCCTTCGACACGGTACGGCTTCCACCCGACGTCCGGATCGTGGAACAACTGCCCCTGCACCTGCTGCTGCCCACCTGCGACGTGCTGATCGCCCGCGGCGGCGCGGGCACGATGATGGCCGGCGTCACCGCCGGCGTCCCCCAGCTCTGCCTGCCGCAGTACATCTCCGATCTGACGCCAGCCGAGCGTCTCGCCGGCACGGGAGCCGGGCTGTGTCTCTCCGACGGCCCCCTGGACCCCGCCGCGGTACGTGACGCGGCGCTGCACATCGTGCACACGCCGTCGTACCGGTCGGCCGCTGTTCGCCTGCGCGAGGAGGCCGCGAGCCGGCCGCCGGCCGCGACCGTCGTACGCAGCCTGGAGTCCTTGGCCCGTGCGGCCGCACTGCCCGAGGCCGGGTGAGCGCGGTGCGGGTCCTCTTCACCGCCTGGGGCTGGAACACATGCTACTACCCGTTGGTGCCGCTCGCGTCGGCGGCGCGTGCGGCGGGCCACGAGGTGGTGGTGGCCACCCAGCCGGGCCTGGTGCCCACCGTGCTGCGCTCCGGCCTGCCCGCCGCGGCCGTCGGCCACGACACCGACGCAGGCGCCCTGATGGGCGGCTTCCTGCGCCGCCTGACCGACAGCGACGGCCACAACCCCTCCGAGTGGGGGGAGATGCGGCGGTTCGGGGTGCGGAACTGCTGGTTGAACGTGGCGGTGTGCGAGGCGATGGCGCAGGGCTTGTGGGAGTTCGCGTC
>NZ_JBVKBI010000039.1:0-43764 GCF_055639035.1 Streptomyces sp. NPDC107654
CCTGACCACCGTCCAGGCACTCGCCGCGGCCGTCCAGGGCATCGACGCCCTGAACCACGGCGACGTGGGCGTCCGCTCCCTCCAGGAACACGCGGAACACCTCACCGCAGCCCGCGCGCAGTCCTGCGGTCCGTCCCGCGAGCACTCCTGACACGGCACAACGCCGAGGGGGGACACCGGAGTCGGTGTCCCCCCTCGGCGTGTGCGCCGGTGTCCGTCAGCTGCTGACGGTCGGACCGGAGGTGTCGATGGCCAGGGTGACGGCGAGGGCGCCGAGCACCGTGCCCATCATGTAGCGCTGCACCTTCAGCCAGGAGGGGCGGCGGGAGAGGAAGACGGCGATGGTGCCGGCGGCGAGCACGATGGTCAGGTTGACCGCGATGCTGACCACGATCTGGAACGAACCGAGGATGATGCCCTGGAGCAGGACGTGGCCCCGGTCCAGGTCGATGAACTGGGGGATCAGCGACAGGTACATGATGGCGATCTTCGGGTTGAGCAGGTTCGTCATCAGGCCCATGGTGAACAGCTTGCGCGGCGAGTCGTGCGGCACGTCCTGCGGGTCGAAGACGGAGACGCCGCCCGGCTTCAGGGCGTTCCAGGCCAGGTAGGCGAGGTAGGCGGCGCCCGCCAGCTTGACCGCGACGTACAGCTCGGGCACGGCGAGGAAGACGACCGACAGGCCCAGGTTCGCCGCGAGCAGGTACATCATGAAGCCCAGGGCCACACCGCCGAGGGAGATGATCCCGGCGCGCCTGCCCTGGGTGATGCTGCGGGAGACGAGGTAGATCATGTTGGGGCCGGGGGTGAGCACCATGCCGAGTGCCACCACCGAGACGCCGAGGATCCCGCTCAGTTCAACCATGAAAACCCCTCATTCGTAGGTGCGTTGTGTCGCCGTTCTCCGCGTGCGCCGTGTCGGCGCCGGCGTCGTGCCCGGCCTCGGCGAGGTCGTGGACGATGTCGTGCAGGAGGTGGCGGGTGAAGAAGTCGACGGTGAGCCGCGGATCGCCCAGGCGCGGGTCGTCGCGGTGCCAGTCGTCGGTGGTCAGCCGGGCCAGGCGGCGGGCCAGGGCCTCGGCGGCCCGTCCCAGCTCCTCCGCGACGTGCCGGGGCTCCTCGTCCCGGTAGCGCGGGGGGCTGTCGGGGTCGTCCGCGGATGCTCCGGGCGGCACACCGAGGACCGGTGTCGGGGCAATCCTGGATTGCCCCAGGATTGCATCGAGCCGGGCGGGGAAGAGCAGACACATGTCCCGGACGTGACAGCCGCACTCCAAGGGCGTCCAGGCGGAGGCGCCCGTGCGTCGACCGCCGAGGGCCGGGTCGCGGAGCGTCGCCTGCCAGGCGGCGGCGTACTCCCGCAGCGCGTCGGCGATGACGTCCTGCCTGATCAGATGGGATCGGAAGCCGCACCGGCGACAGTCGGGCAGGGGTGCGGGAGCGCGGCCGAGCGGTGACCGGGCCGGGGTCGGGGTCGTCTTCACTGAGCCCAGGACTCCCTTCCTGACCTCGGGGCAATACTCGGAGCTTAGGACAGGGCAATAGCTCGATGCAACCGACTCATTGCACCGAGTGCAATGCTGTGGTTGGATGGAGGCGGCCCGGAGCGGACGAGGGGAGCACGAGGCGTGAAGGACTATCAGAGCGTCGCCGACGCGGTGGCCGAGGACATCCGGTCCGGCGTCCTCCGGCCCGGCGACCGCCTCCCCCCGCAGCGCGAGTTCGCCCGCCAGCAGGGCATCGCCAACTCCACCGCCACCCGCGTGTACCAGGAGCTGGCCCGGCGCGGCCTGACCGTGGGCGAGGTGGGACGCGGCACGTTCGTGCGCGCGGTGTCCGCGGCGTCCGGTACCGCCCCGCCCGCGCTCACCGAGCCGGCGGCCGGCCGGGTCGACCTGGAGCTGAACTACCCCGCCGTGCCCGAGCAGAGCACGCTGCTCGCCGAGGGGCTCGGCGGCCTGCTGCGCCCCGACGCCCTCGGGTACGCCCTGCTGCCGGTCGGCACGTCCGGCCTGCCGGCCGTCCAGGAGTCCGCCGCCGACACCCTCGCCCGCGGCGGCTGGCGCCCCGCCCCCGCGCAGGTCCTCTTCGCGGGCAACGGGCGGCAGGCCATCTCGGCCGTCATCACCGCCCTGGTGCCGCCCGGCGGCCGCCTCGGCGTCGAGGAGCTGACCTATCCGGTCGTCAAGGCCGTGGCCGCCCGGCTCGCCATCACCCTCGTCCCGCTGGCCATGGACGACGACGGACTGGTCCCGGAGGCCGTGGCGGAGGCCCACGCCGCGGCCCCGCTGCACGCCGTCTACGTCCAGCCGAGGCTGCACAACCCGCTCTCGCTGACGATGCCCGAGCAGCGCGTCGAGCAGTTGGCGGAGGTCCTGCTGCGGCTCGGGATCCCGGCGGTCGAGGACGCCATCTGGGCGTTCCTGCGCGACGAACTGCCGCCGCTCGCGGCCTACGCCCCCGAGCGGACCGTGCTGATCGACAGCCTCTCCAAGCGCATCGCGCCCGGTCTGACGCTCGGCTTCGCGGTGGCGCCGCCGGCCCTGACGAGCGAGATCGCCGTCTCGCTGCGCTCGGGCGGCTGGTCCCCCATGCGGTTCGCGCTGGAGGCGGCCCACCGCTGGCAGCAGGACGGCACCGTGAAGAAGCTGGTGGCCGCCAAGCAGCGGGAAGCGGCGGTACGTCAGGAGATCGCGGGCCGGCACCTCGCCGGTTTCGCGGTGCGGAGCCATCCGCGCTCCTATCACTGCTGGTGGCAACTGCCCCGCCCGTGGCGGGCGGACACGTTCGTCGCCGCGGCGGCGCGGCACGGCATCGGGGTGGTGCCCGCCGCCGCGTTCACCGTCGGCGGCAGCCAGGCACCCAACGCCGTGCGCCTGGGCCTCGCCTCCCCCCAGCCGGAGGTCCTGTCGCAGGCCCTCGGCAAGCTGGTCGAACTCGCCCGGTCGGCGCCGGACGACCTCGTCACCGACTGACGCGGGCCCGCGGCGCACCGGCGAACGGGCGGGGTGGCGACGGGAGCGCCTCCTCGTGGGGACGGCCCTCGTGGGGAAGGCCCTCCTCCGGGAGAAGCCCGTCGTGCAGGACGCTGTCGTACGCCTCCCGGCAGCGGCGTTCGAACTCCGCGAAGGCCTCCGCCTCGTCCGCCGTTCCGCGCAGGAACCCGTCGAGGGCGCGGGCCGCGAGTCCGGCGCCCCGGCACGCCAGGTGCGTCCCGGGGGACGGCAGCGACCGCGCCCCGACCGCGCACGCGGCGTCGCCGACGAGCAGCATCCCGCGGCGCCACAGCCGGTGGTCGGCGTACGACCAGTGCGGGCGCACCCGGAACCGGCCGGGCCCGCCGGTCGCCCGGGCGGCCCCGGCCAGGAGGTCCCTGACCGGCGGGCAGGCCTCGGCGAAGCCGGACAGCGCGCCCTCCGGGTCCGTGCGCACCCGGTCCGCCACGTCCGGACGTACCACGGCGCCCACCTGGGTGAGCCCGTCGCCGGCCGGTGCGGTCCAGAACCAGCCGTTGCCGAACGGGAAGCGCCGGGGGGCCTCCGCCCGGCCGGTGTCCGCCCTGAAGCAGGCGTACACGGCCAGCCCGGACGACCCGCGTTCGCCGGCGACATGACGGCGCAGCAGGCTGTCGTGGCCCGAGGCGTCCACGACACAGCGGGCCCGCACGGTGCGGGCCGGCTCCCCCTCCGGGAGGTGGCGCAGCCCGGTCACGCGCTCGTCCTCGACGACGACGTTGACCGCGGTGGACCGCTCTCGTACGACCCCGCCCGGGAGGAGCCCCGGACCCGGGTCCCGCTCCAGCAGGAGCACCCGGTGACCCCGGCCGGCCACCAGGGCCGCCGTGAGCAGCCCGGCGGGGCCCGCGCCGGCGACCACGACGTCGTACGGCTCGCTGGACATACCTCTTTCCCTCCCCGGGCCGGTGCACAGTGAAATCTTGTACTCCGACGCGAACTGCTGACACTCCTTCGGGAAACCGCTCATCCCCCCGAAAGAACTACGGAAAGCCCCCCGTGTCCCCCGGCACATCCCCCCGGGCACGGAACAGAGAATTCCCTCTCGGCGAAATTCGGTCTGGTTGGCTGAAATCAGCCCCAGGCCGAGTCGTCGCCCGTCGTGGCGATACCCACGACAACGGCGGTGCAGACGCGGCCGTACCGGGCAGTCTGGTACATCTTCGATACCTCGCCAGTGTGAGTAGTTCCATGTTTAGCAATATCCCGCGTGGCTGGCGGTGATGATCATTCGCGGCCCTGGCCAGGCCGAATGGCCTGGCAGGGGCCCGCTCGACCGCGTCCCCCCACGTGATCAATGATGCTGACGTGCGGCCGGGGAAGCGAGGGCGACAGGCGTCGGGATCACGCAACGCGCCAACACGAAGGTGGGACATATGTGCCAGGAAGAGGACATCGAGGAGAAGGACGACGGCCGAAAGCGCGCCGACGGAACATCGCCGGGCGTGTATTTCTGCGCTCAGGGACTGGAGCGTTACCGCGAAGCCCTCAATGACGGAACGATCTCGGGGGACGTTCCCGAATGCCTCATCGCTTACCGGCTGCTGCGCCCCATTCCGGGCGTCGCCGGACTGTACGTCCCGATCCCCCCGAAAGTCGCCGAGGCGGAACTCTCCCGCTCCGTGGTCCGAGAGATCGAACACCACGAGAATACGCTGTCGTCACTGCGCTCGTCCTTCGTGGCCGCCCAGAGCCTGTATCACCGGGCCCAGCACGACACCGGGGTCCCCATCGAGTCCCTGCGGGGCGCCGACGTGATCAGCCAGTCGCTGCGGCTGGTCGTCGAGGCCTGCACGGAGGAACTGCTCACGGCGCAGCCGGGCGGCGGCCGCTCCCCCGCCCTGCTCGCCGAGGCCCTGCCCCGCGACCTGGCGATCCTCCGGCGCGGCGTCACCCAGCGGACGCTCTACCAGCACAGCGTCCGCTCCCACCAGCCGACCCTCGCCTACATCGAGCGCGTGACGGCCGAGGGCGCACAGGTCCGCACCGTGGACGAGGTGTTCGAACGCCTCATCATCTGTGACCGCTCGGTGGCCTTCATCCCCGGCATCCCCGAACGCAAGAACGCGGCGCTGGCCGTCCGGCACCCCGGCGCCGTCGCCTTCCTCGTCACGGTCTTCGAACACACCTGGGCGCGCGCCAGACCGGTCTCCATCGCGCCGGAACAGCACCGCCCGGACCTGGTGACCGACTCGGTCCGCGCCGCCGTGCTCCGCATGGTCGTCACCGGCCACACCGACGAGGCGATCGCCGCCCGCCTGGGCATGAGTTCGCGTACGGTCTCGGCCCACATCAAGAAGGTCGCCGAGGTTCTGGGCAGCCGCAGCCGCGCCGAACTCGGCTACCTCATCTGCCAGCGCCGCCTGCTCGTCCTGGAGGAACCGGTCGGTTCCGCCTGACGGGACAGGTGCGGCCGTGGCGGACCGGCGCGACCGCCCGGCCGTGACGGGCGGACGCCCCGCCGGGGATCCCGGCGGGGCGTCGTCGTCCCGCGCGCTCCGGCACCCGTCTCACAGGCGCAGGTCGTGGATGCCCCCGTCGACGGCGAGGACCGTCCCGGTGGTGCCGGAGGCGTCGACGGCCAGGTACGCGATGGCCTCGCCGACCTCCGCGGGCCGCGCCAGACGGCCCAGCGGGTGGCGGTCGTCCAGCGCTTCCCGCGCCGCCTGCGGGTCGGCGTTCAGCGCCAGCACCCGCTGGATCCAGGGGGTGTCGACGGCGCCGGGGGCCACGGCGTTGACGCGGATGCCCTCCCGGACGTGGTCGGCTGCCATCGCGAGGGTCAGGGAGTGGACGGCGCCCTTGGAGGCGGAGTACAGGACCCGGCGCGGCACGCCCATCGAGGCGAAGACGGAACAGGTGTTGACGATCGCGGCGGCCGGGGACCGGCGCAGGTACGGCAGCGCGGCGCGGGCCAGCCTGACCATGCCGACGACGTTCACGTCCAGCACGCGGTGCCACTCCTCGTCCGCGTTCTCGGCGACCGTGCCCTGGGCGGCGACACCGGCGTTGTTGACGACGATGTCGATGCGGCCGAAACGCCCCACGGCCTCGGCCACTGCACCGCGCACGGAGGCGTCGTCGGTGACGTCGCAGGCGATGCCGACGGCGGGCGCGGCCACCTCCTCGGGTTTCAGGTCGAGGGCGGCGACCCGCACGCCCCGGGCGGTGAGCGCGGCCGCGGCGGCCGCCCCGATACCGGACGCGCCGCCGCTCACCACGGCCACGAGGGAATCGGACGTCTGCTGTGCTGCGCTGTCGGTGACCACGGCCGGCGCCTCCTTGGAAACGGTCTGCGGATCGGGGAAGGGAACGAGGGGGGAACGGGAAGAACAGGGAGAACGGGAAGAACGGGAAGCTCGGCGGGCCCTCAGCGCGCGCCGCGTTCCAGGCGCTCCAGGAGCGGGTGGACCTCCGCGCCGGCGGCCCCCACCGCGCGCCGCGCCCACCAGGCCGCCGCGAGGTTGGACGTCAGCAGCGTGGTCCGGCCGAACTCGCGGTCGAGTTCGGCGAGGGCGGCCAGCGTGCCCATGCCCGTGCCGGTGAAGAGGACGGCCCCGTCGTCGGGCAGGCCGGCGGCGCGGATCCGCTCCAGGAGTGTCCGGGTCGTCACCCGGTACGGGTCGAATTCGTGGTCCTTCTCCTCCGGGTCCGGCACGGCCGGGGCGAGGACGACCCGGTCGACCGCCACACCGGCCTGCTCCCAGAAGGAACGGGAGGTCTCCGTCAGCCAGTCCCAGTAGGGCGAGACGAGGGTCAGGCGGGATATCCCGAAGTGTTCGCACACCGCGAGGATGGCCCGCGTCGTCGACTGCACGGGGTAGCCGAACCGTTCCGACAGTTCGGCGACGAAAGCGCGGTCGCCCTCGGGGCCCAGCAGATAGTGCGACGCGTTGCACGCCACCACGGCGGCGTCCAGACGCATACGGCCGAAGGTGCCGAGCGTGTCCGCGAGAACGTCGTTGTACCGCAGCATCGTTTCCTTCACGCCCATTCCCGGAGTCAGCGGGAAACGCGCGGTGTACACATTCAGCTCGGTACCGACGAGACGGTTGAACTCCGGTTCCGCCAAAGGATTTTCCGGAGGCACGACCAGCCCGAGGCGGGGCAGCGGGAAAATGTCCATGGCGGCACGTTAGTTGCTGCTCAGGGCCTCGGCGGCCGTAATCCCGCGGACTTGACATTCCGCCAGGGCAATCTTGCAACTCCGCTTCGTCTTGACATTCCTTGACAATCCACTACAGAGAATTGACGGGCTCGCTCTTACTCTTTCCGGCGGTGCGTTGGAAGGTAGTGGACCGTCACCCACCTCACGAACGGAGTCGATCCATGTCCAGCGCCACCCTCACCGGCGCCTGCCCCGAGTGCGAGACCGATCTGACGGTCCCGCCGGTCGTCCAGGGCGAGACGCTCTCCTGCCCCGAGTGCATGCTGACCCTCCGCGTGGAGGACGTCACCGACGGCCGGCTGACCCTGGAGATGGTCGAGGTCCAGCTGCGCGACTGGGGGCAGTGACAGCATGTCCGACGCCCCGTCCGTATCCATGTCGGCGACCCTGGCCGCCGACGAGGCCCTGGACCGCAGGCGCCGAGCCGGGGAACAGGTGCTGGCGATGGCCGGCGGGGAGATCGGTCTGCCCGTGCTGCCCGCGCTGCGCCGGCGGCTCGCCGCCGCCGCGGACGAGAACGCGTACGGCCCCGTGTCCGGCAGCCAGGCCCTGCGTGCCGCGGCCGCCGGGTACTGGGGGCGGCGCGGTCTCGTCATCGACCCCGGGCTGGTCGTGGCCGGCCCGGGCAGCAAGCCCCTGCTGTTCGCGCTGCTGCTGGCCATCGGCGGAGACGTGGTCGTGCCCGTGCCCAGCTGGGTCAGCTACGCCGCCCAGGCCCGGCTCGCGGGGGCGCGTCCCGTCCCCGTGCCGATCGCCGCGGGCCAGGGCGGAGTGCCGGACCCGGAGCGGCTGCGTACGGCCGTCACCGCGGCGCGCGCGGCCGGCCGGGACCCCCGGTGCGTGGTGGTGACCCTGCCGGACAACCCGACCGGAACCGTCGCCTCGCCCGACACGGTGCGCCGCCTGGCGGCCGCGGCCCGCGAACTCGACCTCGTCATCGTCTCCGACGAGATCTACTGCGACCTCGTCTACGACGCCTCGCCGCCCGCCGAGTCCCCGGCCCGGCACGCCCCCGAGCGCACCGTCGTCACCACCGGGCTCACCAAGAACCTCGCGGTCGGCGGCTGGCGCACCGGTGTGGCCCGGCTCCCCGACAGCGGGCCGGGGCGTTCTCTGCACGGCCGTCTCGTCTCGGTCGCCAGCCAGATCTGGTCCAGCCCGCCGGCGCCGGTGCAGGCCGCTGCCGCGTACGCCTTCGGCGAGCCGCCGGAGATCACCGAACGTGTCGCCGCGAGCCGCCGGCTGCACGAGAGTGTGGTGCGCGCGGTCGCCGGCCGGCTCACCGACGCGGGCGCGCTCCTCGCCCCGGTCCGCGCGACCTGTTACCTGTACCCGGACTTCGCACCGCTCGGGGACCGGCTGGCCCGGACCCACGACGTGCACGGCGGTGCGGACCTGGTCCGGTTCCTGGTCGAGCGGCACGGCGTCGGGGTGCTCCCGGCGAGCGCCTTCGGGGAGCCCGGCGACCCCTTGCGGATCCGGATCGCGACCAGCCGTCTGTACGGCGAGGACGACGAGCAGCGCACCGCCGCGCTCACCGCGCCGGACCCGCTCGAACTGCCCTGGATCCGCAAGAACCTGGAGCAGTTCGGCACCGCGCTGACCGATCTCACCGGTGCCCGCACCGCGCGGGCCTGATCCGTTCCCCGCCCCGGGAGGACCCTTCCACGCCGGGCTCGACCCTCACATCGAAGGCACCCATCATGACAAGCGCCGAGCCGACCACCGGCACCGCCGCCCCCGTCCCCGCGTCCGGACAGACTCCGGCAGCGGAGCAGAAGCTGCCGATGGCAGCGCTGCTCGCGCTGGCCGTCGCGGTGTTCATCACCAGTCTCACCGAGACCCTGCCCGCCGGGCTCCTGCCCGACATGAGTTCCAGCCTGCACACCAGCGAGTCGGCCACCGGTCAGACGGTGACCATCTACGCGCTGGGCACGGTGCTCACCGCGATCCCGCTGTCCGCGGCCACCGCGGGCTGGCACCGCAAGCGGCTGCTGCTGACCGCGATGGCCGGCTTCGCCGTCGCCAACACCGTGACCGCCCTGTCGGCGAACTACCCGCTCACCCTGGCCGCCCGGTTCGTCGCCGGTGTCGCCGCCGGCCTGGCATGGGCCCTGCTGGCCGGCTACGCCCGCCGCATGGTCGCCCCGCAGCAGGAGGGCCGCGCCATCGCGATCGCCATGGCCGGGATCCCCGTCGCCCTGTCCCTGGGCGTGCCGGCCGGGACCTTCCTGGGGCAGGTGGTCTCCTGGCAGGCCGCCTTCCTCGCGATGACCGCCCTGACCGTGGTGCTGCTCGTGTGGATCACGGCCGTCGCACCCGACTACCCCGGTCAGCAGGCCGGCGGCAAGATCCCGATGCGCAGCACCCTGCGCGTGCCGGGGGTCGCCGCGGTGCTGACCGTCACCCTGGTCTTCGTCCTGGCCCACACCCTCCTGTACGCCTACATCGCCTCCTTCCTCGACGACATCGGCATGGGCGACCGGGCGGACGCGGTCCTGCTCGTCTTCGGCGTCGCCTGCCTGGTCAGCATCTGGGTCGTCGGCGCGAGCATCCACCGGCACCTGCGCACCCTGACCATCGTCAGCACCCTGCTGGTCGGCGTCGCCGTCGCCGTGATGGGCGCCTTCTCCGGGACCGACGCCCTGGTCTACGTCGCCGCCGCCCTGTGGGGGCTGGGCTGGGGCGGGGTGCCCACCCTGCTGCAGACCGCGGGCGGCCAGGCCGGCGGGGAGGCCGCCGAGGCGGCCCAGGCCATGCTGGTCACCCTGTGGAACGTCGCCATGGCCGGCGGCGGCATCGCCGGCGGCCTCCTGCTGGACGCCGTGGGAGCGGACGCCTTCCCCTGGACGGTGCTGATCCTCCTGGTCCCGGTCCTCGGGATCGTGCTCGCCTCCCGTACCCACGGGTTCCCGGCCCCCCACTCATCCGCCCACTCCTGAGGAGACCCTGACAGCCATGTCCATCATCTTCGAGTGCGAGTACCAGGGCCGGCGGTACGCGGGCCACGGCCTGCCGGTGCCCGGCAGCCCCCTCACCCTGTACCCGGTGACCGACGGCCAGTTGCGGGCCGCGCTCGTCGCCGGCCACGGCCCGGAGGACCTGCTGTCCGCCGTGGCCGGCCAGAGCGGCCGGACCGAGGTGGAACCGGGCGACTCCGGCCTGAGGTTCCTCCCGCCGCTGCTGCCCACCGCCTCCAACAACGCCCTGGTCAACGGCTTCATGGGCACCCACCGCTCCAAGTTCGACCGGGCCCCGGAACCGGACGAGGAGTTCACCGCCCCGAACTACTACATCAAGGGCTTCGGTTCCTGGCTGAGGATGCCGGACGAACCGCTCACCACCCCGGCCGACCCCGTCTGGCTGCTGGAGGAGCCCGAGGTCGTCCTGGTGTACGCCAACGACGACGAGGGAGTCCCGCACTACGCCGGCTACACCTTCGGCAACGACCTGAACGACATCGGCCTGCACCTGAAGAACCCGTGGGCGTGGACGCCGTACGCCAAGCTGTGCGAGACCTCGATCACGCCGTGGCTGTTCCTCGGCACCCCGCCCGAGAAGGTGACCGGCAGCGTCACCATCGAACGTGACGGCGCCCGGGCCTGGCAGGGCGACTTCTCGTGCGGCGCCGACTCCCTCTTCCACCGGATCCCGGACATGGCGGAGTACCTGTTCTCGCACCCGCTGCTGCGCCGCCCCGGCCTGGTCAACTACCTGTTCCTCGGTGCGGACAAGGCCACGTACCACGACGGGTTCCGGATCGAGAACGGCGACCGGATGGTCCTGGACGTCTCCAGCCACGGCGTCGTCCTGGCCAACGAGGTCCGGTACGGGACCACGGCCCCCAGGTAACCGGGACAGACCCCTCAGGCGCTCGGGCCGGGGTGTGCGGGTTCGCTTCCCCCGCACACCCCGGCCCGGGCCTTTTTCCATGACGGACCGCGCACGCGTGCGCGACGACGAAGGGACACCCACGATGGCCTACGGCCTGTCCGTTCTCGACCTGGTGGCGGTCGGAGAGGGCCACACCCCGCGGGAGGCGCTGCGGACCTCCGCGCGCCTCGCCCGCCTGGCCGAAGCCCGCGGGTTCCGGCGCTACTGGGTCGCCGAACACCACTCGATGCCCGGCATAGCCAGCAGCAGCCCCGCGGTGATCCTGGCGTACCTCGCCGCCCAGACCGACCGGATCCGGCTGGGTTCCGGGGGCGTCATGCTGCCCAACCACGCCCCTCTGGTCGTCGCCGAGCAGTTCCACACCCTGGAGGCGATGGCCCCCGGCCGGGTGGACCTGGGTCTCGGGCGCGCGCCGGGCACCGACCAGGTGACCGCGCGGGCGCTGCGGCGGACCGACGCGCCGGCGACGGGCCACTCCTTCCCGGCCGACGTGGCCGAACTCATGGCCTTCCTCCACGACGACTTCCCCGAAGGGCACCCGTACCGCCGCGTGCACGCGGTGCCCGGCCCGGTCCAGGGGGACGCGGTCGGACGGCCCGCCGTGTGGCTGCTCGGCTCCTCCGGGTTCAGCGCCCAGCTGGCCGGTCTGCTGGGGCTGCCGTTCGCCTTCGCGCACCATTTCGCCGCCCGCAACACGATCCCCGCGCTGGAGCTGTACCGGCAGTCCTTCCGCCCCTCCCCCGTACTGGCCGAGCCGTACACCGTCGTGGGCGTCTTCACGTTCGCCGCGCGGACCGAGGAGGAGGCCCGGGACCAGGCGCGCACCGGGGCCCTGACCACGGTGCGGTTCCGCAGCGGACGCCCGGGGCTCGTGCCCACCCCCGAGGAGGCCAGGTCCCATGTGTTCACCGCGTACGAGGAGGAGATCCTCGCCGGCTGGCTGGAGAACGCCGTCCACGGCACGCCGGACGCGGTGCGGGAGCAGCTGGACGCGCTGGCGAAGCGGACGGACGCCGACGAGCTCATGCTGGCCTCCAACGCGCACGGCCTGGAGGAGCGGCTCACGTCGCTGTCCCTGATCGCCGACAGCTACGGGCTTCCCGGCTCGGGTCCCGGGCCGGCGTAGGACGCCGTACCCACGCGACAGCGCGGCGGCACCGCCCATGGGCAGTGCCGCCGCGCTGTGCGGGACGGGCGGGTCAGGCTCCGGCGAGGCGCCGCCGCAGTTCCGCCTTCTTCACCTTGCCGGTGAGGGTCTTGGGCAGGGCCTCGGCCAGTTCCAGGCGGTCCGGCAGGAAGCGGGGGTCCTGCCCGCGGTCGAGCAGGTGCTCCCGCATCTCCCGGAGCGTGGGCCGGCCTCCGCCGCGCGGGACGACGAAGGCCACCACGGGGTCGTCCGTCCGCCCGGTGGGCCCGACCAGCGTCGCCTCGGCGATCTTCGGGTGGGCGCAGAGGATCGCCTCCAGCTCGGCCATCGGGACGACCTCCCCGTCCCGCAGGACGGCGTCCTTCGCCCGGCCCAGCACGCGGATGCCGCCGCGGCCGTCCTCCCGCGCCACATCGCCGGTGTCGAACCAGCCGTCCGCGGTCAGTTCCGCGTCGAAGGCGCGCTGGTTGCGGTAGTAGCCGAGCGCCTGGGACGCGCCGCGCACCCGCAGCCGGCCCACCCGCGCCCGCCGGCCGGGGTCGTCGCACCGGTCGATGCGGATCTGCATGGCGTCGATCGCCCGGCCGTGGCTGTGCGCGGACCAGTCCTGGTCGTAGTCGAGCCGGCTGATGGTGATCGGGCCGAACTCCGACATCCCCCACACCGAGTAGGTGGCGGTGTCGAAGGTGTCGCGCAGCTCGTCCACCAGCTCCTGCAGCACCGGTTGGGCTCCGGTGACGGTGTAGCGCAGGCTGGACACGTCGTGCCGGTCGGCGCGCTGGGCCGCCGCCACTCCGAAGAGGGTGGGGGGCGGGCCGTACAGCAGGGTGGCCCGGTACCGCTCGGCCAGGTCCAGCAGGCTGGTGTGGTTCCTGCCGTCCTGGAAGGCGACCGTCCCGCCGAGCATCACGCCCGCGAGGACGCCCTGGCCGAAGCCGGAGTAGTGCACCAGCGGCGTGGTGACGACGGCCACCAGGTCGTCGCGGAGCAGGAAGGTGTCCACGTAGCCGCGCACGCCCGAGTGCACGGTGTTCTGGCTGTGCACGACTCCCTTGGAGAAGCCGGTGGTACCGGAGGTGAACAGCACCACGAACGGCTCGTCGGGGCCGAGCGCGCGGCCCTCCAGGTCGCCCATGTGCGTGTCCTCCCAGGGCACCGCCACGAAGTGCTCGTGGAAGTCGAGCGTGCCCTCGGGAGCCTGGCCGCCGATCACCGCCACGCGCTCCAGCGGCAGTTCGGAGCGGAGCGCGGCGACGTCCCGGGCGAGGGGGTGTCCGTCCCACTCGGCGACCGTGACGCACAGCCGGGCCCCGGTGAGTTCGAGGCGGTGGCGCAGCTCCTCGCCCTGGCACTCCGGCGCGATGGGGCAGATGACGGCGCCGACGGCCATGCACGCGTACATCAGCGGCACCATCTCCCACCGGTTGGGCAGCTGGACCGCGACGACGTCCCCCCGCCGGACGTCGAGTTCGAGCAGCGCTCCGGCGAACCGGTCGGTGAGGAGGGAGAGTTCCGCGTAGTCGAAGGTGTCGGTGCGCGCCTCGCCCAGGCGGCGCCCGGCGACGGCCAGCTTGCGCGGCCGTATCCGGGCCTGCCGGCGCAGGTCGTCGAGGAACGTCTCGTCCCTCCACCAGCCGCGCGACCGGTACTCGGCCGCGCGGTCCGGGGCCGGCGCCGGGGCCGGGGCCGGCGCCGGTATGTGTGCGGGGGGAACGATCGTCGTCATCGCAGTTCTCCACGTCGTACCGCGAGCAGCTCGGGCAGCGGGTCGCCGGCGCGTCCGGCGGCGATCTCCAGCAGGGCCCGGGTGTTGTCGCGTACCCGGTCGCCGATCCAGTCGAAGACCCAGGCCTTGCGCGCCTCGGCCGCCAGCTCGAAGGGCACGACCCGGGTGACGGCGAGGGCCGCCGCGCCGGCGCCGCCGATGTTGGCGATGACGCCCGGCACCAGGGTGGCGCCGGCCGCCCGGGCCTTCTCCCGCGCCTCGGCGTCGGAGGCGAGGTTGGCGCCCTCGACCACCAGGCCGGCGCGCAGGCGGTGCGCGTTCTCGGCGTTCAGGGCGTGCTTCTGGGCGGCGAGGACCAGCAGGTCGGCGTCGACGTCGAGCCAGGCGTCGGGGGCGCTGGAGAGGGTGACGTGCTGCGGCAGGCGGGAGCGGTCGATCAGCCCGAACTCGTCGGTGACGGCGATCAGGTCGGCCACCGGCAGCCGGTCGGCGCTGATGGTGCCCTGGGCGTCCGCGACACCCACGACGACGTGGCCGCGGTCCTCCAGGAACCGGGCGACCGCGCGGCCCACCGCGCCGAAGCCCTGCACCACGACCCGGGCGGGCTCGGTACGGCCGCTCGCCTCCAGGGCGGTGACGGCGGCGACGCCGACGCCGTGCCCGGTGACGTCGATGAGCGGCTCGTAGTAGGTGCGCCAGTCGATCGGCATGTTCGGGGCGCCCAGCCGGTAGCGCGGGTCGTAGCCCGCCTCGTCGAAGAAGACGGCCCGGTCGGCGGGGGTGACGCCCATGTCGATGCCGAGGTGGATGCCACCGTGCAGCAGCGGCTTGACGGTGCGTCCGAAGGTGCGGAAGGTTTGCTCGCGGTCGCTGCCGTCGGAGACGATGCCGCCCTTGGCGCCGCCGATGCGCAGGCCCGCGAGGGTGAACTTGTGGGTCATGTCGCGGGCGAGGCCGGCCACCTCCTCCTGGGTCACTCCGGGGGTCATCCGGACGCCGCCCATCGCGAGGCCGTCGACCAGCGTGTCGATCACGACCCAGCTCTTGATGGTGCCGCCGCTGCCGTTCAGGTGCACGACGAGCGCGGGATCCTGCGTGGTGGTGTCGTCGAGGCTCATGTGCCGAGTACTCCCGTCGGTTCGTGAGGTGTGTTCACTGGTAGAGCTGGGCGAAGCCCCGCAGGATCTCCAGGCCGTCGCTGCGGAACTCCAGGTGCGCCTGGGAGCCGTGGATCCGGCCGTCGTCGGAGCGCAGGAACTCCACGGGCGCGTGCTCGGAGCGGCCGATGGAGCGGAAGCCCTGCGGGGCCTCCTGCAGGTAGAGGGTGTGCCGGTGGAAGACCGTCACCGTGGGCTTCACATGGGTGAAGAGGGGCTCTTCCTTGTCGACCTGGACCTCGTAGCCACCGACCCGTTGCGGGCCCTCGGCCAGCTTGCCGCCGTTCGCGACCGCGAGGATCTGCATGCCGCCGCAGATGCCGAACACGGGGACGTCGGCGTTCATGACGAGGTCCACGAGCGGCTTGTAGTACTCCTGGTCGTAGGCCCGTACCTTGGTGCCGCTCAGGACGATCGCCTGGTAGCGGCCGTCGAGCCGGGCGGGCACGGAGGCCGCGTCGACGGTGTCGGTGTCCGAGCCCAGCGCTTCGAAACGGCCGCGGAGCTGTTTCAGGGACAGGGTGCGGTTGTTGACAACCAGCACACGGGATTTCGCCACGGTGGTGCTCCTCAGGTTCGCGTGATGACGGTGCCGGTGCGGGCGGCGAGCAGGTCCGTGACCGGCGCGCTGCCAATGACGACCCGCTCCACGCCCCGGTCCAGGGCCTCGCCCGCGGCCCGCAGCTTCTTGCGCATGCCGCCGGTGGCCCCCTTGTCGCGGAAATCGGCCGCCGCCTCGGCGGTGATCTCGGACACCGGCTCGCCGTCGATCAGCAGGTGGGCGACGTCGGTGACGAGGATCAGGTCGGTGGCGCCGGTGGCCCCGGCGATGGCGGCGGCGGCCCGGTCGGCGTCGGTGTTCACCTCCTGGCCCGCCTCGTTCCGGGCCAGCGGTGTGACGAGGTAGGCGTGTCCGGGCCGCAGTTCGGTCAGCGGTGCCGGGTCGACGCCGGTGATCGGGCCGACCAGGTTCTCCAGCTCGACCAGCTGCTTGTCCTTCCACCACCAGCGCTCGCCGGCGCCGGCCCGGACCAGGCCGTCGCTGCCGAGCAGCCGCCGGGCGGTGATGCCGCGCTGTCCGAGCCGGTCCAGCACCTCCCGGCCCAGCTCGGCGCTGACGGTCTTGATGTCGCCGATGACCTCCGGGGTGGTCCAGCGGCTCTGGTTGCCGTAGCGGTCGCGCAGGATCGCCGAGGGTTCGCTGTAGCGGGGGCTGAGCTGCTTCAGCGGCTTGGACCAGCCGTGCACGAGGACCAGCGGTCGCTCCTGGCCGTGCTTGGCGAGGTCGTCCCACCAGCCGCCGTCGAGGTCGGCCAGGCAGCTGCCGCCGAGCTTGACCACGGTCGGGGGGAGCGTTGCGTCCGTACCGTTCATGCGGGCATCACCGGCTGCATGGTCAGGCCCGTGTCCTCGGGCAGGCGGAAGCGCTTGTTCACTGCCTGCACGGCCTGGCCGGCGGCGCCCTTGACCAGGTTGTCGAGGGCGGCGAGGACGACGATCCGGCCGCCGTCCGGGTCGTGCAGGGCGGTGACGTCGCAGTAGTTGGAGCCGAGCACGGCCTGCGGGTCGGGCACCGGGATCAGCGTCTCGTTGTGCCGGCGCACCCGGACGAACCGGTGCTCCTTGTAGAACCTGATGTAGGCGCGCTGGAGGTCCCGCTGGTCCACCTGCTCGTCGGTGTACACGTAGCAGCTGGCCAGCAGTCCGCGCACATGCGACACCCCGTACGCCGACATGGCCAGGGAGCCGACGCTGCCGGGCTTGCTGCGCTGCAGGAAGTCACTGACCTCGGCGGCGTGCCGGTGGCCGGTGGGGGCGTACGGCGCGATGGCGCCGTTGCGCAGCGGGTGCAGGTCCGGGACGCGCATCTGCAGACCGCCGCCGCTGGAACCGCTCTTGCCGTCGATCACCACGGTGCGCAGGTTCAGGCCGAGCCCGAGGGTGAGCGGGGCGAGCCCCAGCGTGATGGCGGTGGCGTAGCAGCCGGGCACCGAGATCAGCGCGGCGTCCGCCAGCTGGTCGCCGACCAGTTCCGGCACCCCGTAGACGAAGCGGTCGGCCAGCTCGGTGGCCCGCTCGGCCTTCGGGTACCAGCGGTCGTGCAGCTCCGGGGTGCGGATCCGGAAGGCGCCGCTGAGGTCGGCCACGCACGGGACGCGGTCGGCGAGTTCCGCGGCGAGCCGGGCGGAGACGGGGGCGGGCGTGGCGAGGAACACCACGTCGCACCGCTCGGCCACCCGGTCGGCCGTGACGGGCTCGACGGTCAGGCCCAGGTCGAGACGGAGTCCCGGGTGCAGCTCGGCGGGCCGCCGGCCGGCACTGGAGGCGCCGCCCAGGAAGGTCAGTTCCATCTCGGGGTGCTGGGTGACCAGCCTGATGAGTTCCCCGCCGGCGAGCCCGGAGGCGCCGGCGATTCCCACACGGATCATTCGAGTGTCTCCTGGACGTAACGGACCACGACCGACGCGATGTCGACCCCGGTCGTGGAGGCCACTCCCCGCCAGGCGGGGGCGTGGTTGACCTCGTTGACGAGATGGCCCGACGGGGTCTTGAACAGGTCGACCCCGTAGATGCCGCTGCCGAGCCGGTCCACGACGCCGTCCACGATCTTCTGCACGTCGGGGTCGTGGGCGAGGGCCCGGCTCTGGTTGCCGAGGGCCGCGTTGCTGCGCCAGTCCGCGCCCGCGCTCTCGAACTCGGCGGCGGCGACGATCTCCCGGCCGACGACCAGGCAGCGGATCGAGCCGCCGCCGAGGTAGGGCTCCACCAGGCAGGCCTGCTCGAAGGCGTGGCCGAGGTCCTCGACGTAGTCGTAGACGGACTGCGCCAGGTCGGCGTCGCGGACCAGCGTCACCCGCTTGCCCATGCCGCCGTAGACCGGCTTGAGCACGACCGGTACGCCGAGGTCGTCCAGGGCCTTCTCGAAGTCCTTGCGGGACAGGGCGAGCCGGAAGTCCGGCACCGGGACGCCGGCCTCGCGCAGGACGGCCCGCAGGACCAGCTTGTTCTCGCAGGAGTGGATCGCGGAGGCCGAGTTGAGGACGCGGAAGCCGTCGGCCTCGGCGAGGGTGGCGATCAGGCCGCCCCGGGTGTAGCTGCGGCTGCGCACCATGAGGGCGTCGTAGCCCTTGACGGACAGGGCGTCGCGGTGGCCGGCGCACAGGGACTCGTCGTTGACCCAGTCGATCCGCAGGCCGAAGTCCTGGGCGGTCTCGATCAGCCGGCGTTCCTCCCAGCCGACCCGGTCCGCGACGATGGCGACTCGGTTAGCCATGTCACTGGCCCCAGTCGCGGAGCTGGACCTCGACCATCTGGAGGGTCAGCCGGCCGTCCTCGATGCCCTCGATGCGCAGGGTCAGCATGCACTCGGGGCAGGAGAGGGTCTCGCCCTCGACCATCTCGGGCACGGTCAGGTCGGTCTCGCACTCGGGGCACGAGCCGGTGAGAACAGCGGTGCTCATCGCGGAACTCCGTTCACGGTGAGGGGTGGAGAGTGGAAGGTGGAGAGTGAGGGGTGAGAGAAAGGGGCGAGCTTCGTACGGTCGCCGTGCGGGACGCGCTCAGGCGGCCTGGAAGTCGATGGCGGCCTTGCGGACCGCCTCCTGGTCCAGCACGGGGGCGCCGTTGCTCTCCTGCCGCCGGACGAGCCAGGCGGTGAAGGCCTCGGTGTCGACGTCGATGCCCGAGCCGGCCAGCGCCCACTTGACGAGGGCCGGGGTGAGGCGGGTGCGGACCCGCAGTTCCCGGGTGTTGCCGACGAGTTCGGCCGGCAGCGTCTCGTACGCCTCCGGGTTGCTGAGCTGGCCCGGCAGCTCGTAGGCGAAGGCGTGCGGTGTCGTCGGGCCGGACTGGAAGGCGCTGCCGAGACCGGCGCCCTTGAGGGCCGCCCGGGACAGCTCCGTGAGGTGGGTCAGGTCGAAGCGGGTGTCGCCGTGGATGACGCGCAGCGAGGTGAGCAGCTCGGCCAGGGGGGCGTTGCCGCCGCGCTCGCCGATGCCGCCGACGGTGGCCGAGATCCACTTGGCTCCCGCGCGGACGGCGGCGAGGGAGTTGGCGACGGCCATGCCCAGCATGTTGTGGGAGTGGATCTCGATCTCGGAGCCGTCGATGGCGGTGAGGTCGGAGATCACCTCCTCCATCTGCCAGGGCGAGAGGTAGGCGACGGTCTCCGCGAGCCGGAACCGGTCGGCTCCGGCCTCGAAGCCGGAGGTGACGTAGGGCACGAGCCGGCCCTTGGGGGTGCGGGCGCCGTCCTCACCGCTGAAGGTGACGTGGAAGCCGCGCTCCTTGGCCTGCTCGATCGCCGAACGTGCCAACACCTGCAGGAACTTGGCGCTGGGCGAGCCGAGCTTCAGCTTGGCGTGCTGCTCGGAGGTGGGGATGGAGTACATGATGTGCCGCACGCCCAGGCGCTCGGCCTCGTCCAGAGCCTTCCCGACCTGCTCGCGGTCGCGCACCACCACGAGGGTCATGCTGCGCTCCGGCCCGATCGCCTCGTGCGTGGCGAGCACCAGGTCGGCGTCCTTGGAGTTGGGACCGGAGACCATGCCGACCTCGACCAGGTCGATACCGGTCCTCACCAACAGCTCGGAGATGACCGTGGCGTCCTTCGGACCGAATTCGACACCTCCCATGTGGGCGGAGTCGCGCAGGGTCGCGTCGGACAGACGGGGCAGATACGGAAGGCTGCCCTCGTTCTCTGATTCAGCCATTGCGTTCCCTCCTTTTCCGGAAGCTGCTTCCTTTTCGACACGGAACATGCTGCGCGACCTCGTGCAAAGAAGCGATGGCCGCTCTGTCAGAGCTGTGTCAAGGGCTGTCAGGGAATGTCACGCCCGGCAAGAAGTGCGAATGATTCTCAGGCTCGGACCATTCCGGGAACCACTTGTTGTTTGTCTTTGAATAAAGAACCGCCCCCGCCGGCTGGGCCGGCGGGGGCGGTTCGGGGGCCGTCGTACGGGACGGGATCCGTCAGGCGGTGTAACCGCCGTCCACGGCGAGGGCGGTGCCGGTGATGTAGCGGCCGGCCGGGCCCGCCAGGTAGGCCACCGCGGCGGCGATGTCCTCGGCCTCGCCGTAGCGGCCCAGGGCGGTGAGGGAGGCCTGCCACTCGGCGGAGTCGCCGTCGGCCGGGTTCATGTCGGTGTCGATCGGGCCCGGGTCCACGACGGTGGCGGTGATCCCGCGCGGCCCCAGCTCCCGGGCGAGACCCTTGGTCAGGCCGACGAGCGCGGTCTTGGCCATCGCCTGGAGGACGAAGTTCCCGGCGGGGACGCGGCCGTTGAAGCAGGAGCCGATGCTGATGATCCGGCCGCCGTCGCCCATGTGCCGGGCGGCGGCCTGGGCGGCGAGGAACACCGACCGGACGTCGGCGGCGAGCACCTTGTCCAGGTACTCGGTGGTCACCTCGTCCAGCGGGCCGTAGGCGAGGAAGCCCGCGTTGTTCACCAGGATGTCGATGCCGCCCAGCTCGCGCACCGTCTGCTCCACGGCCTCGGCCGCGTCGTTCGGCCGGGTCAGGTCGGCCCGGATGACCGCGGCCCTGCCGCCGCTCTCCTCGATGCTCTTGGCGACCCCGCGGGCCTGGTCCTCCGCCTGCACGTAGGTCAGCGCGACCGCGGCACCCGCGTCGGCCAGCCGCCTCGCCACCGCCGCGCCGATACCGCGGCTGCCGCCGGTCACCAACGCCACTTTGCCGGTCAGGTCACTCATGGGACTTCCTCCGTAGACGGCTCGATGTTCGTCGCACCGCTACGCTAGAAGCTGACACCGGTGTGAGATTCAAGTCCTTCCTGAGGACAGGGGGTTGGAAGATGCGGATCGGTGAACTGGCCAGGCGCAGCGGGGTGAGTGAGCGGTCGCTGCGCTACTACGAGGCCCAGGGGCTGCTCACGTCCGAGCGCACCCCCGGCGGCCACCGCGACTACGGCGAGTGGGCCGTCGACCGGGTCATCCGCATCCAGGCGCTCTACGCCGCCGGCCTGAACAGCAAGAAGATCGCCCAGCTGCTGCCGTGCATGCGCGACGGCGACGGCACACCGAGCGCGAGCGCGACCCCCCGGCTCGTGGACGAGCTGACCGCGGAACGCGACCGGCTCGACCGGATGATCGCCGACCTGGTCCGCTCCCGCGACGTCCTGGACGGCGTCATCAGCACCGCCTCCCAGGGCCTGGGCGCCGCCACCCTCTCCGGCACCGGCGGCGGCTGACCCCCGGTGTGGTTCAGGCCGCCTTGTCCGCGAGTGCGGCCAGGGCGGTGCGCGCGTGGCGCTCCGCCTCGGCGGGGCTCAGCCACGCCCCGCGCTCGAACGCCTCGGTGAAGGCCCGCCCGCCCAGGACGTCCTGGGCCGCCGCGGTGATCCGGTCGACGTCACCGCGTTCCGCGGGCGGCAGGGGCGCGCCCACGCTGCGGCGCGCGGCGTGGGCGGCGCCGAGGAGCAGGGCCGCGCAGGCGGCGCCGGAGCGGTGCCCGCACAACGCGGCCGTGCCGGCGAGGCCCTCCAGGGACAGGGCGAGGGCGCGGGGCTCGTCCAGGCAGCGGGCGATGCGCAGACCGCGCAGGTGGTGGGCGGCGGACCGGGCGGCGTCGCCTCGGAGTTCGGCGATGAACCCGAGTTCGGCGTGGAGCAGGTGGTCACCGGCCGGTGAGGAGACGTCGGCGTGGGCGTCGCGGATGCGCAGCAGGTGCGCCTCGGCCGCGTCGATGTCCCCGGAGCGCCGGGCGCCGAGCGCCAGGCCCATGTCGGCGTGGATCTCGCCGTACTTGTAGCCCTGTTCGACGGCGATACGACGGGCCTGCTCGTGCAGTTCCCGGGCGCGGTCGAAGTCCTGGGCGAGCAGCGCGAGCCGGCCGAGTCCGGACAGCCGGGCCGACACCTCCGCCTCCAGGCTCAACTCCCGCGCGATCTGCAGCCCTTCGTGCTGGCGGTGCGCCGCCTGCGCGTACTCCCCCTTGATCTCGGCGAGCGCGGCGAGCGGTGAGACGGTCTGCAGCTCCCCCCAGCGGTCGCCCAGTTCGCGGAAGAGGGCGCGGCTGCGCCGTCCGTCGCGGGCCAGGCCGTCCAGGTCGCCGCGGACAAGGGCGAGCGCCGCCCGCAGGCCCAGCGCCGCGGCGATGCCCCACTGCTCGTCCGCGGCCTCGAAGTGCAGCAGCGCGCGGGTGTTCAGCGCGCGGCTGCCGTCCAGGTCGCCGACGCCGAACCGGCCGTAGGCGTTCAGCCACAGCGCCCGGGCGCGGCGCACGCGGTCGGGTACGGCGTCGGCGCGGCAGGTCACCGTGCGCTCCCCGGTCAGCAGCACGAAACCGCCGTGCAGCAGGGCGAGTTCCGGATCGCAGTGGCCGGCGGTGGCCGCGAGGACGGCGGCCAGGGCGCGGCGGGCCTCGGTGAGCCGGCCGCGCAGCAGCCACCACCAGGACAGGGCGGTGGCGAGCCGTACGGCCTCCTCGCTGCGCCCGTCGGCGGCCCGCCGTACCGCCTCGTCGAGGGCGGCGCGCAGGTTGCACGCCTCGGTGTCCAGGCGGGTGAGCCAGTCCCGCTGTTCGGGACCGCGCAGCCGGTGCTCGGCGTGTTCGGCGAGCGCGAGGTAGTGGCGCAGGTGGCGTTCGCGGGCCGCGGCCTCGTCGGCGGACTCGCGCAACCGCTCGGCGGCGTAGGCGGCGACGGACTCCAGGAGGCGGTAGCGGGGGCCGGCGGGGCCGTCCGTGACCACCACGAGGGACTTCTCCACCAGCCGGGTGACGAGGTCGAGCACGTCGGCGCCGGCCACGCCCTCGCCCGCGCACACCGCCTCCGCCGCGTCGAGTCCGCAGCCGTCGCGGTGCACGGCGAGGCGGCTCAGGACCAGGCGTTCGGGCGGGCTGAGCAGCTCCCAGCTCCAGTCGATCATCGCCCGCAGGGTCTGCTGGCGGGCGGGCGCGCCCCGCTGCCCGGAGGTCAGCACCCGGAACCGGTCGCCGAGGCGGGCGGCCAGTTCCCGCACGCCCAGGGCGCGTACCCGGGTCGCCGCCAGTTCCAGGGCGAGCGGAATGCCGTCCAGGCGGCGGCAGATCTCGGCGACGGCGGCGTGCTCGGCTCCCTCGCCCGCGCCGAGCCGGAAGCCGGGGGCGCAGGCGGCGGCCCGCTCGGTGAACAGGCGTACCGCGTCCGGGGTGGGGAGCGGCTCGACCAGGAACACGGCCTCGCCGGCCAAGGCCAGCGGTTCCTGGCTGGTGGTGAGGATGCGCAGCTGCGGGGCGCTGCGCAGCAGCAGCGCGACCAGCTCGGCGGCGGCCGCGACGACGTGCTCGCAGTTGTCCAGGACCAGCAGGGTACGGCGGTCCCGCAGGGCGGCGGTCAGCCGGTGCACGGGGGAGGTGGCTCCGGTGCCGGTGGCGGGCGGGGCGGAGGGGGCGTCGTCCCGGATGCCGAGGGTCGCGGCGACGAGGCCGGCGAGGTCGTCCGGGGTGGCGCTGCGCACCCCCGCGAACTCCACGAACCAGGCCCCGTCGGGGAGCCCCCCGCCCCCGGTCACCGCGTCCTGCGCGGCGGCCACGGCCAGGCGGGTCTTGCCGACCCCGCCGGGCCCGGTGAGCGTCACGAGCCGCTGCCGCCCGAGCATCCGGGAGATCAGCCCGAGCGCCTCCTCCCGCCCGATGAGCGCGGTGAGGGGGACGGGCAGGTTGGCCGACGGGACGGCGACCTGCGGGACTCCGGGGTGCGGGGCCGGCGCGGCGGACGGGGCGGAGGGGGGCGCGGCGGGCGGCGGCGGCGCCGACGGGGCGGACGGGGGCGCGCCGGGCACGGCCGCGGCCTGCGGCGGACCGGCATGCTGGGCGCCGACGTGCTGCGGGTCGGCGGGGGTGTCCGCGGCGGCCCGCGGCCGGTCGGTGTGGCGCGGGTCGGTGTGTGCGGGCCCGGCGTTCGTCAGCGGCGCGGGCGGCGGCGCGGCGGAGGTCTGACCGGTGTGCGGGGGCGCGGCGTGCGGCGGCGCCCCCGCCGGCGAACCCACGGGCGGCGACGCACCCTTCAGTGAAGCGGCGTGCGGCGGCACCCCCTGCGCTGATCTCGCGTACACCCGCGCCCCCCGCGAGGAACCCGGGTACGGCTGCGCCGCGTCCAGGGCCGGGTCCTGACGGAGCATCGCCTGGTGGAGGGCGCTCAGGACGGGGGCGGGGCAGGCGCCGAGTTCGGTGGCGAGGCGGGTGCGCAGGTCCTCGTACGACGCGAGGGCCTCGCCCTGGTGGCCGGCCCGGTACAGCGCCCGCATCTGCACCGCCCGCAGCCGCTCCCGCAGCGGATGCTCGGCCACGAGCGCGGCCAGTTCGCCGGCGAGCAGCAGGTGGTCCCCCGCCGCCAGGCGGGCCTCGGCCCGCTCCTCCAGCACGGCCAGCCGCTGTTCCGCGAGGCACTCCCGGGCCGCGCGGACGAACTCCTCGTCGGCGAAGTCCGCGTACGCCGGTCCGCGCCACAGTCCGAGGGCCTCGGTGAGCAGGTCGGCCCGCGTCCGCGGGTCCGCGACGGAACGGGCCTCGGTGACGAGCCGGCCGAAGCGGTCGGCGTCCACGTCGTCGGAGGGGTCGAGCCGCAGCCCGTACCCCGGCGGCTGCCGCAGCAGCCGTTCCCGGCCGAGCACCCGGCGCAGCTGCGAGACCTTGGCCTGCAGCGCGCCCGCCGGATTGCCGGGGAGGCGGTCGCCCCACAGGTCGTCGATGAGCCGGTCCGCGGAGACGGGGCCGCCGTCGTGTGCGAGCAGATCCGCCAGCAGCGCCCGCACCTTGGTCTCGGGGACCTGAAGCCGCTCCCCGTCGTCGTCCCACACCGCGAGTGGTCCGAGCACCCCTAACCGCATGTGCACCACCGTACCCGTTCCGTAATGCGTCCGCTCGGTTCCGGTTCCGTACCGGGCCCGATCCGTTCCGGCACCGGTCCCGAAGCGTTCCCGAAGGCTTTCCGAAGCATTCCCGAAGCGGCCGCGCGCACAGTCGTGACTCCCCGGATGTCCGGCTGCCGGGTGTGCCCGGCGGCGTCACGGCAGGCCCCCTCCCCCGGCCGTGACCCACGGGCATCGCACCAGCAGAGACGGAGTACACCCCCATGAGCGCCTCACCCGAGACCGCCGCCGCTGCCGCCCCCGGTGCCGCGCCGCCCACCGGGCGGGCGGGCGAGGAGCCGCGGCAGAGACTGCCGATGCTCGCGCTGCTCGCCCTGGCCACCGCGGTGTTCATCACCAGCCTGACCGAGACGCTGCCCGCGGGCCTGCTCCCCGACATGAGCCACGACCTGAGGGTGAGCGAGTCCGCGACCGGGCAGACGGTCACGATCTACGCCATCGGCACCGCGCTCACCGCGATCCCGCTGACGGCGGCCACCGCGGGCTGGCGGCGCAAGCGGCTGCTGCTCACCGCCGTCGCGGGCTTCGCCGTGGCCAACACGGTCACGGCCCTGTCGTCCGTCTACGGCCTGACGATGGTGGCCCGCTTCCTCGCGGGCGTCGCCGCGGGACTCGCGTGGGCCCTGCTCGCCGGCTACGCGCGGCGCATGGCGCCGGCCCCCCTCCAGGGCCGGGCCATCGCCGTCGCCATGGCGGGCATCCCGGTGGCGCTCTCCCTCGGCGTGCCCGCCGGGACCTTCCTCGGCCAGGCCCTCGGCTGGCGCGTGGCGTTCCTGGCGATGACGGCGCTCACGGTGGTGCTGCTGCTGTGGATCACCGCCGCCGTGCCCGACCACCCGGGCCAGCGGCGAGGCGAACGCCCCCGGATGCTGCGGGCGCTGGGTGTCCCGGGCGTCCGCCCGGTGCTCTTCGTCACGCTCGTCTTCGTGCTGGCCCACACGGTGCTGTACGCGTACATCGCCACCTTCCTGGACGACCTGGGCATGGGCGGCCAGACCGATCTGGTCCTGCTCGCCTTCGGTGCGACCTCGCTGCTCGGCATCTGGATCGTGGGCGCCCGGATCCAGCACCGGCTGCGCGCGCTGACCGTCGCCAGCACGCTGCTGGTGGCCGCCGCCGCCGCGCTGTTCGCGGTGCTGGGCGACGGCGGCCCCCTGGTGTACGTCGCCGCCGCCCTGTGGGGACTGGGCTGGGGCGGACTGCCCACCCTGCTGCAGACCGCCGTCGGCGACGCGGGCGGTGACCAGGCCGACGCCGCGCAGGCGATGCTCGTCACGCTCTGGAACGTGGCCATGGCCGGCGGCGGCGTGCTGGGCGGCGTGCTGCTCGACGCGACGGGCAGCGGTTCGTTCCCCTGGACGGTGCTGCTGCTCCTGGGGCCGGTGCTGGCCGTGGTGCTCGCCGCGCGCCGCCATGGCTTCCCGGCGCGACGGCGCGCAATGTGATGTTCACACACCGGTGAGGGTACGTGGGCTTTCTTTCGGACCTTCTCCGCCGGCGGCCCGGGCCGCCGGCGGAATGCCCGGTTCACGCCTCCTGACCAGTGGAAACCGGTCGTTCTCCGCAGGTGGCGGGAGGGTCGCAAGGGCTTTCCCGGGCCTCCCGACCGCTTCCGGCCCCATCCCTCCCCCGACCGCGTTTCCGCAGGTCAGCGGCCGAAATGTCAAAGTGACAGCACAAGGCGTGAAAATGGCGATGCAGCCGGTAGCTTTATCCCTCGTACGACTGTCCGTACAACCACACGAACACAGTGGGGCGACACGACTGCGAGGGGGCGTAGTTCAACATGTCGTCATTGGGAGTGCGCGTCGCTGCCGGGGATCGCGAGCGCATACAGACGTTTGTTGAAAGCGTATTCAATCCGCTGCACCGGGCGGAACAACGCCGCTGGGCCAGGGCCTACTTGTGGGGACTCATCCACACCCCCGGCAAGAAGACCCCGCGGCGCATGGCCGAGGCCGGTTTATTGCCGACCGGCGCGGCCCACGGTCTGCACCAGTTCATCAACAGCAGCACCTGGGGCTGGGAACCGGTGCGCCGCGCGCTCGGCCGGACCATCGCGGCGCACCGGCCGGCGTACGCCTGGACGGTCGCCGATCTCCTGATCCCGAAGCAGGGCGAGCACTCGGTGGGGGTGCACCGTCGTCTGGACCAGGCGACCGGACGCACCGTCAACTGCCAGCGTGGGGTGGTGCTCTTCCTGTCGACGGGCACCCGGTGCTTCCCCGTCGACTGGAGCCTCGTCCTCGACGGAGCCTGGGACTGGGACGATCTGCGCAGGCGCCGTGCACGGATACCGGACACGGAGACCGGGCGCCCCGTGGGGGCGTTCGTCCTCGGTTTCGCCGCCGGGGTCACCGCGGCGCACCCGCCGCTGCCCACGGCGCCCTGGGTGCTGAACCTGACCCAGCGGTGCGACGACGCGAGCGGTGTCATGGCCGGACTCGCCCGCCGGGGCCTCGACTTCGTGTGCGAGGTCGACTCCGGGCAGATCGTCCTCGTCGGACGTCCCTCCCCGAGGGTGATCACCGTCGGGGAGCTGATGGAGGAACCGCACGCACGGCAGCCGCATGTGCTGCTGCGCCCGACCGAGCAGGGAGTTTCCCGGGCCGTACGGGTCAACGTGTACACGGGGCCGGTCCGTCTGTCCCAGCGCGGGGCCGCCAAGGACGGCGTCTCGCGGACGTACCACGTCCTCGAACAGGTCTCCGCCGACGGCGGGCAGCCCGCCCGGTACTGGGTCACCAGCCTGATGGACCGGGGCGTGGAGGAGGTCCTCGCACTGGCCCGGAGCCAGGCCCTCGCCCGCCGGACCGTCACCACGCTGCGGGAGGGGTACGGGGTGCTCGACTTCGAGGGCCGTTCCTTCCCCGGCTGGCACCACCACATGACCATGGTCTCGGCAGCGTACGCCTACCAGCAGCTGCACGGCGCTCCCGGCGCCGTTCCCGCGCCGGCCACGGGGCTGGCCGCGGCCGGCGCCGATGCCGCGGGCTATTGGGCGGACGCCGGAGCGAAAGGCCTGGGAGCGTGAAGAAAGTGCTGGTCGTAGAGCCGGACGCCACCGCGGCCGAGACTACGGCGGGTGATCTGCGTCGGCAGGGCTATGCCGCCCACACCGTCGACCGGGGGTCACGGATCCTGCGTTCCTACCACGACGCCGATCTGGTCCTGCTGTCCCTGGACCTGCCCGACATCGACGGACTGGAGGTCTGCCGCACGCTGCGGGCGGAAAGCGATATTCCGCTGATCGCCTGCACGCACCGGGACAACGAACTGGAAAGAGTGCTCGCGCTCAAGGCGGGAGCGGACGACTGTGTGCTGAGGACCTGGAGTCCACGTGAGATCGGCGCGCGGATCGAAGCGGTGCTGCGGCGGACCCGCCCGCACTCCGTCGGCGCCGACAGCATCTCGCTCCGGCCGCTGCACATCGACCCGCGGACGCGGGAGGTGCGGCTGCGCGACCGTGTCGTCGACGTGACGGCCACGGAGTTCGAGTTGCTCTACACCCTGGCCGCCCGGCCCGACTCCGTCGTCTCGCGCAAGGAGCTGATGGCCAAGGTCTGGGGCAGCAACTGGGTGAGCACCAGCCGCACCATCGACACGCACGTGAGCAGCCTGCGGGCGAAACTCGGCTCCAGCCGCTGGATCATCACGGTGCGCGGAGTCGGCTACCGCATGGGACACGTCGGGCAGCTCCCCGAGGTGTCCGCGGGCTGACCCGCCCGGACCGTTGTCGAGGACCCCGGGCACGCGCGGTGCCGGTCACCGCGCGTGCCCGGGGCCGTTCCCCTGCGCTCGGAAGCGCGCGCGTGAGGCCCGCGCGCGAGACCCCGTACTCAGGCCCCGTACTTGAGACCCGCGCTTCAGAAGGAGCATCGTGCCGAAACAGATCCATCTCGCGGCCCAGCTGCCGGGCATCCACAACGTCACCGTCTGGTCGGACCCGCGCTCCGGGAGCCAGATCGCCATCGGCTCCTTCGTGCACCTCGCGCGGACCGCGGAACGCGGGAAGTTCGATTTCTTCTTCCTTGCCGAAGGACTGCGACTGCGCGAACACAAGGGCGTCGTCTACGAGTTGGACGTGGCCGGTCGCCCGGACAACCTGACCATGCTGAGCGCCCTGGCCGCCGCCACCACACGGCTCGGGGTCGCCGCCACCGTCAACGCCACGTTCAACGAACCGTACGAGGTGGCGCGCCGGCTGGCGACCCTGGACCACCTCAGCGGCGGACGGGCCGGCTGGAACGTGGTGACCAGCTTCGACGCCTTCACCGGGGAGAACTTCCGCCGCGGCGGCTTCCTCGCCGAGTCCGACCGCTACACCCGCGCCGCCGAGTTCCTGGCCACGGCGCGTGAGCTGTGGGACAGCTGGGCCGCCGGGGACGTTCCCGCGGACCCGGTGGCCGGGCGGTTCGTGCGGTCCGGGGCCGGTGAGTTCGTCCACCACGGCGGGCACTTCGACATCGCCGGGCGGTTCACCACCCCGCGCAGTCCGCAGGGGCACCCCGTGGTCATCCAGGCCGGGGAGTCCGACGCGGGCCGTGACTTCGCGGCGTCGGACGCCGAGGTCGTGTTCAGCAAGTACAACCGGCTGGAGGAGGCCCGCGCCTTCTACCGGGACGTCAAGGGCCGGCTCGCCCGGTACGGCCGGTCACCGGACGACCTGCGGATCATGCCCACCGCCACGGTCGTCGTCGCCGACACCGACGCGGAGGCCGCGGCCTACGCCGACGAGATCACCCGCGCCCAGGTGAGCCCGCAGACCGCGATCGCCCACCTGGAGGCCGTCTGGGGCCGCGACCTGTCCGCGTACGACCCGGACGGCCCGCTGCCCGACATCGACCCCGAACCGGATTCACTGGTCCTGAAGGGGCACTCCGTGTTCCGCACGGGCCGGGCCGAGACCGCCCGGCGCTGGCGGGCCCTCGCCGGGGAACGCGGGCTGAGCATCCGCGAACTGGTCATCGAGGTGCACGGCGGACAGACCTTCGTCGGCAGCCCGCACACCGTCGCCGACGCCATCGACCACTTCGTGCAGACCGACGGCGCGGACGGCTTCGTCTTCGCCACACACCTGACGCCCGGCGGCCTGGACGACTTCGTCGACCGGGTGGTGCCCCTGCTCCAGGAGAAGGGTGTCCACCGCCCCGACTACACCGGCACGACGCTGCGGGACCACCTCGGCCTGCCCGGGCTGCCGGGCACCGGGCGCACGTCCGCAGCCGCTTCGGCCCCACGGGAAGGCAGCGCATCGTGAACGACGACTCCCTGCACCTCGCCGTCGCCCTGGACGGCGCCGGCTGGCATCCCGCGGCCTGGCGGTCCGACGGAGCCCGGCCCGGCGCCCTGTTCACGCCCGGGTACTGGGCGGACCTGGTCGCCGAAGCCGAGCGCGGCCTGGTCGACCTCGTCACCTTCGAGGACGCGCTCGGCCCGCAGTCCGCCGCACCGCACCGTCCCGACGACCGGACCGACCAGGTCCGCGGCAGCCTGGACGCGGCCCTGCTCGCCTCCCATCTCGCCCTGCTCACCACGCACATCGGCCTGGTCCCCACGGTCAACGTCACCCACACCGAGCCCTTCCACGTCGCCGTGGGCATCGCCACCCTCGACCATGTCAGCGAGGGCCGCGCGGGCTGGCGTCCGCAGATCGCCGCGCGTGCCGCCGACGCCGCCCACTTCGGCCGCCGCACGACCCCGCAGCTGACCGACGACGACCTCCGCGACCCCGAGCTGATCGCCGCGCGGCTGCGCCCGCTGTTCGCGGAGGCCACCGACGTGGTGGAGGTGGCCCGGCGGCTGTGGGACAGCTGGGAGGACGACGCGGAGATACGGGACACGGCCACGGGCCGTTTCCTCGACCGCGACAAGCTGCACCACATCGACTTCGAGGGGGCCTCCTTCAGCGTCAAGGGCCCCTCGATCACCCCGCGCCCGCCGCAGGGCCAGCCGGTGGTGGCGAGCCTCGCGCACGCCTCGACGCCGTACGAGTTCGCGGCGCGCGGCAGCGACGTCGTCTTCGTGACGCCGTTCGACCGCGCGGGCGCCAAGGCCGTCCTGGCGCAGGTGGACGAGGCCGCCGACCGGGAGGGCCGGGACCTGCGGGACCGGCCGCTGCGCAGGTTCGCGGACCTGGTCGTCTTCCTGGACGACGAGCCCGGCGCCGCCGCCCGCCGCAAGGAGCGCCTGGACGCGCTGGACGGCGCGGAGTACACCTCGGACGCCCTGGTCTTCACGGGCACCCCCGGTGAACTGGCCGACCTGCTGCTGGACTGGCGCACCGCCGGACTGGACGGGTTCCGTCTGCGCCCCGGCGCGCTGCCGCACGACCTCACCGCGGTCACCCGGCGGCTGGTCCCGGAACTGCGCCGCCGCGGCGCGTTCCGCAGCGCGTACGGCACCGGGACCCTGCGCGAGCGGCTGGGCCTGCCGAGACCCCGCAACCGGTACGCGCGGCAGGGCTGATCACGGCCGGCCGGCGGTGCGCGGGGCATCCTTCAGCGGGTGTCGTTCACCGCGCGTCGTCGGGTGTGCCGAGCCCGGTCAGCGCGCCCACCGGGTCGAGGTCCGGGGTGCCGCGGGGCCACCAGTCGTCCTGGCCGGGCTCCGACTCGTAGGCGTACCAGAGGCCGTCGCGGCCGAGGCGGAGCTGGACGTGGCCGCGGGGGTGGGTGAGCCGGTTGCGCCAGGGGCGGAACGCCGGGAGGTCGGCGGCGAGCAGCAGCGGGCGGGCCCGGTCGAAACGCCCGGCCGGCGGGTCCCACGGCTCCTCCAGGACGGCCAGGCCGGCCGGGCCGCCCTGCCGCCACGCGGCGACGGCACGCGCCAGGTCGGCCGGGGTGCGGCCGGCGGCGTCGGCGAGCGTGGCGTACAGCGCCCGCGTGGCCGCGGTCAGCCCGGAACCGGGGCGGGCCGCGGCGAGCCGCACCGCGTCCTGCCACAGGGTCAGCTCGCCGACCGGGTCGCGTCCGGTGCCGAGCAGGGCGTGGGCGCGGGCGGCGGCGTCGGTGGCCAGCTGGTCCAGGGCGAAGGGGTCCGGGCCGCCGGGTGCCGAGGGATAGACCGGGGGCTGCCCGGGGTGCGGGGGCACCGGCGCCGGCGGGGGCAGCGGCGGGCGTTCACGCGCGGCGAGGGCCTCGGTGGCCCGGACGCCGGGCAGGGTCTGCGGCTGTGCTTCCCGGGCGGCACGGGCGGCGCTGCGCCGGGACAGCGCGTCCAGGATTTCCTTCTCGCCCCGGCCGCGCAGCAGGAGCAGCACGAACGGGTCGGCGTCGAGCAGGCGGGCCGTCTGGTAGCAGAGGGCGGCGGCGTGCTTGCAGGGGTGGCCGGAGTCCGGGCAACTGCACCGGGGGGTGAGGTCGCCGGGTCCGGGCAGCAGGGGGACACCGCAGTCGGCGAGCGAGTGGGGCAGTTCCTTGTCGAGCAGCGCCGCGATGTGCCCGGGCCGGTCGGCCGCGGTGTCGAGGAACCTCTCCCAGTCCTCGTCCCCCAGGGTCCGCACCCGGACCTGCACCCGGTAGGGGCGGGGCCGGCTTCCGCGCACATAGGCCAGCACCAGCCCCGGGGTGACTGTGATCGCGTCCACGTGCCCCCGCTCCGCGTAGCCCCGTCCGCGCGCCAGCCGCTCGCCGTCCAGCGCCCCCCGCTCCAGCGCCGCCACCCAAGCGTTCCCCCACCAGGTCCCGGCGAACGGGGTCTCCTGCCCCGCCCGCTCCCGCACCGCGAACGCCGGGAAGGTGCGCCGGAGTTCGGTGTCGCGGTGGGGGGTGGCCATGGTGGGGGGCGTGTGGGGGGTGGCAGGGGTGACCGAGGTGGGGGCCGGGGACGACGGAGCCGACGTCGGCGGGGTCGGCTCGGCGGGAGCGGGGTTGTGGGTGGCGGCGGGGGTGTCGTGAGCGTGATGTTCCGGCTCGTCGGAAGTGTCCGTCCACGTGGGCATGCGGAAGGCGGTCGCCAAGTAGTGCCGCATCTCCTGCGCGGCCTTGGCCCTGGTGGCCCGGGTCTCCCCCTCCGGCGCGGGCGCCGCGGGACCGGAAGGCGCCGGTGTCCGCCGCGCACGCCGGGGCTCCGCCGCCTCGGCCCGCAGGGCCTCCCGGCGGGCCGCGCGCAACGCCTCCCGCGCGGCGTCACCGGGACGCCCTCCCGGGGCACCGGCACCCCGGACACCAGCGCCGGCATCGGCACCGGCCGCCCCGGAACCAGCGGCACCCGACCCGGCCGCACCCGCACCCGCCACCCCGGAACCAGCCACATCCGCACCAGCCGCACCCGCACCAGCCACCCCGGAACCGACGGCACCGGAACCGGCCACACTCGCACCCGCACCAGCCGAACCGGAACCAGCCGCACCCGCACCGGCCGAACCGGAACCAGCCGCACCCGACCCACCCGTCCCCGCTTCCGTCACGGCACGCGCCGGAGGCTCCTGTTCCTCGCCCGCCACCGGGTCGGCGACGTCACCCGCCGGCCCCCCGCCGTCAGCCGGCGACGCGTCCCCCCGCCGCGTGGAGAAGGCGGCCCGGAGCGCCGCCCGCGCCACGTCCCCGGGCCGCGCCGCGCCCTCACGGGACGACACCTCACCACCGCCGGCACCGGACGGCACCCCGCGCGTCGGCTCCTCCGCCCCGAGCCCGCCGGAGTCCGGCAGCGCCCCACGCACCACACCGCCCGCCTCACCGGCACCGCCGGCCTCACCGGCACCGGCACCGGCACCGGCATCCGATGGCACTCGCGGCGGCAGGTCCCCCGGTTCCCTCTCCGTGCCGTCGGCGTCGGCGTGTCGGCGGGCCGCCCGCAGGGCGCGGCGGGCGGCGTCCGCGGGGCGGGGGGCGTCGGAGCCGGTCATGGCGTCCTCCGCAGGGAGACCAGGTCGGAGAGTTCACGGTCGGTGAGTTCGGTGAGCGCGGCCTCCCCGGAGCCGAGGATCGCGTCGGCTAGGGCGCGCTTGGAGGCGAGCATCTCGGCGATGCGGTCCTCCACCGTGCCCTCGGTGACCAGGCGGTGGACCTGGACGGGCTGGGTCTGCCCGATGCGGTACGCGCGGTCCGTGGCCTGTTCCTCGACGGCCGGGTTCCACCAGCGGTCGAAGTGGACGACGTGGCCCGCGCGGGTGAGGTTGAGACCGGTGCCGGCGGCCTTCAGGGACAGCACCAGGACCGGGGTGCCGCCGCTCTGGAAACGGTCGACCATGCGCTCGCGCTCGGGTACCGGCGTGCCGCCGTGCAGCAGGTCGACGGGGACCGCGCGGGCGGCCAGGTGGGCGGTGAGGAGGCGGGCCATGCCGACGTACTGGGTGAAGACGAGGGCCGAACCGTCCTCCGCGAGGAGGGTGTCCAGCAGCTCGTCCAGGAGGGCGAGTTTGCCGGAGCGGGCGGCCAGGCGGTCGGGGTCCGGCTGCTCCTTCAGGTAGAGCGCGGGGTGGTCGCAGATCTGCTTCAGCGCGCCGAGCAGCTTCAGCACCAGGCCCCGGCGCGCCATGCCCTGCGCCGTCTCGATGGCCAGCATCGATTCGCGCACCACCGCCTCGTACAGCGCGGCCTGCTCCCGGGTGAGCGGCACCGGGTGGTCGGTCTCCGTCTTGGGCGGCAGCTCGGGCACGATGCCGGGGTCGGACTTCTTGCGGCGCAGCAGGAAGGGCCGGACCAGGCGGGCGAGGCGCTCCACGGCCTCCGCGTCCTCGCCGTTCTCGACGGCTCGGGCGTGCCGGGCACGGAAGGACTTCAGCGGGCCGAGGAGGCCGGGGGTGGTCCAGTCGAGCAGGGCCCACAGTTCGGAGAGGTTGTTCTCCACGGGGGTGCCCGTGAGCGCCACGCGCGCGGGGGACGGGATGGTGCGCAGCGCCTTGGCGGTGGCGGAGTAGGGGTTCTTCACGTGCTGCGCCTCGTCGGCGACGACCATGCCCCAGGGCTGCCGTGCCAGCTGCTCGGCGGTGGAGCGCATGGTGCCGTACGTGGTGAGGACGAAGCCGCCGGTCACGTCCTCCAGGGTGCGCTCGGGGCCGTGGAAGCGGCGGACGGGGACGCCGGGGGCGAAGCGGGTGATCTCCCGCTGCCAGTTGCCGAGGAGGCTGGCCGGGCAGACGACGAGGGTCGGCTCGGTGCGGGCCCGCTTCAGGTGCAGGGCGATGAGGGTGACGGTCTTGCCGAGGCCCATGTCGTCGGCGAGGCAGCCGCCGAGGCCGAGGGAGGTCATGAGGTCGAGCCAGGCCAGGCCGCGCAGCTGGTAGTCGCGGAGGACGGCGTTCAGGCCGGGGGGCGGGGTGGCGGGGTGCAGGCCGGCGGTGAGCCGGTCGCGGAGGGCGGCCAGCGCGCCGGCGGGGACGACGTCGACGGTCTCGCCGTCCACCTCGGCCTCGCCGGTGAGGGCGACGGACAGCGCGTCGACCGGGTCGAGCAGTCCGAGTTCGCGCTTGCGTGCCTTGCGGACCAGGGCGGGGTCGACCAGCACCCAGCGGTCCCGGAGCCGTACGACAGGGCGGTGGGCCTCGGCGAGGGCGTCCATCTCGGCCTCGCCGAGCGGGTCGCCGCCGAGCGCCAGCTGCCAGCGGAACCGGAGCAGTTCCTCGCTCTCGAAGAAGCCGGTGCCGTCGGTCGCCGAGCCGGGCGCCGGGCGGACCACCGCCGTGGCGGTCAGGTCGCGGGCGAGGTCGCGGGGCCAGTGGACGGCGACCCCGGCGGCGGCCAGCCGGCCCGCCGCCACGCCGAGCAGTTCGCCCAGCTCCTCCTCGGTGAGGGCGAGGACGTCGGGCACGTCCTGTTCGGCGAGGCGGTCCAGGGGCGGCCACACCCGGGCGGCGCGCCGGACGGCGAGGGCCGCGTCCACGCGCGCGCGAGGCCCGAACGCCGCGCCTGCCTCGCCCGTCCAGAGCGCCGCCGCGTCGGCCACCAGCGTGGGGTCGGCGAGGCTGTGCACCTGCACGATCGCCGCCCCCGCGGCACGCGTCCCCTCCCGCGCCCCGGCGTCGAACACGTCGTACGCGGACAGGTCCAGCCGCAGCGAGATCCGCACGCCCGCGTCCATCCCGGCGGCGACCTCCGCCGCCCACGCGTGGGCGTCGGGCAGGTGCTGGGGCTCGCGGGCGGCGTAGGGCCGGCCGGCGGTGAAGGGGGCCGCGGGCGTGCGGGGCAGGGTGTCGGCGACCGCGTCGAGGAAGGAGCGGACCAGGGCCTCCGGCTCGGGCAGGCACAGCGGGCCCGGGCCGGATAGCGGCACCGCGTGGCCCTCCGCGGGCAGGGCCGCGGCGACGGCACGCAGGTGGGCGATGTCCCCGGGCTCCAGCGGGCCGGCCCGCCAGGCGTCGTGGCCGCCCGGGGTGAGGCCCGGCAGCAGCCGTCCGCGGGCGACGAGCCGCAGCGCGTGCAGGGCGGCGGCGCCCCAGCAGGCGGTGGCCGGGTGGGCGGCCGGGTCGCGCCGGGCGCGGACCAGCAGCGGCAGGGCGTCGGCGAGCGGCAGGGTCAGGGCGGGCACCTGCCGTCGGCGCACTCCGGGGCCGTGCGGCCGGACGACCGTCAGTTCCTCGGCGGTCGCACCGGCGCTCTCGGGCAGCGGGGCGCCGTCGGGGTCCCAGAAGGCGAGGCGGCCCTGGCGGGGCAGGGGCGCGGGGAGGTAGACGGACGCGAGGCGCACCGGCACCCGGTGCCCGGCCCCCGCCTGCGGGGAACCCCCTGTGCGCTCGGCCTGCGCAGCCGTGCCGCTCATACGTCCTGCCGCCTCCCGCCCGTGTCCCGGATCATTCGTCTCCGACTCTACGGGCGGGGTCTGACAATCGGCTCCGGGGCCGGTCGGGGCCCCGGTTACGGCACCGTGCGGGAGACGACGAACACCATCGGCAGCTGCGGGTCGGACAGGTTGACGACCACGTCCTGGGTGGGTGCCGGGTTCCGCTGTTCGTGGGTCAGGCCGTACCACGGGCCCGGGCCGCCGAAGGTCCAGCCGCTGACCTTCCGGTCGCGTTCGCCGACGGCGATCTCGTTCTTCTTCAGCTGGTCGCGGCGGACGCCCATGGTGCCCAGGAAGCTGTCCAGGCCGGCGGGGTTGGTGCGGAACTGGACGTAGAGACGGCTGGTCTTCCAGTTGTTCGTCTCGTAGTAGGCGACGTCGTCGGCGGGGTGCGGGACGGTCACCTGGTACAGGCGGCGCTGGACCTTCGAGGGCCAGCCCGGGGTGAGGCCGGTCGCCGAGTACTTGGCCTCCTTGTCCTTGCCGCTGTTGCGGCTCTGGTTCGCGGAGATCACCAGGTAGCCGGCCGGGACGCCGATGAGCAGGACGATGATCAGCAGGGTGAGGGCCCGCCGCTTCGCCTTGTGCCGGGGGTCCTCGGCGGGCCGCCGCGGCTCGTCCGGCGGGCCGCCCTGGTGGGGCAGCGACGAGGTCATGCGGTGTCCTGGTCGCGGCGGCCCTGGACGTACCGCTCGTAGCGCTCGTACCGCTCCACCCGGCGCCGCTTGGCGCGGCGGAAGCGGCGGGCGACCAGCCGGGCCAGGTCGGCGGCGCCCACCATGCCGGCCTCGGGGCCGAGCTGGGCGCGGGTGATGCGGGCCTCGGGGCGGTAGCCGCGGCCGGTGAGGTGGCGCTTGAAGGCGTCCCGGGCCGGGCCGATGAGCAGGTCGTCGGCGGCCGAGACACCGCCGCCGATCACGAAGCAGGAGGGGTCGAGGGCGGCGGCGAGGTTGGCGATGCCGACGCCGAGCCACTGGCCGATGTCCTGGAGCAGCTCCACGCACATCGCGTCGCCCTCGCGGGCCAGCTCGGTGATCATCGGGCCGGTGATGTCGCCGATGTTCCCCTTGACGTGCTCGATGATCCCGTAGGCGACCGGGGAGTCGGCGGCGGCCAGTTCGCGCGCCTCCCGGACGAGCGCGTTGCCGGAGCTGTACTGCTCCCAGCAGCCGCGGTTGCCACAGGGGCAGCGGTGCCCGCCGGGGACGACCTGCATGTGGCCGAACTCTCCGGCGACACCGAACTTGCCGCGCTTGACCTGGCCGTCCTCCAGGATGGCGCCGCCGATGCCGGTGCCGAGGGTGATCATGACCAGGTGGTCCTCGCCGCGGCCGGCGCCGAAGCGCCACTCGGCCCAGGCGGCGGTGTTGGCGTCGTTGTCGACCAGGACCGGTACGGCGAGGCGGCCGGCGATGCGGTCGCGCAGGGGTTCGTTGCGCCAGGACAGGTGGGGGGCGAACAGGACGCGGTTGCGGTCGGCGTCGACCCAGCCCGCGGCGCCGATGCCGACCGCGTGCACGTCGTGCCGGTCGGACAGGTCCAGGACCAGCTCGACGATGGTGTCCTCGACGACCTTGGGGCTCTTGGACTTGTCCGGGGTCTCCGTGCGGAGCTTCTCCAGGATGTTGCCGTCGGCGTCCACGACACCCGCCATGACCTTGGTGCCGCCGATGTCGATACCGACCGTGGGCACCCGGGGCGCGGTCAGGTGGGACCTGCGCTCCCGGGTGCCGACGGTGCGCAGGACCGGGGCTCGGCGGGAGCCGATGGGGGCGGTGAGGTCGCGGTAGGTGCTCATCGTTGGTCGATTCTGCCGCACGCTCACACCGAGTGCCGCGCAGGGCGGGGGGTGCGCGTCCTCAGGTTCGCTGCAGTTCGTGGACCAGCGCGTCCAGGTCGGCTCCGCCCGCCATCTGCTTCGTCAGCTCGTCCAGGGTGATCTCGTCCCGTGTGTGATGGCCCACCATGGTGCCGCGCCGCAACAACACGAAACGGTCGCCCACCAGGTACGCGTGATGCGGATTGTGGGTGATCAAGACGACTCCCAGGCCCTCGTCCCGTGCCGCCGCCACATATTTCAGGACCACACCGGACTGCTTCACGCCCAGGGCCGCCGTCGGCTCGTCCAGGACCAGGACCTTCGCGCCGAAGTGGACGGCCCTCGCGATGGCGACACACTGGCGCTCGCCGCCCGACAGCGTGCCGATGGGCTGGTCGACGTCGCGGAGGTCGATGCCCATCCGCAGGAGCGCCTCGCGGGTGGTGCGGCGCATGAGGTCGGTGTCGAGGCGCTTGAAGGGGCCTGTGCCCCTGCGGGGCTCGGAGCCGAGAAAGAAGTTGCGCCAGACCGGCATGAGGGGGACGACGGCGAGGTCCTGGTAGACCGTGGCGATGCCCCGGTCCAGGGCGTCGCGCGGGGAGGAGAGGGTGGTCTCCTCGCCCTCGATGCGCAGGGTGCCGCCGTCGTGCCGGTGCAGGCCCGCGATGATCTTGATCAGCGTCGACTTGCCCGCGCCGTTGTCGCCGAGGACGCAGGTGATCTGCCCCGCGTGGACCTCCAGTGAGACCCCTTCCAGGGCGCGGACGGTGCCGTAGTGCTTGCTGACGTCGGTCAGCTCCACGAGTGTCACTTGGTGGCCTCCGCGCGCTTCTTGACCCAGGCGTTGAGCAGGGTCGCGAGGAGCAGCATCGCTCCGAGGAAGAACTTGAACCAGTCGGGGTTCCACTCGGCGAAGACGATGCCCTTGCTGGTCATGCCGAAGAGCAGGGCGCCCACGGCGGAGCCGATCGCGCTGCCGTGGCCGCCGGTGATCAGGCAGCCGCCGATGACGGCCGCGATGATGTAGATCAGCTCGTTGCCGACGCCCTCGCCGGACTGGACGGCGTCGAAGGAGAAGAGCAGGTGCTGGCCGGAGATCCAGGCGCCGAAGGCGACGCCCATGTAGAGGCCGATCTTGGTGCGGGCGACCGGGACGCCGACCGCGCGGGCCGCGTCCTCGTTGCCCCCGACGGCGAAGATCCAGTTTCCGGTGCGGGTGCGCAGCAGGATCCAGGAGGCGAGGGCGACGAGGCCCAGCCACCACAGGATGGTGACCTTGACGTCGACGCCGCCGACCTCGATCGTCGAGGCGAAGACGGTGCGGGCGCTCGCGAAGCCCTCCATGTCGGCGATGGTCTTGGTGGAGACGGTGCCGTCGATCAGCTTGGTGAAGCCGAGGTTCATGCCGGTCAGCATCAGGAAGGTGCCCAGCGTGATGATGAAGCTGGGCAGTTTGGTGCGGGTGAGCATGAAGCCGTTGAAGGCGCCGATGGCCAGCGTGACCAGCAGGGACACGCCCACGCCGACCCAGGTGTTCGCCGTCATCTGGTAGCTGGACATCGAGGAGACCAGCGCGGAGGACGTCACCAGGACGCCCGCCGAGAGGTCGAACTCGCCGCCGATCATCAGCAGGGCCACGGGTACGGCCATGATCCCGATGGTCGAGGAGGCGTACAGGACCGTGCTGAGGCTGGAGGCGCGCAGGAAGCCGTCGGCGACGAAGGCGAAGAAGACGAAGACGGCGAGGGCGCCGACGACCGAGCCGAGTTCGGGGCGGGCCGGCAGCCTCCGCAGCGGAGAGGTCCGCAGAATCCTTTCGTCCGACGTCTTCTCGTCGGTGACCGCGCTCATCGGGTGCCCCGCTCGGTGTACTCGGCGAGGGCGGACGCCTGGTCCTTGGTGATGATCTGCGGGCCGGTCAGGACCGGCTTGCCGCCGCCGAGGACGTCACCGTTGTACTTGTACAGCCACAGCAGGTCGACGGCCTGGTAGCCCTGGAGGTACGGCTGCTGGTCCACGGCGAAGCCGAGCGTGCCGTCCTTCAGCGAGGCCGCGACCTTGGCGTTGAGGTCGAAGGTGTCGATCTCGGCCTTGCTGCCCGCGTCCGTCCTCGCCTTCACGGCGGTGTCGGCGTAGGGGGCGCCCAGGGTGACCACGGAGTCGATGGAGGTGTCGGCCTGGAGCTTGGCCTCGATCGCGGACTGCACGTCGGGCATGTTGGTGCCGTTGACGTAGAGCTTGCGCAGGGAGCCGTGGAAGGTCTTGGCGACGCCGTCGCAGCGCTGCTCGTGGCCGACGTTGCCCTGCTCGTGCAGGACGCACAGGGCCTTCTTCCTCCCGCGCTCGTTCAGCTCGTCCCCGACGGCCTCGCCGGCGATGGTCTCGTCCTGGCCGATGTGGGTGAGCGCGCCGAAGGCCTTGGACTCGTCGGAGCCGGAGTTCACCGTGACCACCGGGATGCCGGCCTTCTCGGCGCGGGCCACGGCGGCCTTCAGGGCGTCCGGCTTGGCGAGGGTGACGATGATGCCGTCGACCTTCTTGTCCACCGCCGCGTCCACCAGCTGGGCCTGCTGCTGGGCCTCGTCGTCGTGCGAGTACAGGAAGTTGATGTTGTCCTTGACGGCGGCCTGCTTGGCACCGCTCTGCACGATGTCCCAGAAGGTGTCGCCGTCTCCCGAGTGGGTGATCATCGCGAAGGTCCAGCGGGGGGTGTTCACCGCCGCCCGCCCCTGGGCCGCGGCGGCCTTGCGGGCGTCCTCCGCCCGTTTGCCTCCGGTGCTGCTGCACGCCGCCAGGGACACGGAGAGTGCCCCCGCCAGCGCTATGCCTACCCAGGTCCGAAACCGTGCCACGAGGCCGTGCCCTTCTTGCCGTGTTCTTCCATGCGCAAGGGGCCGTCGATCGCGTCAGCGGCCCCAAACACTCCAGTATCGAACACGGGGAACACCCGTGACACGACCGGGGGAGCCCCCAGGGGTCGCCTTGTCCGGACATTGCGACGAAGCGGGGCGGTCGCTCAGGGGCGTACGAGCAGCTGGAACTCGAAGGAGTAGCGGCCCGGGCGGTAGGTGTGGTCGCCGAACTCGACCGCGCGGCCGGTGTCGTCGTAGGTGGTGCGCTGCATGGTCAGCAGCGGGGCTCCCTCGGACTCGCCGAGGCGCTCGGCCTCGGCGGCCGTGGCGCCGCGGGCGCCGATGGACTGGCGGGCGCTGTGCAGGGTGATCCCGGCGGAGCGCATCAGCCGGTACAGGCCGGTGGCCTCCAGCTGGTCGGTGTCGAGGTCGAGCAGGCCGGGCGGCAGGTGGTTGAGCAGGTACGCCATCGGTTCGCCGTGCGCGAGGCGGAGCCGCTCGACGCGGTGGACGTCACTGCCCTCGGCGACCCCCAGGGCGGCGGCGACCGTGGCGGAGGCCGGGACGACCGTGTTGACGAGAACCTTCGTCGCCGGGCGCTGCCCGGCCGCCTCCAGGTCGTCGTAGAGGCTGCTCAGCTCCAGCGGGCGCTTGACCTGGCTGTGCACGACCTGGGTCCCCACGCCCCGGCGCCGCACGAGGAGCCCCTTGTCCACGAGGGACTGGATGGCCTGGCGGACGGTGGGCCGGGACAGGCCGAGCCGTGCGGCCAGCTCGATCTCGTTGCCCAGCAGGCTGCCCGGGGTGAGGCTGCCCCGCTCGATGGCGGCCTCCAGCTGCTGGGAGAGCTGGAAGTACAACGGCACCGGGGAGCTTCGGTCCACACGGAGGTCGAGCGACACGGTCGGGTCCACATCTGGTTTCGGCACGGGCCCGAGCGTAGTCCGGTGCCCGGTTGACGGGAAGTCGTGTAGTCCGGTTGTCCGGACATACACATTGACAGGGTACGGGGTCCGCCCTCACTTTGTTTCCATGCGCATCGGGGTCATCGGTACGGGCCGCATCGGCGCCCTTCACGCGAGGACGCTCAGCCGCCACCGCGAGGTCGGATCCCTGATCCTCACGGACGCGGAGCCGGCGCGGGCGCAGGAGCTGGCGCACCGGCTGGGCGAGACGGCGGCGCCGGGCGTCGACGAGATCTTCCGGTGGGGCGTGGACGCCGTGGTGATCACCACGGCGACGGCGGCCCACGCCGAGTACATCGGCCGGGCGGCCCGCTCGGGTCTGCCGGTCTTCTGCGAGAAGCCGATCGCGCTGGACCTGCCGGGCACCCTGCACGCGCTCGCCGAGGTGGAGACGGCCGGGACAATCCTGCAGATGGGCTTCCAGCGGCGGTTCGACGCGGGCTACGCCGGCGCCCGGGAGGCCGTCCGCGCCGGCCGGCTCGGCCGGCTGCACACCGTGCGGGCCCTGACCTGCGACCAGTCCCCTCCCCCGGCCGCGTGGCTGCCGCTGTCCGGCGGGCTGTTCCGGGACACGCTGATCCACGACTTCGACGTGCTGCGCTGGGTGACGGGCCGTGAGGTCCGCGAGGTGTACGCCACCGGTTCGGACCGCGGTCCCGCGATGTTCCGGGAGGCCGGGGACGTCGACACGGGCGCGGCGCTGCTCACACTGGACGACGGCACCCTGGCCTCGGCGACCGCGACCCGGTTGAACGGCGCCGGCTACGACGTCCGCATGGAGCTGGCCGGGGAGCGCGACACGGTCGTGGTCGGCCTGGACGACCGGACGCCCCTCGCGTCCACCGAGCCGACCGGCCCGCCGCCCGCGGACAAGCCGTGGACGGGCTTCCTGGAGCGCTTCGGCCCCGCCTACGAGGCCGAGCTGAACGCCTTCGTGGAGGTCGTGCGCGGCGAGCGGCCCAACCCCTGCGACGGCCGGGAGGCACTGCAGGCCCTGCGGATCGCCGAGGCCTGCGAGCGCTCCCGCAGCGAGCGGCGCCCGGTACCGCTCGCGGAGATCCCGGGCGGCCGGCAGACGGCGTACGGCTGAGAGGCGTACGACCGCCGGTCGGCGCCCGTCGGACGCCGCCCAGGCCCTGTCGGCCGCCCCGGGATGCGTTGCGCACCCGGGCCTTCGCCGGACGCCGCCCAAGGTCCGGTCGGGACCGGGTCGCCCGCTGGCCCCGTCGGTCGCCGCCCGGGATCCGCTGCGCGCCCAGGCCCCTTCGGACGCCCCCTGGACCCGGTCCGGACGCCGCCCGGGGATCCGGCCCCCGCCCCAGGCCCCCGCCGGACACCCCCGTTATCTTCTTCGCGGTCCTGCAAGAGGGCCGCTGGCCTCCGGGCCCGGCATGACTGTTGCCCCCTGTCGATCGGATGACCTGGGGGGTG
>NZ_JBVKBI010000040.1:0-42596 GCF_055639035.1 Streptomyces sp. NPDC107654
GTTCCCACTCGGCATCCGTCAGATCGCCCCGCCCCATGTCCACATCAACGACACGGGTGCGGAGTAGTCACATGATCGGCCGGACAAGTCCTAGAGGGGCTGGAGCCTCGTGCGCAGGAGACAGAACTCGTTGCCCTCCGGGTCGGCCAGGACGTGCCAGTCCTCGGTGCCGCTCTGGCCGATGTCGGCGGGCCTGGCACGAGGGCGAGCAGCCGCTCCAGCCCGGCGTCCTGGTCGCGGTCGGTGGCGTTGACGTCGATGTGCAGCCGGAGCTTGCCGGTCCGCGGCTCGCTGCCGGGGATGAACACGAGGACGGGCTGCGGGCCGCCGAAACCGGCGTCGGCCGGCCCGATCCCGATGACCCCGTCCCCCCGGCCGATCTCCACGTATCCGAGGACCTCGCTCCAGAACGCGGCGAGCCTCTCGGGGTCGGCGCAGTCGATGACCAGTTCGCTGATGCGGCATGCCATGGCCGCGAGTGGAGGAGGAGAAGCCGGTCACGGCCTCCGGATTACGCGCTCCTGCCGCGCACCTGCGTGAGCGCCGCTCCGGCGAGCACGATCACCGCCCCCACCGGCGTGGTCCACCGCAGCGACTCCCCCAGGATCGCCACCCCCGCGGCCGTGGCGATGACGGGAATGAAGTACGTGACCATCTGGGCGGTGGTGGGCCCGACCTCCGCGACCAGCCCGTACTGGAGCAGCACCGCCAGCCCGGTCCCCAGCGCGCCCAGCGCCGCCACGGCCAGCAGGGGGACCAGGGAGAAGTGGTCGGGCGCGCTGGTGAACAGCGGTGTCACCACGGCCAGTTGGACCGTGGCCAGCAGCAGCTGGCCCCCGGTCATCGACAGGTGGGAATGGCCGGTGCCGGCCAGGGTGCGCCGGACGTAGATCCACCCCACCGGGTAGCTGAGCGAGGCCAGCAGGGCCATCACCGTGCCCGTGGCGTCCAGGCCGTGGAAGCCCTGCCAGGCGCCGAGCACGGTGAGGACGCCCAGGAAGCCCAGGCCGAGGCCGGCCACGCGCACCCGGGTGGGCCGGTCCTCGGACAGGGCGACCAGGGACAGGGCCATGCCCCACAGCGGGGAGGTCGCGTTGCAGATGCCGGCCAGGGTGGACGGGATCGTCAGCTCGGAGTAGGCGAACAGGGAGAACGGCAGGGCGTTCAGCAGGAACGCGGCGACCGCCGTGTGCCCCCACAGCCGGGCCCCGCGCGGCAGCCGCTCCCGCTTCACCGCCATCGCCGCGCCCAGCACCGCCGTACCGAACAGCAGCCGGCCCAGGGTGACCTGGAAGGGCGCGTACCCCTCGGTCCCCACCTTGATCAACAGGAAGCTGAAGCCCCAGATCAGGGACAGGGCGCCGAAGCGGAGCCGCCAGTCGAGGCGGGGGCGGGGGCCGGCGGTGTCGGGGGAGGAGGACCGGGTGCGGGACGTGGGGGTGACCGTGCTCATGGTCTTCAGGATGCGGGAGATGATGTCGTAGCACAATCGAGAAATGTCACCTGGTACCTCTTAGAATCACTTACATGTTGAATCTGGAGCGCCTGCGCACCCTCGACGCCCTGGCCCGGCACGGCTCGGTCAGTGCCGCCGCCGAAGCGCTGCACGTCACCACGTCCGCGGTCTCGCAGCAGCTGGGCAAGCTGGAGCGCGAGATCGGCCAGCAGCTCCTCGCCAAGAACGGCCGGGGCGTCCGGCTCACGGACGCCGGCCGGCTGCTGTCGGAGCACGCGGCCCGCATCCTGTCGCAGGTCGAGCTGGCCGAGTCCGACCTGGAGGCGCACCGCGGCCAGGTCGTCGGAGAGCTGCGGCTGTCGGCCTTCCCCACCGCCGCCCGCGGCCTCTTCCCCACCGCGCTCGGCGCGCTGCGCGGCGCGCACCCCGGCCTGCGCGTGCGCTCCAGCGAGCTGGAGCCGGAGAACGGCATCGCCGGGGTCGTCCGCGGCGATCTCGACCTCGCCGTGGTCCTGGACTGGTACAACAAGCCGATGCCCGTCCCCGACGGACTGGTCAAGGCGCCGCTGCTGGACGACCCGGCCGAGGTCGCCATGCCCGTCGGCCACCGGCTCGCGGACCGGGACGAGGTGGACCTCACCGAGTTCGCCGAGGACGAGTGGATCACCTGGGGCGAGGGCGAGTTCTGCCACGAGTGGCTGATGTTCACCCTCAGGTCCAAGGGTGTCGAGCCGATCGTCGGCCACCGCGCGGGCGAGACCCACACCCAACTGGGGCTCGTGGCCGCCGGGCTGGGGGTGTGCATCGCGCCGCTGCTGGGCCGGCACCCGGTGCCCGACGGCGTGGTCCTGGCACCGCTCAGGCAGCACGTGCGCCGGCACGTGTACGTGGTCTGGCGGGCGGACGCCGACCGGCGGCCCTCGATCCGCGCGGCCGTGGACGCCCTGCGCACGGCCGCGCGGAAGCTCGGCTGACCGCTTTCACGCTCCGCCCAGCTTCCGGAAGTCCCAGGAGACGATCTTCTCCGGGGTCAGCCGGGCCCAGGCGTGCCGGCCGTCGTGCGGCATCTCGTCCAGCCCGAAGTTCTTGCGCGCGAACAGCGTCTCCGCCGTGTCCAGCTCGGCGCACAGCTCGCCCGTGCGCGGCACCTCGCCCACGAACTCCACCCGGCCGGTCAGCTCCACCCCGCGCAACTGGTCGTACTCCTCACCGGAGTCGACCACGACGGCCACCCGCGGATCCCGGCTCAGCTGGGTCCAGCGGCGGCTGCGCACCACCGAGTACAGCCACAGCGAGGTGCCGTCCCAGGCGAACCACAGCGCGCTCACGTGCGGTGTTCCGTCCGCCGAGACGGTCGCGACCCGGCAGGTGCGCTGACCGGTGAGGAACGCGTCCAGCTCGCCGGGCGTCATCATGATCTTCCGGCCCCGGCGTTGCTGAGTGACGGTCATGCGGCCCCCTCTTCTCCCACGTCGTGTCAGAAAACTATGGTGATCCTCTGACATCACGTCAGAAAAGAGAAGCCGTCGTCTTCAAGGGGGCGCGTGCCATGCCGTCGTACGAGCGACTCGACGACCTCCTCGATCCCGGGAGCACCGTCCTGCTCACCGTGGAGTGTCAGCAGGGGGTCGTCGGCCCGGACAGCGCCCTGCCCGAACTCGCCCGCGCCGCGCGTTCGTCCGGGGCCCTGCGCCATGTGGCCCGGCTGGTCGCCGCCGCCCACGAGACCGGGGTGCAGGTGATCCACGCGGTCGCCGAGCGCCGCCCCGACGGCCGGGGCGCCAGCCGCAACGCCCGTCTGTTCCGGGCCGCCGAACGGCTCCCCGTGCAGCAGCTCAGCGGCAGCACGGCGGTCCGGGTGGCGCCCCCGATCGAGGTCGCCGAGGAGGACCTCGTCGTACGGCGGCTGCACGGGCTGTCCCCGGTCCACGGCACCGGCGTCGACGCCCTGCTGCGCAACCTCGGCTGCCGCACGCTGGTCGTCACCGGGGTCTCGGCCAACGTCGCCGTCCCCAACGCGGTGTTCGACGCCGTGAACCTGGGCTACACCGCGGTGGTCCCGTCCGACGCCGTCGCGGGGGTGCCCGCCGAGTACACCCGGGAGATGCTCCGCCACACCCTCGCGCTGGTGGCGACGGTCGTGACCACCGACGAGGTGATCGGCTGCCTCGGACGGGCGCACGCACGGCGCCGGACGGGACTCAGGCCAGCTTGATCTCGTCGCCGGCGACGGTGATCTCCGCCGCCGCCAGCGCCTGCGTCGCCGGACCCTTCTTCACACTGCCGTCCGTCACGGAGAACTCGCTGTGGTGGCAGGGGCAGACGATCACGCCGTTCGCCACGCTGCCCACCGCGCAGCCCTGGTGGGTGCACTTGGACGAGAACGCCTTGTAGGTGCCCGCCGTCGGCTGCGTGACCACGACGCCGTGGTCCTTGAAGATCTTGCCGCCGCCCTCGGGGATGTCCGCGGTCTTGGCGAGGGCGGTGCCGCCGCCGTCCTGCGCGGAACCGGCCGAACCGGAGCCGGTGTCGGCGCCGGCGGACGAGTCGTCGTCCGAACCGCAGGCGGTCAGCGCGGCGGCGAGCCCCGCCGCTCCGGCCGCCGCCATGACGGTACGGCGGGCCGGTCCCGCCGAGGGGTGGAGGGATGGGCTGGTCATGTGAGATTCCCTTCCGCGGAGCCTGTCGTGTTCCGTCAGGGGGTACGGCCCGGGGACGGCGGCCGTTCAGACGGGCGACGAGATCCTTCCCGCCCGGAGGGCTCGTGACGACTCTCGGCCGCGGGGGTCGGCGCGACTGGATTCCGCCAGCTTTCGGCGGTGTTCCGGACAAAGTGGTGCGGTATCCGGCATTCAGGCCAACTTCACAGGGCGTCCGGAACGTCGGTACGGGGAGGTGCGCGGGGTGGCCGGCGGTGGATCAGGCAGTGGATCCGGGCGCGCGGTGCGCGGCCTCGCGGCCGACGGCCCCGCGAATTCACGCGCGTCGGTTACGCGCAAACCGGCTGCACCCGGAGTTTGCGGGACCGTTTACCGACACCCCGGTGGGATTCGGCGGCTCGTCGTCTATCCTTCCACCTCGGGGTTCCGGCACCAATGCGCTTTCGACCGCGTTCGTACAGGTGAAGATCCACTTCTGCGAAAAAGACGGGGGAATCGGCACGTGGAGAACTTAAAGTCGCAACGATCTCCGGAGATCACTGTTATTCGCGTCCTCATTCTGGACGCGTCGCCGATCACGCGCAGCGGCCTGGGGGCGGTACTGCGCTGCAAGTCCGGTATCGACGTCGTGGCCGAGGCGTGCGACCACCACGAGGCGGTGACGCTGATGGCCGAGACCAAGCCGCACGTCGTCGTCCACACCGTCGAGAGCCCCAACGGCTCCTCGGCGACGCTGCGGCAGGCCAAGGACTGGCAGGGCAAGGTGCTGGCACTGGTCAGCGACTCCCTGTGCGACTCCGCGGCGATCGGCCTCATCGGGAAGGACGCCGACGGAACGCTGTTGCGCAGCGCGCAGGTCGACGACCTGGTGGCCGCGCTGCACATGCTCGTCGCCGGCTACTCCCTCTTCCCGGCCTTCCCGGCACCGGTCGCCGCGGCCGGACCGGCCGAGCGCCGGCTCCCGTCGGCGGCCCTCTCCCCGTCCGGGCTGCCGAGGCCGGCCTCCGCCGCCCCGCCCTGCCCGCTGACACCCCGCGAGCACGACGTGCTGCGCCTGCTCGGCCGGGGCCGCACCAACGCCGAGATCTCCGCGCAACTCACGCTCAGCGAAAGCACCGTGAAGTCCCACGTGCAGAACCTGCTGGCGAAACTGGGGCTGCGCAACCGCGTCGAGGCGGCGCTGTACGCCGTCGAGGCCGGGCTGGTCGACTGACCGCGGCAGCGCCTCGGCACCGGGCCGCGCACCTGAGGACGGGTGCGCGGCCCGAGTCCCGCCTCAGACCGGGATCTTCGCCGAGGGCAGCTCGCCGAGGGCCCGCTCGATGGCCGCCTGGTCCGGCTCGTGGTCGGTCAACGTGTGGGCCAGGTAGGAGTCGTAGGCCGCCATGTCGAAGTTGCCGTGCCCGGAGACGTGGACGAGGATCGCCCGCGCTTCGCCCGCCTCCCGTGCGGCCAGCGCCTCGTCGATCGCCCCGCGCACACCGTGGGCGGACTCCGGAGCCATCACGAAGCCCTCGTTGCGTGCGAAGAGCACGGCCGCGCTGAAGATGTCGGTCTGCGAGACCGAGCGCGCCTGCACATGGCCGTGCTGCACCAGCGTCCCCATGGTCGGGGAGCTGCCGTGGTGGCGCAGGCCGCCCGCGTGGATGGGGGCGGGCATGAAGTTGTGCCCGAGGGTGAACATGGGCAGCACCGGGCCGAGCGAGGCGGTGTCGGGATAGTCGTAGGCGTAGGTGCCCCGGGTGAGGCTGGGGCAGGCGTCCGGCTCGACCGCGACGAAGCGGGTGCCGGAGCGCTTGCCGGTCAGGGTGTCGTACAGGAACGGGTAGGACAGGCCGGCGTAGCCGGAGCCGCCGCCGACGCAGCCCACCACCACGTCGGGGTAGTCGTCGGCGATCTCCAGCTGCTTCTTGGCCTCCAGTCCGATCACCGACTGGTGGATCAGTACGTTGTTGGAGATCGAGCCGAGCGCGAAGCGGGTGTCCTCGCGGCTGAGCGCGTCCTGCACGGCCTCGCTGATGGCGATGCCGATCGATCCCGGGGAGTCGGGGGTCTGCTCCAGCACCGCGCGCCCGGCCTCGGTGCGCGGGCTGGGTGACGGGTGCACCTCGGCCCCCCAGGTCTCCATCAGGATGCGCCGGTAGGGCTTCTGCTGGAACGAGGAGCGGACCATGTAGACGGTGACGTCGAGACCGAACAGCGAGCCCGCGAAGGACAGCGCCGAGCCCCACTGCCCGGCCCCGGTCTCGCTGGTCAGCCGGCGCACACCGTCCTCGGCAGCGTAGAAGGCCTGCGCGATGGCGGTGTTGGGCTTGTGGGACCCCGCGGGTGAGACGCCCTCGTACTTGAAGTAGATCCGGGCCGGGGTGTCCAGCGCGCGCTCCAGCCGCGTCGCCCGGTGCAGCGGCGACGGCCGCCAGATCTGGTACAGCTCGCGCACCCGGTCCGGGATCTCGATCCAGCGCTCCTCGGAGAACTCCTGCTCGATGACGCCCCGGGGCAGCAGCCCTGACAGGTCCTCAGGACGCAGCGGCTCCAGCGTCTGCGGATGCAGCGCGGGCGGCGGGCTCGCCGGCAGGTCGGGAACGATGTTGTACCAGTGGTCCGGAAGGTCTGCGGCGCTCAGGACGACATGCGTGGTGGTCATGGATTTCGCATCCTCACGGGAGGGGAAAGAGATGCGGCGCGGTGGCGCCGAGATGCCGGATGCGGTCCTGCGGGGGACCTGGCCCCCTCATGCTAGAAATGCGGTTCGTGGCCCGCTACCAGGCGAAATGACGAAAGTTCACCCGTCGTCATCCGCCGTCGGTACCGGCACTTTCGGATCCGCCGAACCGGTTTCCGGCCCTTCGGACGCGACCGCCCCGGACGCGGGGCCGGCGTCACGGGCCGGCGCGGACAGGCCCGCGCTGAGCCCCGTACCGACCAGGATGCTGCCCGTGACCTGGGCCGCGCCCAGCGTGCCGCTGCCGACGATCGGCGCGGTGAACGCCGCCGCGACCGGGATGAGCCCGGCGAACAGGCTGGTCGCCTCCGGGCCGAGGGTGCGCAGGCCGAGGTAGTAGAAGATGAACGCCGCGGCGGTCACCGCCACCGCCAGGTAGCACAGGGCGCCCAGTTCGCGTGCGTCCGGCCAGCGCAGTTCCCCGCCGGGCAGTTCCACCGCCGCGGTCAACACGCCCATCTCGACCGTGGCCAGGACGCAGACGTACGTCGCCACCGGGATCGCCCCCAGCCGGGGCAGCAGAGGCACGGCCAGCAACGTGAAGCAGACCTCGCCCAGGAGGGCCAGCAGGGAGAACCCGAAGCCGCCCGCGCTGCCCCGCCCGAAGCCGATGAGCAGCGCGGCACCGGCGACGACCAGGGCGGCCGAGGCGATCAGGCGCCCCGATATCCGGCGCCGGCTCAGCAGGGGACCGGCGATCGCCACCAGGAGCGGGGTGGCACCGACGATCACACCGAGTACGGCGGGCTCGGCGGAACGCAGTGCGGCCAGGCAGGCCAGATTGAAGCCGACCAGGCCGGTTCCGGCCAGCAGCGCCAACAGCGCCCACTCGTTCGCGGTCGGCCGCGGCCAGGGCGCGCGCCCGACGACGGACAGCAGCGACAGGCTCAGGGCGCCCAGCGCGAACCGCAGGGTCTGGCCGCTCAGGAAGGGGTAGTGCGTCAGCAGGCTCGTGGCCACGAAGGAGGTGCCTGCCAGCGCGGTGCCGAGCGCCGCGTAAAGCGCCCCCACGGCCCGAGAAGGCGCCGTTCCCGCCGCCGTCCGTCCGGCCCCGCCCGATTCACTTGAGGTCATGCGGGCAGATTATTGGCGGAACACGCTATTCCACCAGCGTACTTTCGGATAGCCCGCCGTTTGACTCCGCCAATGGTTCCTCATCATTTCTGGCGTGGCCCCGGCCGCTCGCGCTCCCTACCATTCCAGGCGTCATCAGCGACATCAGCATACGAATGCCGTCCTGTGCGAGGAGCGGATATGTCAGCCCAGGATTTGATCGACCTCACCCAACACGAGATCAAGGCACTGCGCACCCGGTACAACCTGGCCGACGCGCACACGCACCAGCGGCAGTCCGGCAGCCAGGACAAGATCGTCTCGCGGCTGCCCGCGCTGTGGTACGAGTCGGAGGACCGGCAGCAGGCGCATTTCGAGCGGCAGTTCACGGAGGCTTTCTTCCGCCTGCACGGCCAGACGACCGCGCCCGGCCTGGGCCGCACCCTGCTGTCGTACGCGGCCAGCGTGTCCACCATGGTCGCGGCGATGTACCTGCGCCGGCACGAGAACACCGTCTCCCTGGTGGAACCCTGCTTCGACAACCTGGTGGACCTCCTCAAGTACCTCGGGACGCCGCCCGCCGCTCTGCCGGAGGAGGCGCTGGCGAACCCGGACACCGTGTACCGGGAGCTGACCCGGCTGGTCCGTACGGACGCGCTGTACCTGGTCGACCCCAACAACCCCACGGGATTCACGCTGTTCACCGACGGCGGCCGCGGCTTCCAGGAGGTCCTGCGGTTCTGCCGTGACCAGCGCAAGCTGCTCATACTCGACTTCTGCTTCGCCTCCTTCGCCCTGCACAACGGCCTGGCCCAGCGCCCCGACGTGTACCGGATGCTGGAGGAGTCCGGCGTCAGCTACCTCGCCATCGAGGACACGGGGAAGACCTGGCCGGTCCAGGACGCCAAGTGCGCCCTGCTGACCGCGAGCGCGGACATCCACGAGGAGGTGTACAACCTGCACACCTCCGTCCTGCTCAACGTCTCCCCGTTCGTGCTGAACTTCCTCACCCACTACGTCGAGGACTCCGTCGCGGACTCCTTCGCCTCGGTGCGCGAGGTGATCGACACCAACCGGGCCACGCTGCGGCGGGAACTGCCCGGCTCGGTCCTGGAACTGCTGGACGCGCGGGTGGACACCAGCGTCGCCTGGCTGCGCGTCCTGCCCTCCGGACTCACCGCGAAGGACGTCCACGAGCGGCTTCTCCAGGCCGAGGTCTATGTGCTTCCGGGGAACTACTTCTACTGGGACAACCCGGGGCGGGGCGAGCGCTACGTGAGGATCGCGCTGGCGCGCCCGCCGGAGCAGTTCGCCGCCGCCGTACGGGTCATCCGCGAGACGCTGGGCTCCGCCTCCCGTGAGCGGTGAGGCCGGCGCCCCGCTCCCGGCGGCCGTCCCGGGCCTCGGGACGCTCGTCGACGCCTCGGTGTTCATGGGCATGCACAGCGCCGACGACAGGGTCAGGACCGCCTGCAAGAACTTCTTCGTCCGGCACCTGGCGGCGCGCCGCCCGCTGGCCATGACGCTGGAGCAGGTGGGGCTCTGCGACGACCTGATCTGGCGGCGTCCGCGCGACGAACAGGACGCCTACTACCCCTTCATGGACAACCTGCACAGCGAACTGCGGATCACCCGCTTCGGCCTGCGGGAGGACGACGTGCGCACCGCGCTGGAGGCCGCCGCGCTCAAGGGCCTGCCGGTCGCCGACGCGCTGGTGCTGGCTCCGGCCGTGCGCCGCGGCGGCCGGCTGCACAGCGTGTCGCCGCGTCTGCGGGGACGCCCGGGCGCCGGAGCGCTGCTGAGCGCGCCCCCCGACGGGCCGGAGGAGGCGTTCCCGCCTCGGATGGAGGAGCTGTACCGGCGGTCGCTGGTGTTGCGCGTCGACCTGGCCGCGCTGGACCGCATTTCCTGCCCCGACGACGATGTGGACTCACCATGACGAACGCTGAGACCCCGCGGAGGTCCCCGGCGCGGCCGAGCTCCGGCGTCGCCCGGGAAGCCGGAGCGACCGGGGAAGCCGACGCGGCCCGGGAGTCCGGCGCCGCCCGGGAATCCGCTGCGGTCCGGGAACCCGGTGCGGTCCGGGCCGCCTCCGGCCCGGGCTCCGCCCGCCCGCACACGGCGGGCGCCCCACTCTCCGGCGTGGTCGTGCCGCTGGTCACCCCGCTCGACCGGCAGGGCCGGGTCCCCGCGGACGACGTGGCACGGCTGGTCGACTCGGTCCGCGCCGAGGTGACCGCCCTGATGCCGACCCTCAGCTCGGGCGAGGGCTGGCTGCTGACCGAGGCGCAGTGGCGCGACATGGTGGCGGCCACCGTGCACTGCGCCGACGGCCTGCCGGTCATCGCCGGTGTCCAACTTCCCGACACGGACGCCGTGGTGGCCCGGACCCGGCTCGCCGCCGAGCTGGGCGCCGACGCGGTGGCGGTCACCACGCCCTTCGGCCCGGGTGTCGGGCAGGAGGACGTCGTCACCCACTACGAGCGGGTGCTCGACGCGGGGACGCCGGTGCTCGTGTACAACGAGGAGGCCCTGTCCGGCAACCGCATCGAGGCCGGGACGCTCGCACGCGTCTGCCGGCTTCCGGGTGTGATCGGGGTGAAGGAGTCCAGCGGCGACCCGGCGTTCACCCGGCAGCTGGTGGCGGCCGGCCTGGGGGTGCCGGTCTTCGAGGGCTGGGAGAACCTGCTGTTCCAGGTCCCCGGCGTCGCGGGGTTCATCGGCCCGCTGGCCAATCTGGAGCCGGCGCTGTGCGCGGCACTGCTGGGCCATCCGACACCGGCGCTCCAGGCCCGGGTCGACACGGCGTGCGAGACGTACGGCATCCTGCGCGACGACTGGTACCTGCACGTCAAGCGCGCCCTGGTGGCGCGAGGCGTCATCGGCACGGACACCACGGCCCAGGACGTCACGGCGGCGGCGGAGGCGGCGCCGTGATCACGAGGACGGGCGGGGCCCCGGCGCTGCCGCGGTCGGCCACCGTGCAGCAGCGGCTGTACTGGCACAACCGCACCGTCCCCGACGCCGCCGGGTATGCCGAACTGCTCGCGCTGGAGGCCGCCTGGCCGCGCGCCGAGGCGGACGCGCTGGCGGACGCGGCACCCGCCTTCGGCTCGCTGGACGACCTCCTCGACGCACTGGAACAGCGCCTGCGCCGGGAGGAGAGCGATCCCTCGCCCAGCGAGCGGTATCTGGCCGAGCAGGCGACGGCGGCCGAATTCCGCTATGTCGCCGGGCAGTTCGCCGTGGACGGTCTGGTCGAGTCGCAGTCGCACCTGGGTGTGCTGCCGCGGCTGACGCCCCGGGCCCGCATGGCCGTGATGCGGGTGCTCATCGACGAGTTCGGGTGCGGCAACGAGGCACAGGAACACGCCCGGCTGTACGAGCGGCTGATGGTGGAGCTGGGGCTGTCCACCGACCCCTTCCACCACGCCGCCCGGGCCTGCGAGGAGACGCTCGCCTATGTCAACCTCTTCCACTGGCTGGCCTCCCGGGCACCCACCCCCGACTACTTCCTCGGCGCCTACGCCTACTTCGAGTCCAGCGTGCTCTACGGCTTCCGCTGCTACGCCGCGGCCTGTGCCCGGCTGGGCATCGTCAACGGCCAGTACTACGACGAGCACCTGCACATCGACGCGTTCCACAGCCGCGAGATGCTGGCCGCGCTGCGCGCCTGGGACCGGGAGCACGGCGCGGACCCGGCCCGGGTCTGGGCCGGTGTCGAACTGACCAGTGCGACCATCGCCCGCGCCACCGAGGCGGCGGTACGCCGGGCCCGCGCGGAGGCCGGCCGGTGAGCGGCCCGGAGCGGGCGGCCGGGCGGCCCCGGGTGCGCCAACTGGACGCCGACACCGTGGCCGTGGAGTGGCAGGGACCCGACGGTCAGGACGGCGTGCTCGTCGAGGCACGCTGCCCGCACCGGGGCGGCCTGCTGCGGCACGCCCACGTGAACGCCGCGGCGACCCGTCTGGTGTGCCCCCTGCACCACTCGGCCTTCGACCTGTCCGACAACGGCGCGCAGACCTCCGGTCCGGCGTGCCGCGCCCTGCGCGTCCGCCCTCTGCCGCAGTGAGCCGGGTGGCGGGCCCCGGCGTGTTCGGATCGCAGGGGCGCGCCGTCCCCGACACGGAGGGGGTGCGGGGGCCGGGGCCGGGACGGGGAGCGGGACGGCCGGCGGTCCGGTCCGCGCGGATCAGCGGGGCGCCGTCGGCGGCCGGGCCGGGCCCCGGGCGCGCCCGTCACCCCCCGCCAGCGCGCCGTCCCGGACCGCGTGGACGGTGTCCGCACGGCCGCCGACATCGCCCGGACCCTGGGCCGGGACCGGACCGGGACCGCCGGCCGCACCTGAGCGGCCGGCGGGCGCCACCACCTCGCGTACGTTCCGCACGGCCGTCCCCGCCGGCTTGGGCCGCCCCGGCCGAGACGGTCGTGCGGACCGTGGCCGACGACTGCGCCCGCGCGGCCGTCCGCGGGAGGATGACCGCCGACCCGGCGCGCGGTGGCCGCGGCGCACCGGGGATCAGGCCGTGGCCCTCGTGCCGGGGCCGGCGCACCGGGGATCAGGCCGTGCTCCTCGTGCCGAGGCCGACGCTCCGCCGCGGGCACGCCGTGCCCCTCGTGCCGGGGCCGGCGCTCCGCCGCGGGCACGCCTCTCCCGCGAGCCCTCCTCGGCCCTTCCACCCGAACACTTCCCCCCGGGCTCTTCCGCGACGCTGGGCGGCGGTCCCGGAGCCGGCTCCCACATGCTGCCGCCCTCATTGGCACGCCGGGCCGGACACTCCCCGCCAGTGATCACCCTCGGTTACTATGCTCACTTCATGCCCGAGGCCGGAACCAAGGGGCGGACGGCCATGGACGGCTGCTCCCGGATTCTCCCAGGGCCGCCGACGGGCGAGTCCCGCTGCAGCGCCCCGTCGAGATCGATCTTGCTGGTGCAAGGCTGAAGAGATGGACGGCCCGGAGAAATGTTGAAAGAGGTCACCGCGACCCGCTACATCACGCCCCTGCGTGAGGGCGGCTCACTGCCGGGGCTCGTGGAGGCCGATGACTTCGGGACCTACGTCATGAAGTTCACCGGCGCCGGACAGGGCCGCAAGACCCTGGTCGCCGAGGTGGTCTGCGGCGAACTCGCCCGGCGCCTGGGCTTGCGCATGCCCCGGCTGGTCACCGTCCGGCTGGACCCCGTCCTCGGGCTCGGCGAGCCCGAACAGCAGGTGCAGGACCTGCTCCGGGGCAGCGGCGGCACCAACCTCGGCATGGACTTCCTGTCCGGCGCCCTCGGCTACGACCCGCTCGCCTTCCCGGTGAGCCCGCAGGAGGCCGGCCGGATCGTCTGGTTCGACGCGCTCGTCAACAACGTCGACCGCTCCTGGCGCAACCCCAACCTGCTGGTGCACCAGGGCGACCTGTGGCTCATCGACCACGGTGCCACCATGATCTGGCACCACAACTGGCCCGCCGCCGAAGCCTCGGCGGCCCGCGCCTACGACGCCTCGGACCACGCTCTCGCCCGTTTCGCCCCGGACGTCGCCGCCGCCGCGGCCGAGCTGGCCCCGCGGGTCACCGGGGACCTGCTCGACGAGGTCACCGCCGAGATCCCGGAGGCCTGGCTGGCCGACGAGCCCGGCTTCGACACCCCGGACGACCTGCGCCGGGCCTACGCCCGGCCGCTGCTCGCGCGGGCGGCCGTCATCGCCGGGCGGATCACCGGCCTCGGCGCCGGGCAGGAGGAGGGCAAGTGAGCGAGCGCCACATCCACATGGCCGGCCATGTGACCGAGCGGCACATCACCCGGGCGGGCCAGGGCGGCGACCGGGACGTGTTCGAGTACGCGCTGCTGCGGGTCGTACCCCGGGTGGAGCGCGGGGAGTGCATCAACGCGGGCGTGGTCGTGTACTGCCGCGCCCGCGGCTACGTCGGTGCCCGCACCCATCTGGACGAGGCCCGGCTGCTGGCGCTGGACCCGGCCGCCGACGTCGCCGGGGTGCGCGCCGCGCTCGGTGCGATCGAGCGACACTGCGCGGGCGGCGAGCAGGCCGGGCAGGCGGCCGGCGACGACGCGGGGCGCCGCTACCGCTGGCTGGTGGCCCCCCGTTCCACCGTGGTCCAGCCCGGTCCGGTGCACACCGGTCTGACCGCCGACCCGGCCGCCGAGACGGAGCGGTTGCTGGACCTCCTGGTGAGGTAATGGATCACACCGGCCGGATGTGCCGTTGACACCGCGTGCCAGGGCTTCTAGCGTCACGGGTGCTGAAGGTACTAAGCGGTCGCTCACCGCACCAGGGGCCCTCCCGGAGGGCCCGACAGGTCTCTCGAGACGTTCTCCCAGGACGTTCTCTCAAGGGCGAGGAGAAACAGCAATGTCCACCACTGAACAGCGGGTCGCGATCGTCACCGGCGCGGCACGCGGCATCGGCGCCGCCACCGCCGTACGACTGGCCGCCGAGGGTCACGCGGTCGCCGTGATCGACCTGGACGAGGCCGCCTGCAAGGACACCGTCGAGAAGATCACCGCGGCCGGCGGCAAGGCCGTCGCGGTCGGCGCGGACGTCTCCGACGAGGCGCAGGTCGAGACGGCCGTCGCCCGGATCGTGGAGGAGCTGGGCGCCCCGACGATCCTGGTCAACAACGCGGGCGTGCTGCGCGACAACCTGCTGTTCAAGATGAGCGTCTCCGACTGGGACACCGTCCTGAACGTGCACCTGCGCGGCTCGTTCCTGATGACCAAGGCCGTCCAGAAGCACATGGTGGACGCCGGCTGGGGCCGGATCGTCAACCTCTCCTCGTCCTCGGCGCTCGGCAACCGCGGTCAGGCCAACTACTCGGCCGCCAAGGCAGGCCTGCAGGGCTTCACCAAGACCCTCGCCATCGAGCTGGGCAAGTTCGGCATCACCGCCAACGCCGTCGCCCCCGGCTTCATCGCCACCGAGATGACCAAGGCCACCGCCGACCGCGTCGGCATGGGCTTCGAGGACTTCAAGAAGGCCGCCGCCACCCAGATCCCCGTCCAGCGCGTCGGCGAGCCCGAGGACATCGCGAACGCCATCGCCTTCTTCACCGGCGAGGCGGCCGGCTTCGTCTCCGGCCAGGTGCTGTACGTCGCCGGCGGACCGCTCGGCTAAGGGATCCAGGAGAACCACGGACATGACTGAACTCCCGGAGCTGTCCGGCAAGGTCGCGATCGTCACCGGCGCCAGCCGGGGCATCGGCTACGGCGTCGCCGAGGCACTGGTCGCGCGCGGCGACCGCGTCTGCATCACCGGCCGCGGCGAGGACGCCCTGAAGGAGGCCGTCGAGCAGCTCGGCGCCGAACGGGTCATCGCCGTCGCCGGCAAGGCGCACGACCTCGACCACCAGACCGAGGTCGTCGAGCGCACCATGGCGGCCTTCGGCCGGGTCGACTACCTGGTCAACAACGCGGGCACCAACCCCGTGTTCGGCCCGATCGCGGACCTCGACCTGAACGTCGCCCGCAAGGTCTTCGAGACCAACGTGATCTCCGCGCTCGGCTTCGCCCAGAAGACGTGGCACGCCTGGCAGAAGGACAACGGCGGGGCGATCGTCAACATCGCCTCGGTCGCCGGCCTCGCGCCCTCGCCCTTCATCGGTGCCTACGGCGTCAGCAAGGCAGCGATGATCAACCTGACCCAGCAGCTGGCCCACGAGTTCGCGCCCCGGGTCCGGGTCAACGCGATCGCCCCGGCCGTGGTCAAGACGAAGTTCGCGCAGGCCCTGTACGAGGGCCGGGAGGAGGAGGCGGCCGCCGCCTACCCGCTCGGCCGGCTCGGTGTGCCCTCCGACATCGGCGGGGCCGCCTCGTTCCTCACCTCCGAGCAGTCCGACTGGATCACCGGCCAGACGCTCGTCGTGGACGGCGGCATCTTCCTCAACGCCGGCGTCGGCTGAGGCGGGTCATCTCTTCCGGGCGTCGATTTCCGGACGGATCGACGCCCGGGAGGGGGTGCCGGAACCGCTCAGCGGAATGACAACGTCGTCATCGCTCAGTCGATCAAGAAGGGCCGTTTCCGGGCAGGTTCAGGGGGCCGAACGCTGCGGTATGGTCTGCCGACCCTTGGTGCGGCAGATCGAGGAGCGTGCGCGTGTTCAACCGGAACCGATTCCTGCGGAAAGTCGCGGCGATCGCGTCCCTGTCCCTGGTGGCCGGATGCAGTCTGTTGTCCGACGGCGATCCCGACAGCCAGGGCCCCATCGTCGTGGGCACCACCAGCGCCCCCAGCACGCTGGACCCGGCCGGTGCCTGGGACGGCTCCTGGGAGCTGTACCGGAACATCTTCCAGACGCTCCTCGCCTATCCCAACGGCGCCACCACCCCTCAGCCCGACGCCGCCGAGAGCTGCTCCTTCACCGACTCCGGCAGCCGCACCTACCGCTGCAGGCTGCGGGCCGGGCTGAGGTTCGCCGACGGTGACCCGCTGACCGCCGAGGCCGTCCGGCACTCGATCGAGCGCATCCGCACCATCGACGCCCCCGGCGGCCCCGCCAGCCTGCTCGGCAGCCTCGACAAGGTGGAGACCTCCGGCGACCGCGAGATCACCTTCCACCTCAACCAGCCCGACGCCACCTTCCCGTTCGTGCTGGCCACCCCGGCGATGTCGATCGTCGACCCGGACGACTACCCCGCCACCTCCCTGCGCAAGGACACCTCGGTCCACGGCTCGGGGCCGTACGAGCTGCAGTCCTACGAGGAGGGCTCCGAGGCCGTCCTGGTCCGCAACGACGCCTACAAGGGCTTCGCGGAGCGGAAGAACGACGCGGTGACCATCCGCTACTTCAAGGACTCCGCCGGCATGGTCAGGGCCCTGAGGGACAAGCGGATCGACGTCACCTACCGAGGCCTCGCCGCCGACGACATCCTCGCCCTGCAGGAGCACGACAAGGAGAACCTGCAACTGGTCGACGGCACCGGCACCGACATCAGCTACCTGGTGTTCAACCCCAGGGACCCCTGGGCCAAGCAGCCCGCCGTGCGCAAGGCCATCGCCCAGATCGTGGACCGGGGGGCGATCGCGCACAAGATATACAAGGACACCGTCGACCCGCTGTACTCGATGGTCCCCAAGGGCCTGACCGGCCATGCCACGCCCTTCTTCGACGACTACGGCGAACCGAGCGTCCCCAAGGCCCGCAGGATCCTCTCCGACGCCGGCATCACCAGGCCCGTCCCGCTCACCCTCTGGTACACCACCGACCGCTACGGCTCCGAGACCGCCCTGATGTTCCGGGAGCTGAAGCGGCAGCTGGACGACTCCGGCCTGTTCTCCATCACCCTCAAGAGCCGCCCCTGGAAGAGCTACGTGGTCGGCTACCAGAAGGGCGAGTACCCGGTGTTCGGGCGCGGCTGGTTCCCGGACTTCCCCGACGCGGACAACTTCATCGCCCCGTTCGTCGGGCAGCACAACGCCCTCGGCACGCCCTACCCGGCCAAGGAGATCACCGGCCGGCTGCTGCCCCACGCGCGCTCCGAGAGCGACCGCGCCCAGACGGTCAAGGACGTGGAGGAGGCCCAGCAGATCCTGGTGAACGACGCCCGGCTGATCCCGCTGTGGCAGGGTCGGCAGTACGTGGCGGCCAGCGTCGACATCTCCGGCGGCGAGCAGGCCCTCGACCCGTCGACGATCATGACGATGTGGACGCTGCACCGCAAGACCAGCTGGTGAGACGCCCTCCCGGCAACGGTTGTCAGTGGTCGCCTGTAGGTTCTGGATCCTGGAAGTGACCGCACGCCGTAGTTGATAGACCGTGAGGACGTTGACGTGACCGACATCGCCATGCTGCCCGAGTCCTGGCGCGGGGTTCTGGGTGACGAGCTGCAGCAGCCCTACTTCAAGGAGCTGACCGAGTTCGTCGAGGAGGAGCGGGCGAAGGGTCCCGTCTACCCGCCGCGCGAGGAGGTCTTCGCCGCGCTGGACGCGACGCCGTTCGAGCAGGTGAAGGTCCTCGTCCTCGGCCAGGACCCGTACCACGGCGAGGGCCAGGGCCACGGCCTGTGCTTCTCGGTCCGCCCCGGCGTCAGGACCCCGCCCTCCCTGCGGAACATCTACAAGGAGCTGCAGGAGGAGCTGGGCCTGCCCGTGCCGGACAACGGCTATCTGATGCCGTGGGCCCGGCAGGGCGTGCTGCTGCTCAACGCGGTCCTCACGGTCCGGGCCGGCGAGGCCAACTCGCACAAGGGCAAGGGCTGGGAGAAGTTCACGGACGCGGTGATCCGCGCGGTGGTCTCCCGCCCCGACCCGGCGGTCTTCGTCCTGTGGGGCAACTACGCGCAGAAGAAGCTGCCGCTGATCGACGAGACCCGGCACGCGGTGGTCAAGGGCGCCCACCCCTCCCCGCTGTCCGCGAAGAAGTTCTTCGGCTCCCGCCCGTTCACCCAGATCAACGAGGCGATCGCCGCCCAGGGCCACGAGCCGATCGACTGGCGCATCCCGAACCTGGGCTGAGGCCCGCCCCGGCGGGCCTCGGCGCCGCCTGTCCGGGAATCCGCCGCACGCCGGTTAGCGTCGGACCGACCCATTGCCGACGGTCCGGAGGGCACTTGTGGTGGAGCGACAGGAGCAGGCGGCGCCGGACGCCGTGCCGACGCGGATCGGACAGGTCGTCATGCTGCACCACGGGGGCGACCGCGAGGAGGCCCGCAGCCGCTTGCTGGACCTGTGGGCCGAGATCGGCGAGGAGGGCGACCCCCTGTACCGGTGCACCCTGGCCCACTACCTGGCCGACACCCAGGACGACCCGGCGGACGAACTCGCCTGGGACCTGCGGGCGCTGTCGGCGGCGGAGGAGCTGGCCGACGGCCGTGCGGGCGGTGACCCGGCGAGCGTGCAGGGCTTCCTCCCCTCCCTGCACCTCAACCTGGCCGCAGACTACGTGAAACTGGGCCGCGCCGAGGCCGCCCGCAGCCACCTGCGCCGGGCCCGCTCGGCCGCGGGCACCCTCGCCGACGACGGTTACGGCGCGGGGGTGCGGTCCGCGATCAGCCGGCTGGCGGTGCGGTTGGGGGAGGGCGGGTAGCTTCGCCGGCGGGGGCCGCACCCGGTCGACGTCCCGTCGTCCGGCGGACCCGCACCTCGACACGGCCCCGCGCCTGTGACGGAGCGCGGGTCAACGGTCGTAGGTCCGTGCGCAGAACCTCGCCTCGGGGTCCTCCTTCTGCCGGCCGCCGTACCTCGTGCCCAGGGCGCAGACGTCCGGGGCCGGTGCGAAGCGCCGGGTCGGCGAGGCGGGCTGCGGTGATCCGGTGCGCGCCGGGCGCGGGGCGTCGGCCGGGGCGGGGGGCCGGTGCGGGGACCCGGGTGCGGGCTGGGCGCGGCGCCGGACGGGGGGCCCGGAACGCGCCGGGTGCCGGGACGGGCCGGCCATCTCCAGTGCCTCGCGGGCCGGTGCCTGGACCACCCGGGGTTCCGCGCTGCCGTCCGGGCGGGGCGCGGTCGGCCCGGAGGGCGCGGTGTCCGCCGGTGCCGTCGCCGGGTGCCGTACCGTCACACAGCCGGTGAGGGCCGAGACGGCCACGGTGACCAGAAGCGCTGCGGTCGTCGTGGTTCGATACACCCGCGCAACTCTGCTGGCTCCATCGCGGCTCGGCACCGGGCAGCCGAGCCGGATGCGCCCGTACGGGTGATTGCATGCCCCGTGCGGAGGGCACCGCGGTGCCGGGGCTGACGTTCAGGCTCCGGCGGCGCCGTCGAGCCGCGCCCCCAGCAGGCTCCCGAGCAGCTCCCGCAGCCCCGTGCGGATCTCCTCCAGGTCCGGTGTCCGGCTGCTGAACGAACCGGCCGCGCAGGAGAACAGCAGCCCGTCCGCCCAGGCGACCAGGGACAGCACATGGCGGTCCGGGTCGGCCGATCCCGCCGCGGTGAGCATCGCGGCCAGCTGTTCCCTGAAGACGGCGCCGGTCCGGTCGTAGAAGGCGCGCAGCTCGGGGCGGCGAGTGGCTTCCAGCGCCAGTTCGTACCGGGCGATCAGCAGATCGCGGTGGCGGCTCAGCGAGCGGTGCACCGCGCGTGCCAGCCCGTCCGCCAGCGCCGCGGGTCCGGCGCTGGGGTCCGGCATCTCCTCCAGCGCCAGCACCCGGGCCTCCCGTTCCGCGTGCCGGCGTACGGCGAGTTCCAGCAGGGCCTGCCGGGTGCGCGCCACGTTCGACGTCGAGCCCGGGGGCAGCCCGGCCGCCTCGTCCACCGCCCGGTGGGTCAGCCCGCGCATGCCGCGCTCGGCGAGCAGGGCGAGGGAGGTGTCGGCGACGAGATCGGCGCGGGAGGTGCTGGGGCCGGCTGGAGACATGGGGCGACCCTATCCTGCTCACTACGGCTGTAGTAGAGTCGCCGTGTACTACAGGTGTAGTCGCGAGGAGGGGTCATGACTCGTTCGGCACGCGCCGTCGTCATCGGCGGCGGAATCGGAGGGCTGGCCGCCGCGGCCGCCCTGCACCTCGAGGGCTGGTCCGTGACCGTGCTGGAGCGGGCACCCGCCCTCGCCCCCGCCGGCGCGGCCATCTCGCTCGCCCCGAACGCCCTGCGCGCCCTGGACGTCCTCGGCATCGGCGAGGAGATCCGCGACCTGGCCGCCTGGCAGGGCGATGGGGGAGTGCGCACCCCCGGCGGGCGCTGGCTCTCCCGCTCCAGCGCCGAGGCCGCCGCCGCCCGTTTCGGCGGCCCCCTGGTCCTGCTGCCCCGGGTCACCCTCGTGGGCCGGCTCGCCGCCCTGCTCCCGCCCGGCACCGTCCGCACCGCGACGACCGCGTCCCTCGCCGACCCCGGCGACCGGACCCGGCCCGCCCGCGTGACCGCCGGCGAGGAAGACCTGGAGGCCGACCTGGTCGTCGGCGCGGACGGCATCGACTCGCGGGTCCGCGCCGCCCTCTTCCCCGACCGTCCCGGGCCCGTGTACGCGGGATTCACCACCTGGCGGCTGCTCGTCCCGGTGCCCGGCGCGGAGTTCGCCTCGCACGAGACCTGGGGCCGCGGCCGCATCTGGGGCACCCATCCCCTCAAGGACGGCCGGGTCTACGCCTACGCGGCGGCCACCGCGCGGGCGGGGGAGCGGGCCCCGGACGACGAGAGGGCCGAACTCCTGCGCCGCTACGGCGACTGGCACCACCCGGTCCCCGCCGTGCTCGCCGCCGCCCGCCCCGAGGACGTGCTCCGGCACGACGTCCACCACCTCGCCCAGCCCCTGCCGGCCTACCACTCGGGCCGGACCGTCCTCCTCGGCGACGCCGCCCACGCCATGCCCCCGACCCTCGGCCAGGGCGGCAACCAGGCCGTCGAGGACGCCGTCGTCCTCGCCCACCACGGCCCGGACCTCGCCGCCTACACCGCCGACCGCCTTCCCCGGACGACCGCGATCGCCCGCCGGGCCGTCCGGGTCGCCCGCCTCAACATGACCGGCAACCGGGCCGTCACGGCCGTACGCGACACGGCCCTGGCCGCCCTGTCACAGGCCGGACCGGCGCTCTTCCTGCGGAGCTTCGACGGCATCGCCGACTGGCGCCCCCCGTATGCTTCCGGCAGCACCACGCAGGCACGCGGTAGGGAGAACACGTGAAAGTCGGCTGCATCGGACTCGGGGACATCGCGCAGAAGGCCTACCTGCCGGTGCTGGGCACGCAGCCGGAAGTCGAACTGCACCTGCAGACCCGTACGCCCGCCACCCTGGACCGGGTCGCCGACACCCTGCACCTGCCGCGCGGGCAGTGTCACGCCACCCTGGACTCGCTGCTCGCCGCCGGCCTCGACGCGGCCTTCGTGCACGCGCCGACCGCCGTGCACCCCGAGATCGTCACCCGGCTGCTGGAGGCCGGCGTGCCGACGTACGTGGACAAGCCGCTCGCGCACCGGCTTGCCGACTCCGAGCGGCTGGTCGACCTGGCCGAGCGGCGCGGCGTCCCGCTGTTCGTCGGCTTCAACCGCCGGTACGCCCCCGGGTACCTCCAGTGCCTGGACCACCCGCGCGAGCTGATCCTCATGCAGAAGAACCGGATCGGGCTGCCGGAGGAACCCCGCTCGATGGTCCTGGACGACTTCATCCACGTCGTCGACACCCTGCGCTTTCTGGTGCCGGGCCCCGTCGAGGACATGACCGTCCGGGCCCGCGTCGAGGACGGCCTGGTCCACCACCTCGTGCTCCAGCTCGCCGGTGACGGCTTCACCGCCGTCGGGATGATGAACCGGCTCAGCGGCTCGAGCGAGGAGATCCTGGAGGTGTCCGGGCAGGACACCAAGCGCCAGGTGGTCAACCTGGCGGAGATGATCGACCACAAGGGGCAGCCCACGGTGCGCCGGCGCGGCGACTGGGTGCCGGTGGCCCGGCAGCGCGGCATCGAGCAGGCGGTCCTCGCCTTCCTCGACGCCGTACGGGCCGGGCAGGTGCTCAGCGCGAGGGACGCGCTGGCGACTCACGAGCTGTGCGAGCGGGTGGTGCGAGCGGTTCAGGAGCGCTGCGGCGCGGCCTGAGCGCCCGCGCCCCCTCGGTCACGCCCAGCGCGACCAGCACCAGCAGCGCGGCGTGCACCGGCCAGTCGCCGTGGCGGACGTACGGCGTGACGCCGTGCGCGAGCGGTACGTCGTACACCCGTGCGGTGTTCGCGCCGGTGCCGAGCCACGGGCCGAGGCGCTGCCCGCCCGGGCCGTACACCGCCGAGACGCCGGTGAGCGTGGCGTGCACCACCGGCCGGCCGGTCTCGGCGGCCCGCAGCGCGGCCAGCGAGGCGTGCTGCTCCGGCGCCCAGGTGTGCTGGAAGGACGAGGTGGAGGACTGGCCGAGGAGGATGTCGGCGCCGTCCTCGGCGAGGTGCCGGCTCATGTCGGGGAACGCGGTCTCGAAGCAGACCAGCGGGCCGACGCGCAGCCCGTGCCCGACGTCCATCACGGTCTGCCCGGTGCCACGCCGCCGGTCCTCGCCGGCGGCCCGGCCCACCGAGGTGGCCCAGCCGAGCAGCGAACGGGCGGGTATGTACTCGCCGAACGGCACCAGCCGCATCTTGTCGTACCGGTCGCCGGTCAGGCCGTGCGGGCCGACCAGGACCGAACTCTTGTATATGCCGGGCCGGTCGGAGCGGCGGGCGTCCACGTTCACCAGCACGTCGGCACCGGTCTCGCGGGACAGCGCGGTCAGCCGCCGGGCCAGGTCGGGGCGGTCGTCCAGGTCGAAGCCGACGCTGGACTCGCCCCACATGACCAGGTCGACGTCCTGTCCGGCGAGCCGCCGGGTCAGCCGCTCCTCCCGGTCGAACCGCTTGTCGCCGCTGCCCTGTCCGGCCACGATCCCCGGCTGTACGACGGCGATCCGCACCCGCTGGTCGACGTCCGGGCGCGGCGCCCACGCCCACGCGGCCGAGGTGGCGGCGGCCGTGGCGACCAGCGAGGCCACGGCCGGCACCCGTGACTCGCGGACGGCGAGCAGCACGGCCACGGCGACGTTGACGGCCACCACCAGGAAGCTGAGCAGCCACACCCCGCCGACCGAGGCCAGCCGCAGCGCCGGTTCCACCTGCCACTGGCTGGCACCGAGCATCCCCCACGGCCCGCCGAGGCCCTGCCAGGACCGGACCAGTTCCACCGCGAGCCAGCCCGACGGCAGCACCAGCAGCGCGACGGCCGCCCGGCCCGGGGACGGCGCCCCGCCCAGGTACCGGCGAACCAGCCAGCCCCACGGCGCCCAGAGCAGGCCCAGCAGCGCGGCGATCAGGAAGATGAACACGTGCAGGCTGGGCAGCAGCCAGTGGTGCACCGCCACCAGGAAGCCGATGCCGCCCCACCAGCCGTCGTACAGGGCCCGCCGCCCGGTCGGCGCCGAGCGGGCCAGCAGGATCCACGGCACCAGGGCGACGTAGGCGAACCACCACAGGGAGGGAGCGGGGAACGCGAGCACGGGAAGGGCGCCGGCCAGGGCCGCGGCGGCCGAGCGGCGCCACGGGGAGGCCGGCCAGCGGTCGATCATCCTCATAGGGAGCCTCCCTACCCAGCAATGGCTCCAGTGTGCGCACGGATGCGGGGCGGTGCGCGTTTCAGCCCGGGTGGGGCGGCCGGTGGTGGGGCGTCCGGCGCCACTTCTCGTGGACGACGACCTCGCTCAGCCGCCAGCCCTCCGGTGTGCGCAGGAGCCCGAAGTCGTACCGTCCGCCGCACTCCAGGTCCGGGGCGGCGGAGCCGTCGGCGGAGGCGGGGCGCGGGGGGTCGAGGCGCATGGGGTTGAGGTAGTCGGCGCGGACGCGGGCGGTGTCGCCGGTGTCCTGGTCCAGGACGCCGAAGCGCACCTGGCGGTTGACGATCAGGTGCTGGCGCATGGCGAACCGGGCCAGGCTCTCGGCGAGCCAGGCGGCGACCCGGCCCGCGTCGCCCTCGATCCCGCCCGCCGAACGGTAGTCGGCCCGGCCGTCCGCCGTGAACAGGTCCCGGTACGCCGTCCAGTCGCCGTCGTCCACCGCCACCGCGTACGCGGTGACCAGGTCGTCCACGGCCAGCCGGTCCCTCACCGTCGCGAACTCCGTACGCTGCGTCATCGGCCAAGTGTTGGGCACGCCGGGGCCGGAGCCAAGAGGTGTGCGGGGTGAATATTCGGTGGTGCGTGACGTGTGCGGCGGCCGAGGCTGTTCCCGTGAACGATGAAATGACCGCGGCCGAGCCGGCGTTCCGTATCCGTGCCCGGTACACCGACAGCACGGTCACCGTGTACCAGGCCTATCCCCCGGGGATCGGCCGTCCGGCCGCCCGCACCGGACGGTTCCCGTCCACCTGGAAGCGGGACCGGATGACCTGGATCAAGCCCTCCTTCCTCTGGATGATGTACCGCTGCGGCTGGGGCACGAAGGAGGGCCAGGAGACCGTCCTCGCCGTCGACATCAGCCGCGAGGGCTTCGAGTGGGCGCTGCGCCATGCCTGCCTGTCCCACTACGTGCCCGCGCTCCACACGGACCAGGACGCCTGGAAGCGGCAGCTGCGGAGCAGCCCGGCCCGGGTGCAGTGGGACCCGGAGCGGGACCTGCACCTGAACCCGCTGCCGTACCGCTCCCTGCAGCTGGGCCTCTCCGGGGAGGCGGCGGCCCGGTACGCCGACGAGTGGATCGTCGGTATCGAGGACGTCACCCCGCTGGCCACGGAGATCCGCGCGCTGGTGCGGGCCGGTGAACCGGAGCGGGCGAGCGGGCTGTTGCCGCGGGAGACGCCGTACCCGGCACCCGACGAGGCGCTGGCGCACCTGCGGGCGTAGCCGCACGGCGTCCGCGGCTGTCAGGCCGCCTCGATGACCCGCGCGCGGATCGCCGCGGCCCACTCGATCACCAACAGCTCGTACTCCGCGCGCTCCTGGGCCGACAGGGTGCCGCCCGCACGCAGCCACAGCGCCCGGATCTGCTCGTTCACCTCGGCGGCAGACCGCACGGAACCACGGGGCGGGGATTCGGGGGACATGCGGACCAGCCTAGGGGCAGGCACTGACAGCCCGCTACCGCGTGGCTACGCAGAAGGTATGGGGTTGGTCACCGCCACCGCCCGGCGGCACTTCGCCGGCCGTGAACTGCCTGGTCTCACCCGGGCGTTGCCCAGGTCGCGGGCGGGTCGCGGCCGTACCGAAGATGTCCGAAACAGGGGCGGTGGAGCGGGCCGTCAGCCCGCCGACTCCGCCGCGTGCGGGCTCAGGGCGCCCGCGCCGACGAGGGCGATGATCGCGATGCCGAGGGCGACGCGGTACCAGACGAACGGCATGAAGCTCTTGTTGGAGATCCACTTCATGAACAAACCTATGACGACTTTGCCCGAGCGGCTTTGACCTGCAACTTCACCCACTCCGCAAGATCCACTGGGAGAGGAGTGGGAGACGGAGGCGGCTCCCACCCCTCCGGCAACGTCACCACGAACCGCTCCCACCGAGCCTGCAACGCGGCAGCGATCCCCTTCTCCATCGACGGCGTCACATTCGAGTACAACCCCTCAACACCCGCCACCTCATGACCCATCCGGGACTCAACCGCCACACGCCCGTGCTCGAAGTCCTCGTCAAGCCACTCCTTGTGCCCATGCCGCATCAAGTACTGCCGCTTGCCCTTCCAGGCCGGAACAGCTGGCAGATCGGGAACCGGGCGCCGGGAGTCCACGACCTGGTGCTGCCCGAGCCGGATCCGGTCGAACTCTTCCCGGGCATCCCGCCCGTCGGCGAACTTCCGCCAGTAGTGGTAGGTGAAGTTCGCGTTGATCAGCGGGCCGCCATTGATTGACGTAAACACCCACTCGGACTCATGAGATGCGAGCAGCATCTCCAGCAGCTCCGCCAGGAACGACGGGATCACGAGCGTCCGACGCGACTCGTACTTCGGAGGATACAGACCAGCCGGGCCCGTGCCTTCCAGTCGCTGATGCTGGTACTGCACGCGCAGCGCCGGCATCGCGCCGGGCCCGTACCGCTCCAGATCGTCGGCGTGCCGCTCACGACGATCCCTCTCGCTGGCGTCATCAAGGGGGTCAGAGGCAGGCCAGTTGGGGTGGCAGTACTCGCGGCGTAGGCCGTACAGCTCGGCCGGGCGCATGCCGGTCATCGCCGAGGTCCACACGTACACGTAGCCCGGGAACCCCCAGAACGCGAGCGCGTTGCAGGCGAGCTGGTGGACGTCCTCGATGGCCATGGGCCGCTTCCGCTCGCGCGGCTTCTTCTTGTACACGCCGCGGCGCCGCTTCTTCTGCACGGGAGAGGAGGCGCGCAGCCCGTCGGCGACGGCGTCGTCCATCATCATGCTGAACACGAGGAGGATTTCACCGCGGTACCGGTCGCCGATGTTCGGCTGGTCTTCCAGCCACAACTCCCAGGCCCGGTACGCGGAAGGCTTGATGTCGGCAACGGCGGTATCGCCCCAGCGGGGCTCGATGTAGAGCCGGATGTACGACGCGATGTTGCGTTTCCGGAGATGGCCGACACGGATGGTCTGCTGCCAGGTGCGGCAGTACTCGCGCATGGGGATGGCGCCGTCGCGGCGGCTGGTGTAGCGGTCGTTGCGGATGTCGGACTCGCGGTCCAGGCCGTAGGCGACAGCGTCCTCGCGGGTGTCGAACCCGCCCTGGCTGTCGTAGATCCAGCGGCCGGTGTCTGGGTGCTTCTTGCCGGTGTTCCACCGGACTCGCCATTTGTTCCCGCGTTGCTCGGGATAGGGCATGCGTCAACCCCCGATGTGGTGGTGGCGTGATGCACGGATGTGCCGGCGTAGCACCCCTGCCGCCGGCCTCCGCGTGCTGACTGTCCCTACTCTGCCTGAATCGCCTGCTGCCCGACGGGGCATTCGGCGCAGGTGGTGCAGTCGATTCCCTGGCCGGACATCAGTCGCCGTATGCGTGCCTGAATCACGCCGTCGGTGGCTGCTGCGGTGGCCAGGATGCAGACGAGTCCCCCCGCCGTGTCGATGACCCGGGCCATGAATCCGGGCTCGTCGTACGTGACAACTGTCGCCATAACAGGTCCCCCCGTCCTTCTTGGGTGACCCCCAGGTGGTGAGTCAGAAGCGTGGCACGGGGAGTGTGTGTGGGGGTAGTGGTGATTGAGGATTCACCAACTTGTTTTGGTCACAGTTCCGTAACGTACGAAGTGAACTTCCGGTGTCACTGCTGGTGAGAGGCCTCCGGCAGCAGTCCGCGCCTTCGCAGCTCCTCCACAATTCGCTGATTCATGGCCTCAACTTGACCCAGAGTCATCTCGGGATTCGTCAGCGTGGCAGAGCTGCGCACCACATCCCGAAGGGTGGCCTCAAGGGTCGTCGGGTCGACGCGCGTAACCTGTCCGCCCTCGATCAACTCTGTGCCGTCCTCAAGGGTGATGGAGTCCGCTGACCCCTCGATCACGGCTTTGATGGACCCCGGGCGGAAGCCGAAGCCGAGTTCGAGCTTGGCGTAGCTCGTGCCGCGCACCGGCCGGCCGAACTCAATCTTCCGGTACGTCGTATGCGAGATATCGCACGCCTCAGCTGCGGCTTCCTTGCTGGCGAAGCCGAGCGCGACTCGTCGCTGCGTGACAAGCGCGGCGAGTTTCTGCAGGTGGCGGGCGGCGTCGCCACTGGGGGTGGTCATGTCGACATGATGCCAGCGACCGCTAGCGACCGCTAGGTACGCCCCGCTCCGTGACTGTAAGCAGCGGTAAGTGGGCGGGAAGTAACTCCCGTTCACTCACGTCTACTAGCGGAAACTCTCGCTACCGCTAAGTTACTCGCGCGTACCGCTAGTTTCCGAAACATCCGTCCGCTACCTTCAGTGCATGGACAGACCCCAACCCACCTTCCAGGTGGATGGGGCGGCAATCCGCACACGCCGCAAGGACCTCGGCATGTCCCTGGCCAAGTGCGCCGAAGCCGCCGGCATCAGCAAGAGCTTCCTCACCGAGCTGGAAGTCGGCGCCAAGCAGCACATGCGGCCCCCCACGTACGCGGGACTCCGCACCGCCCTGCACATCCAGCCCGACGACCCGCGACTCCTCGCCCCACCCGGGGAGCCGCACAGGAAGGACACCGATGGCCGCCAGGAAGGCGCCGCTCGCCCCCACCCCGGCTGAACTGCCGGTCCTGGAGCGCTTCTACAACGTCCGGGCGGCTGCGATCCGACTCGGACTCACCGACCCGGACAAGCCGAAGGACACGACCGGCCAGCGCTGGCTCCGCGACGGCTTCAACCGGCCGCTCGACGGCAGCAAGGGCCGCCGCTTCCCGGGCCGTTACATGGGCCGCGAACTGGTCTTCAGCGAGTCCGACCTCATCGTCATTGACGAGATCGCCCGCGAGGAGACCGAGGCCCGGCTCAGGGCGAAGGAGCAGATGCCGGTCTCCACCGGCCGCCCCCGCCGCCGTAAGGCGCTCGCCCTCGCCGGCTCCTGAACGAACGTCGGGGCCGCCCCGGATGCGACCCGGAGACGACCCCACAGGCAACCCACTGCACTACAGCAAGGAGTGGATCACCTTGAGCACGAATCCTACCGACCTCCCCGGCCGCAGCACCCTGGTGATGACGCTGCCCCAAGCGCCGCTGCCGGACGCGCTGATGGCACGCGTCCGCGCCCAGCAGAACAACGCCCGCGCTGTCGACTACGTGATCGACGCCTTCTTCCTGCCGGCGCCGGTGCGGATCCCGCGCCCGGAGTCGGTGCACGTGATGGTCTCGGACGTGGACGACCTCGGCGAGTGGCTGCGGGTCCTGGGCGGCGAGATCCACGTGTCGCCGGAGTTCGAGGGTGTGGAGCTGTGGACGCTGCACACGCAGACGGAACCGCGTGAGGACGGGTCGACGGCGTCGGTGCTGGTGTCGGTGCCGGTCCCCGCGGGTGAGCTGGTCATGGACTGGATCCGCGCGGCGGTGAAGCGATGAATACCCGCAGCGTGAACTCTGCGGCCGGGGTGATCCTCGCCGCGATGCAGCAGAACAGGACGCCGGCGGGGATCGCGCTGGCGCTGGAGTCGGCGGGCCTGCTGATGTCCCCGGAGGCCGCGAAGGATCTGGCGTCGGTGTCGTCGGACGCGGTGCAGGTGGCCGAGCGTGCGGTGGTTGAGCTGCGGCGGGAGCACGAGGAGTCCGCGCGGCTGCGTGGGCTGTTGGCGGCTGAGGAGCGGGTGAGCGCGCGGCTTTGGGACGCGTTGACGTCCGCGCAGCGTGGGCGTAGCACGGTGCGGCTGACGCTGCTCAGTGAGCGGGAGCAGCATCGGGCGCAGGTCGAGGAGCTGCGGGCCCGGGTCGCCCAGTTGGAGACGGAGCGCACGAAGTACGTCGGCAAGGAGCCGACGATCGCGGAGGAGATGGCCTACCTCTCCCGCTGCCTCGATTCGGTACTGACGCTGTGTGAGAAGGCCGAGCAGCAGGCCGCCCGGTGGGAGAACCCGCTGCCGGTGCCCGAGTGGGTGGCGTCGGTCCGCGCGGCGGCCGAGGGACTGGTCGAGCGCAGCTCGTACCCGCCAGCGCTCCCGTGGGCGCGGCTCATGGATGACGAGGACCGGGCCGAGTTCCTGGCCGACCTCGCCGACGCGGTCGGCCACAGAAACGCGCTGGTCGAGATCGAGGACACCTGCAGCCGCTGGCGGGCGATCGCCGAGGCGCAGCACGCCCACAACACCGCGCCCGGTCCGGACGCGCCGTGATGTGGCTGTTGGGTACGGCGTTCGGGTTTCTCGGCCTGTGGCTGTTGCAGCTGGCCGCCGAGACCCCGCTCCCGCCTCGTCCCCGCCGCCCCGCTCCTGCACCACGTGTCCCGCATTGGGCACGGGCCGGCCACCTCCCCGTCTCTCCTTCTTCTTCTGCGGCTGCTGGCCGCCATCGCCGAAAGGCCACCCGATGAACCACTCGAAGAAGCCGGGCATGAGCTTCAGCCTCGGCGCGAACCACCTGCACGGCGTGCTCCGCGTCGACCAGATCCGCACCGACACCCTCATCCAGCTCGTGCAGTCGTGGGCCGAGCCGAAGGCCCGCGACGAGATCCTCGACGCCCTGGACGAACTCGCCGCCGTGGTGCAGGGCATCGCCCGGGAGGGCGAGCTGGACGCCGCGATCGAGCAGGTCGAGGACGCCGCCGGGATGGACACCGCGCAGGTCGAGGTGGGGATCCCGGACGCGCGCCGGCTCCACGAGGAGCTGTCCGCGGTGATGGAGCGGCTGGACCGCTTCAACCCGCAGCGCCGGGTCCCGTCGCAGCACGAGGGGGGTGTGGCGGCATGACCGCGCTTCAGCCTGAGATCACGGCGCTCGTCGCCCGGCAGCGTCTCGCCGCCGGTATCGCCGCCGAGGCCCGCCACCAGATGGACCCCGCCGAGGGGCTCGTGGACGCGGCGTTCGCCCGGCTCGCCTGCGACCACCCGGAGGCCTGCTCCTGCGAGGCCGACTACCCCGGCTGGATCCCGGGAGGTGCCCGGTGAGCCGTCTCGCCAAGCGCCCTCGCGCTGACCACAAGCAGACCGCCCGCTCCCTCCGCGAGCAGCCCGGCGTGTGGCTCGTCGTCGGTGATTACCGCAACAGCATCAGCGCCGACAACCTTGCGCGCCGTATCCGGTGCGGCTACCCGATCGGCAACCCGGACGACAGCACCCCGTACCTGCCGGCCGGGGCGTACGAGTCCCGGACCGAACTGATCGAGGACGGGACCCGCGTCCACGCCCGCTACACCGGGGGCGCCGCGTGAGCGCCGCCCGTCAGCGCCGCACGCGGCTCCTCGACACGATTCGCTCCCTGCCGGGAGAGGTCCGCACCGGTGAGGTCATGGCCCTGTACCGGGCCAACGGTTGGGGTCCGTCCCGGACGACGGCCCGCCGTGATCTGCAGTACCTCGCCCGCCACGGCCAGCTCGCCGAGCACGGCTCGGTGGACGACCGCTTCTACACCCTCAGGAAGGACGTGCGCTCGTGAGCGCCGAGATCACAAAGGGGGGCGGCGCGCTCGCCATCCGCCCCGACCAGACCGACTGGACCCCGCAACAAGCGGCTGTCCTTCAGCAGTCCGGCATTGACAACCAGGTGGCTCCCGCCGAGTTGTCCGCGTTCCTCCACCTCTGCCAGCGCACCCGGCTCGACCCGTTCTCCCGGCAGATCTACCTCATCGGCCGATGGGACAACAAGCAGCAGCGCAAGGTGTACACCCCGCAGACCAGCATCGACGGATACCGCGTCATCGCGCACCGTGCGGCGGCTGAGGCAGGTCAGACGCTCGGTTACGAGGACACCCTGTGGTGCGACAAGTCCGGCCAGTGGCGGGACGTCTGGCTGGCAGACGCACCGCCGGCTGCCGCGAAGGTAACCGTGATCCGCAACGGGATGCGGTTCTCGGCTGTGGCCCGCTACTCGGAGTACGTCCAGACGAAGAAGGGCGGGGAGCCGTCGGGGCTGTGGGTGAAGATGCCCGCGACCATGACGGCGAAGTGCGCGGAGGCGTTGGCGCTACGCATGGCGTTCCCGCACGACCTGGCCGGGGTGTACACAGCCGAGGAGATGGCGCAGGCCGACAACCCGACGCCCAGCGACCGGCATCTCCGCAGCGTGCAGCGGGGCGAAGCCGACCCGTGGGCCACGCCCGGCCCGGACGCCGGGCAGACGGGGGCACCGGCCATGCGCGGACGCTCGCAGCCCGCGCAGGACATCGCCGACGTCGCAGGGACGACGACCAACCAGGCCGCGATCAAGGAGCTGTACCGACAGGCGCACGGCGCCGGGCTGCTCGCCGAGACGGTGAAGGTTGACCGGGAGTTGCTGGAGCTCGGCGCGTACCTGATCGCCCGTGGCCAGCAGCTCGCCGAGCCCGCGCGGGCCGCCGCCGAGGCCTCTGCCGCCGTCTACTCCGACGACTTGGAACCGTCCAACGACGTGCCGGATGCGGAGGTCGTTGCCGAGGGCGAGACCGAAGCCGACGCCGCCGAGCGTGCCCTCCGCGCCGCCGCCGCGAGTGTCGGGATCGACAACCTCGATGAGGAGTTCGAGCGCTCCTACGGCCTGCCCATCGGCCAGGCCGGCGTCCAACAGCTGCGCGAGATGACCGCGATCCTCACCGGCTCCGCCGCCTAACCGCCGCACACGAGGGGCGCCCCGCGGCTATCGGGGCGCCCCGCCCAAGGAGACCACACCCATGAACCTGAAGGAAGCAGCAGCGCGCGAGGCCGCGCTGAAGACGCTCCTCGACGTCGTGGAAGCCGAGTACAAGGCCGCCCGCGCCGAGACCCGCGCCGCGCTCGAAGCCGCCGCCGAGACCACCGGTGTCCGCCAGGTCGCCGTCGCCCTGCCGGACGGCCCGGACATCGCCACCGTCAGCCTGTCCTCCGGTGAGGCCGCCGCGAAGGTCGTGGACGAGGAGGCATTCACCGCCTGGGTCCTCGCCAACTACGGCACGGAGATCGAGCGGAAGTTCATCACCACCGTCCGGAAGGCGTTCACCGATCGGCTGCTGCAGGAGATGACCGCCGCCGGCGCCGCCGAGTACGCCGACCCGGAGACGGGCGTCATCCACGAGGTGCCCGGCGTACAGATCGCCCCCGCGCGGGCCCGTACCCACAACGTGCGCTTCAAGAAGGACGGCCGGAACCAGGTCATGCAGGCCTGGCGCGAGGGCCGCCTCACCGCCGCGGTACTGCCCGAGTTGACCGCCGGGGGTGCCGCGTGAAGTACCTCGACTCCCGCCGCATCGCCTGGGACACGGAAACCACGTCGACCAACCCGGCCGAGGCCCGCATCATCACTGCCGCCCTCGTCGGCCGCGGCGGCGTCAGCCCGGACCGAGTGCAGACCTGGCTGATCAACCCTGGTGTGCCGATCCCCTCCGAGACCACCGCCATCCATGGCATCACCGACGAGAGGGCGCAGGCCGAAGGCCAGGACCCTACGTCGGCACTGGAGGAGATCGCCGACACGCTGGCGAAGGCCATCGACTACGGCATGCCGATCGTCGCCTACAACACCGCCTACGACTGGTCCGTGCTGCACCACGAACTCCTGCGGCACGGCCTGCGCCCGGTCGCCGACCGGATCCACATGGACGAGCCGTACACCCTGCTCGATCCCCTCGTCGTAGACAAGCAGGTCGATCGGTACCGCAAGGGCAGCCGCAAGCTCCAGACGGTGGCCGAGCACTACGGCGTGCAGCTCACTGACTGGCACATCGCAGACGCCGACGCGACCGCGGCGCTCGGGATCGCGGACGCCCTGTACCGCCGCTATCCGCAGCTTGAAGAGATGGGCCCGAAGCAGCTGTACGCGGCTCAGAAGGCTTGGCGTGCGGAGCAGCAGGCGTCGCTGCAGGAGTACCTGCGCCGCACGAAGCCGACCGCGGTGTGTGACCCGGCCTGGCCCCTCACCATCCCGACCCAGCGAAGGGAGGGCCAGTGATGCTGGTCTCCAAGGCGAAGTACGAAGACCTCAACCGCGCTCTCAAGGTGGAGTCCCGCCGCCGGCAGGAGGCCGAGGACAAGGTGGCCCGGCAGGCTGCCGCGATCGAGCGTCTGCAGTCGCAGGTCGCCCACGAGCAGGACGAGCACCCCACCACCCCGGTCTCGGTGCATCCGGCCACGGGTGATGCCCGGCTCCAGCAGCAGCTGGACTTGTCGGAGCGGGCCCGGCGTTCGCTGGACGCGCAGTGCCTGGAGTTGCACTGGACGAACGTCGTCCTGGAGCGCGAGCTCGCCGCGGCACACGAGCAGCTCGCCGCGCTTCAGGCCGCGCAGGGGGTGGCGTCGTGACCCCGGAGATCACGATCGGCGTCGCCTCGCTCATGGGCTCCCTCGTCCTGGCGACCGCGGCCGTGCGCTGGGCGGTGCGCCCGGCGCCGGTGCGGGGCCGGCACCGCCGCCAGACCGTGCACTGCCGGGAGTGCGGGGTGCGGACCGTCGTCGTCGCCCGCGGGCAGCTGCTGCTGTGCACGGTCGGCCACCTGATCGGGGGCGACCGATGAGCCCGCACGACATCGAGCAGCGGCTCATCGGCGCCGTGTACGCGTACGTCCTCCTCGCCGCGATCCCCCTGGGGGTTTTCGTCGGCCTGCTCATCTACAGCGCCGTCACCAGCTGGCGCGACCGCCGCGGCGAGGTCGGCCCGGACCGGTTGTGGGAAGAGGTCGGCGCCCACCTCGCCGAGGTCATCGCCTCGGACCCGCAGCTCTCTGCCGGCCTCGACCGACTCCTCAACGACGTCCGCAAGGGGGACCAGTGACCAGCCGCAACAAGGCCAAGGGCAGCGCCTGGGAGCGCGCCATCGTGGAGCACCTGAAGGCGGCGGGCTGGCCGTTCGCCGAGCGCCGCCTCGCCGGTGCCGCGAAGGACCGCGGGGACATCGCCGGTGTGGTCGGCGTCGTCATCGAGGCGAAGAACACCGCTTCCCGGAACCTCGCCGGCTGGATCGAGGAGACCGAGGTCGAGCGGCAGAACGACGGCGCGTGGCTGGGCGTGGTCTGGCACAAGCGGACCGGGAAGGCGTCGGCCGCGGACGGCTACGTCACCATGACCGGCGCCCAGTTCACCGCCCTCCTCGCCCGCGCCCTCGACATCCAGACCGTCATCCCTGTCGGCAACGAGGGTGAGGCCGCCTGATGTACCGCCACGACACTGACGCGCTCACCGTCATGGACTGGTTCTGCGGGGCTGGCGGCTCTTCTCAGGGAGTCCACGCCGTACCCGGCGTGCGGGTGGAGCGGGCCGCTAACCACTGGCGCCTCGCGATCGAGTCGCACGCCGCGAACTTCCCGACCACCAGCCACTACCAGGGCGACATCCGCAAGGCGCCCGTCTGGGACTGGCCTGTCACCGACATCTTCTGGGCGTCCCCCGAGTGCACGAACTGGTCCGTCGCCAAGGGCAAGAAGCGGGACTTCGTCGGCGCCATGCAGGGCAGCCTCCTGGATCTGCTCGCCGTGGCCGACGAGGACGATGAGCCGTCCCCGGAAGAGGAGTCCCGGGCGCTGATGGAGGAGGTGCCGCTGTACCTGCGCGGCGTGCAGGAGCGCGGTGGTCTCGTGAAGGCCGGCATCGTGGAGAACGTCACCGACGTCCGCGCCTGGGACCAGTGGGACCGGTGGCTCGGCGAGATCCACAAGCTCGGCTACAAGACCCGGATCATCGCCCTGAACTCGATGCACGCGCACCCGCGGTCGGTGCACGCTGCTCCCCAGTCCCGGGACCGCCTGTACGTGGGCTACTGGCACGAGAGTCTGGGGCGGAACCCTGACTGGGACAAGTGGCTGCGTCCGCGAGCCTGGTGTTCCGGCTGCGACGCCTTCGTGCAGGCCATGCAGGTGTTCAAGGACCCGAAGCGGGACATGGGCCGCTACCGGCAGCAGTACGTTTATCGGTGCCCGAACACCCGCTGCCGCAACCAGATGGTCGAGCCGGAGGCGCTGCCCGCCGCCGTGGCGATCGACTGGTCCATCCCGGGGCAGCGGATCGGGGACCGTGCCAAGCCTCTCGCGGAGAAGACCCTCCGACGCATCGAGGCGGGGCTGAAGAAGTTCGCCCGCCCGGTGCCGATGATGGTCCCGGCCGGCGGAACGTGGAGGGACGCCGCGGTCTCTGTCGGGGAGCCGATGCCCGCGCGGACCACCCGGGAGAACGACGCGCTGATGGTGCCGCCGTTGATGGTGCCCGTGGAGGGCCGGGACGGAAAGAGCGCTACGTCGGCGCACGCTCCGCTGCGGGCCATGACGACCCGGAACGAGACCGGCCTGGCATGGCTGCCGTTCATCGCCGAACTCCGCGGCGGTGGATCGGTCGCCCGATCCGTTGGTGAGTCGCTCGCCACGGTCACAGCGTCCGGCAACCACCACGGTCTGGTCGTTCCGCCGATGCCCGCCATGGTGATGCGGAACAACGGCAGCAAGGGTGACGGCGGCGAGCACTGCACCTCGCCAGCCGAGCCGTTCCGGACGATGACGACGGCCGGTCACCAGTCGCTGCTGACGTGGGAGCACATGCTCGTCCCGTACTACGGCAACGGTGGCCCGCGGTCCGTGAACGAGCCGATCGGCGCGCTGACGACCCGCGACCGGTATGCCTTGGTCCGCGGCGAGGTCGACATCAACGACGTCCTGTTCCGGATGCTGGAGCCGCACGAGATCGGCCGGGCCATGAGCTTCGCCGACAGCTACGTCGTCCTCGGCAACAAGCGGGAGAAGGTCCGCCAGTACGGCAACGCCGTCACCCCGAATGCCGCCGAGGTCCTGGTCTGCGCTCTGGTGGAGGCCATCACCGGCGAGGAGATCGACCGGTACGCGCAGCCGGTGATGGGGGCGGCTGTCTGATGCCTGGTCGCCCGAACAGCAGCCGCGTGGACGTTGTGACTCTCCTCCGAGAGGGCCACTCCGACAAGTACATCTGCCGCGCCCTGCGCACCAGGCCGGCACGAGTCGCACGGATCCGTGCCGAACTCGACCTCCCCCGCTACCAGCGCACCCCCATCCGCCTGGAAGACGCCTGGACCGTCCGTACTCGCCCGACTGATGACGGTCACCTCGCGTGGACCGGGTTCTGGCGCGAGGGCGTTCACCCCGTGATCAAAAACCAGGGCATCGAGTACGCCGCCCGCCGCATCGCCTTCCGACTCGCCACCGGCCGGGAGCCCCAGGGGCACGTCATGGCCGGCTGCGGATGGCCGCCGTGCGTGAAGCCCGAGCACGTCGAGGACCAGCCCATGCGGGACCAGTACAACGCGATCTTCGGAGCAGAAGCAGCATGAGCAACTACATCGGCAGCGTCCCCGACACCGCCCGCAAGACGGACTGGCGGACCCGCAGCGCCTGCCAGTCCTACGACCCGGAGCTGTTCTTCAGCGCCCTCTCGGAGGAGACCGCGAGGGCTGTCTGCCGCAGCTGCCCGGTGGTTGAGGAGTGCCTGCAGTTCGCCCTGGACGAGGACATCCAGTTCGGCGTGTACGGCGGCCTCAACGAGGACGAGCGCCGCGGCGTCCGCCGGATGGCTGTCCAGTGGAAGCTGACCACCCGCGAGACCTACAGGCGCCTGCGCGGTGCCAGGCAGCCGCAGCCGAGGACGATGCGGGGTCTGTTCGAGGAGAGCACGATCGCCGCGTTCGGTGATCACCTCACGTGGGTCGGCACCAACAAGCCCAAGTTCAAGGGCCGCGCGTACACGCCCGCCCAGCTCGCGTTCATCGTCGGCCGCGGACGTGCACCGGAGGGCGCGGTACGGCGTAACTGCGGCAGCCCGGACTGTGTGCGCCCGGAGCACCTCTCGGACAGCGCCGAGCGCCGCGGCGCCGGTCTGCCGGCCGTCGCGTGACCGAGGCCTCCGAGCCCGTCTGTGACATTCCTGCCCCGCATGAGGGCCCGGTCCGCTTGTACCCCGCCGGGTGGCTGTGCTCGACGCACAGCCCCTGGCGGGCCAAGGGGCTCCCCGAACCACCACCCGCCTACACGCCCCGCCCACCGACGGAGGAGGACACCCCATGACCGGTCGCCCGATCACCGGTACCACCCGAATACACCTGCGCAGCAAGGCGGCTCGCCTGTACATGGAGGGCTGCACGATCCAGTCGGTCGCCCGGCAGATCGGCTACTCCTACGGCACCACCCGCACCCTGCTGATCGAGGCCGGCGTCCGGATCCGCGCCCGCGGCGGTGTCCGGTGACCGCCCCGGTCCAGCCCGCGCTCGACGGCACGGTGCCCGCGCAGGGCCTGGACTACCACTCGTGGTGCGACCGCATCCGCCCTGCGTTCCTCGAGGCCGCGCGCACCGGTCGCCGCTTCACCACCTACGAGGTCGCCGCGGACAACGAGCTACCCGAGCCGCCCTGTCCTCGAGCGGACTGGGGGAACTTCACCCAGTCCCTCGTCCGCGACGGAGTCCTCGAGCACTGCGGGTTCGACCGCAGCAGTCGGCCGACGGGGGAGAAGTCCGCGGTCGCGGTCTGGAGAGGCACCCGGGCGGCGCAGGCGGGTCGGGTCGCGTGAGCTGCCCGCGGTGCGGCGGGACGGTGCCGCCGAACGCCGGGTTCTGCAAGGGCTGCGGCGCACCCATCGGCCAGTAAAGCACAGCCCCGCACCAGCACGGTGCGGGGCACGGAGAGAGGGGAGGGGAACGGTGTCAGAGCACATCTTCGTCGTCGGAGCGCCGGCGCACCTTCACGGTTCGCCTCTTCACCGTGGCCTCGGCGAGCAGCTTCTCGTACAGGTCGGCGTCCTCCGCCTTCAGCTTCTCCACGACGCGGCGCAGCGTCTTGGCCTCGTCGTAGGTGTCCACCGAGATCAGGACCGCTTGGGGCTTGTCCCGCCGGGTGAGCACGACGGGGGTGCCGAGGAGACGTACCTCGGCAATGACGTCGGTCATGTTCGCGCGGGCGTCGGACACGCCCATGCGCTTCTCGGCGGGCTGGCTCATGCGCTCAGGATACACAGCAACCCAACATTCATGTGCGTCGCGTTGTACAATTCGGGGGTAGGTCGGAGGCACCGACCGCCCTGAACAAGGGGCCTTCTTCGCCATGCCCTGACCAGCACGAACGAGAGAAGACCTTCGTGGGAATCCGCCTGATCGTTGAGGTGCTCACCAGCGCCCCCGAAGCCCTGACGCACCGGGAGAAGCTCCTCCTGGTCGTCCTGGCCGAGGACGCCAACGACGACACCCGCATCACGTGGAACAGCGTCGAACGGCCTGAGGTGCTCCGCGGCGCCAAGCTCAGCCGCTCGCAGCTCTACGCCGTCATCAAGTCGCTGATCGCCAAGGGCGCGCTCACGAAGCTGAACGCTGGCCAGAAGAACGGCACGGCGAAGTACAAGATCCCCGCGTTCACCGTGCCTCAGTGTCCCGGAATCCCTGACACTGAGGCCCCGTCTCAGGGTCCCGAGAACCGGGACACTGACGGCTCTCAGGGTCCCGAAAATGCGGACACTGACGCGAACGCCCAGTGTCCCGAAAATGCGGACACTGAACCGTCTCAGTGTCAGGAAATCCGGGACGTCAGTGTCCCGGAATCCGGGACCCCTACCCCTCTCTTCCCCTCCTCAACTACCCCCTCAGCTAGCAAGCAGGAGACGCCCGCCGCCGGACGCCACGCCTACGGCATCCCCGACAACGCGCGCCCCCTCGTAGACGGTCTCACCGCAGCAGGCGTCGTCGTTCGCTGGCCCTTCAGGGGCGACCAGTGGTTCCCGGTCCTCGCACTGATCGAGAAGTCCGGCGTGCCCGCCCTCATCGACCACGCCGTCAAGTCCGCATCCCGCACAAACGTCGACTCCGCCAAGTACTTCATGCGCGGTTGGAGCGAACTCCCGCCCCTGCCACCCCCCGGCGTCGAACGCCCGCCCCTCCGCGCGGTGTCCGGCGGCTGGCAGCCCGGCATGGCCCCTCGCCCCTCCACCACCGACCAGCGCGTCCAGCAAGCCATCGAAGCCGGCCGCCGCCTCCAAGCCCTCGCCGACGCACAAACCCAGGAGAACCGATGATCAGCTACGAGGAAGCCGGAAGACTCCTCGGACTCGCCGCCGCCAGAGACCAGCGCACCGTCGGCGACGCCGACCTCCTCGCCTGGCACGCCGACCTCAACGCAGCAGGCGTCACCTACCGCGACGCCGAAGCCGCCCTCACCCGCTTCTACGCCGTCGAGATGGCCGGCCTCCAGCCCGACCAACGGCGCCGCGTCACCACCCCCGACGTCATCAGCCTCGCCCGGAAGATCCGCAACGAGCGGCTGGAGAACTTCGTCTACGAACCACCGCCCGGCGACCGCGACCCGAACTACCTCAAGCGGCTTCGCGACCAACTCGAAGCCACCGCCAGCGGCAACACCCCGCCAGCCCGCCCGGCCCTCACCGGCTCTCCGTCAGCACCAACACGCGCACTCTTGAGCAGCGTCGGACGCCCCGTCCCCGACACGGACGACACCCCGACCGAGCGGCCCCGCATACAGCGCCCCGGACCTCTCGGACGCCAGTGCCCGAAGTGCTCCGCCGCGATCGGCCGTCCGTGCCGAACCCCTGGTGGCAAGGAACGCCCCCCGCACCCGGCCCGCCGCACCGCCTCCACCCCCAACCAGCCCGAAGAGGAGACCGCCTGATGGACGCCACCGACCCCCGCATGAACCTCGTCGCATGCGAGATCGACCGCATGCACTACGAGAATGGCCGGACCGGCATCGAGATCGCTGAGCAGTGGATCGTCTCCCACGTCGACGCCCTGCTCGCAGTTACCGAGGCCCGTGCCGAGGACCCGCGGACGTTTCCCGGGTTCGGTGACGGTACGTCCGAGGAGACGGCTCGCCGGATCGTTGCCCGTCTCCTCGACGCCGGATGGCGTCCGCCGGACACCGAGTGCCTGGCCCTCCCCGACATGCCGGCGGTGGACCAGTGACCGTCTACCCCGGCCCGCTCGGCGTCACCTGCCCCACCTGCCACGCCGGCGTAGGCCGCCCCTGCCGCACCGACCGAGGCCGCGAACGCGCACCACACGAAAACCGCCACACCACCGCCCTCCAGCCCCACACCGAGGAGACCGCATGAACCCGCGCGCCGCCATCCACCGCCTCTTCGAAAGCGGCCGAACCTCCTACCGCCTGGACGAGTACCTCGACGCCCACCGCACCGAGGTACTCGCCGAGGTCACCCGATGGCTGGGCAAGAAGGCCCGCGAGCACCGCGCCACCGGCACCAAGGCAGACGCCGGACGGGCCGTCCTCATCACCTCGCTGGCGTGCAAGATCTCGCGTGGCGCCGTCCGCCCGAACAACGACCTACTGCCCACCGGTAGCACGCCACGCTTCTTCGAGCCGGGCCGCACGTACACCCACATCGATGACGGCACGGACTGGCAGTTCCGCTGCGACACCGTCACCACCCACCCGGAAGACAGCGAGCTGACCGCACTCGGCTGGCGGTTCTTCAAGGGCACCTGGACCGAATGCGCCTACGGCGCAGACGACTGGGAGATCCACCTGATCGCCGGCATCACCGAGGAGACCGCATGAACGCCCGCCCCGCAACGCGGCACTTCGACAAGGTGCCGGACCCGCTGGACGGATGCCACTGGTGCGCGTGCGGCAACCGCTGGCCCTGCAAGGACGCTCAGCAAGGAGCCTCAGCGATGACCACCCAACCCATCGCCCTCCAGGTGATCCGGCACCAGTGCCCCCACTGCCGCCGCACCTGGGCCAAGAAGTCCGCCGCCAGCGCCCACATCGCCCGCTGCTGGCAGAACCCCGAAGCGCGCGGCTGCAAGACCTGCACCCACTTCGAGCCCGCCGACCCGGACAGCCCCTACCCCGAACACCCCGGCTGGCCCGAGAGCTGCGACGAGAACCGCGACCTCAGTAAGGGACTCCACACCAACTGCCCGCGATGGGAGACCGCCCGATGACCGTCCGCAAGCCCGGCGCCCCCATGCCCCCCAGCCTCCGCACCCTCATCCACAGCACCGCCGGACACCCCGCACGAGCGGTCGCCTGCCCCCACTGCAAAGCCCAGCCCGGCAAGCCGTGCGTCCTCCGTACCACCGGCCGGCTGCTGCCCGAACCCCACCCCCGCCGCGTATCCGCATGGGCCCAACAGACGGCCTGCTGCCCCGAATGCCAGGTCGAGCCCACCACGCCCTGCCACGACGCCGGACGCCCCCGCACCACCGTCCACGCACGCCGCTACCAGGAAGCCGAGGCCACCGCCGCATGAACGCATACGAACGCCTCATGGCCGAGGCCATCCCGACCGGCACGTTCGGCCACGCCCGACCCGCCCGCCGAGACAGCGCCGAGCCGGCACCCGCCTGGACGCCTGAAGAGCAGGCCGCCCACCGCGCCGAACTCGAAGCAGCCCTCGCGCCCCGCCGTCCGCGCAAGCCGAAGCTCCGCGTCATCCACGGCCAAGCCGCCGCCTAGCCCGCCGCACACCCCACCACCGCCACAAGGAGCACCGTGCAGATCCCCGCACCGTCCGGCTGCCGCTGGTGTGGCATCAACGCCCGCGAGCACGCCCGCAGATGGAAGCCGCCCATCGGCTGGCACACCTGGGAGCAGCCCACCCAGCAGCAGATCAAACAGCGCATGCAGGACCAACGCACCGCACGCACAGAGGAGACAACGTGACCACCGAGACCGCCTGCCGCCCGACCACCGTCCTCACCGGAGACGTCTACTGCCTCGACCTGGAGTGCGACCACGAGCACTCCGCCGAGGGCGGACCCAACGGGCTGGAGGAGTCGTACTGCGACGAGGTCCGCGAGGAAACCGTCTGCGCCACCCACTCCCGCTTCCAGACCGCGGAGGACGGGTTCGAGGAG